>NZ_JAUYWJ010000009.1:0-372026 GCF_032656585.1 Streptomyces herbicida
GTTTCGGTGGTCATAGCGTGAGGGAAACGCCCGGTTACATTCCGAACCCGGAAGCTAAGCCTCACAGCGCCGATGGTACTGCAGGGGGGACCCTGTGGGAGAGTAGGACGCCGCCGAACAAATCTTGGGAAAACCCCCGCACCTCCGGTGCGGGGGTTTTCTGCGTTCAGGGTTAATGCCGCCCCGCTCCTCGCGTCATGGGGACGGGATTGTGGAGCGGGATCAGGACGGGATCAGAGCCGGCCGGCCGCCTTCAGAGCCAGGTATGCATCAGCCAGGGCCGGAGCCAGGTCGTCCGGTGTTGCGTCGACGACGGTGACGCCATGACGGCGGAGCTGTTCGGCCGTGCGCTGCCGCTCCGCCTGGGCCTGAGCGGCCGCCGCGGCCTCGTATACCGCGTCTGCACTTCCGCGAGCCGTCGCCATACGGGCGATGTGCGGATCAGCCACCGACGCCAGCACAACTGTGTGGCGCTGGGTGAGCTGTGAGAGCACCGGCAGCAGGCCCTCTTCGATCGGGGCGGCATCGAGGGCGGTGAGCAGCACGATCAGGGAGCGCCGGGGAGCTGTGCGCAGGGCCATGGCGGTGAGGCCGCGTGCGTCCGTCTCGACGAGTTCCGGTTCGAGCGTTGCCATGGCGTTGACCAGGGCAGGGAGGACGTCGCCCGCAGCGCGGCCCTGGACCAGGGCGCGGACTCGGCGGTCGTATGCGAGGAGGTCCACGCGGTCGCCGGCGCGGGACGCGAGTGCCGCGACGAGAAGCGCCGCGTCCATGGAAGCGTCCAGGCGCGGGGCGTTGCCGACACGGCCCGCGGAGGTGCGGCCGGTGTCGAGGACCAGAAGGATGTGGCGGTCGCGTTCGGGGCGCCAGGTGCGTACGGCCACCGTGGACTGGCGAGCCGTGGCGCGCCAGTCGATGGAGCGGGTGTCGTCACCGGGGACGTACTCGCGCAGGCTGTCGAATTCCGTGCCCTCGCCGCGGGTCAGGACACTGGTACGGCCGTCCAGTTCCCGCAATCGGGCGAGTTTCGAGGGAAGGTGCTTGCGACTGGTGAACGGGGGCAGGACCCGTACCGTCCAGGGAATCTTGTGGGCACCTTGACGGGAGAAGAGCCGGAGGGGGCCGTAGGAGCGGATGGTCACGCGGTCGGCCTGGTGGTCGCCGCGGCGTGTGGGGCGCAGGCGGGTCGTCACGCGTCGGCGTTCGCCCGCCGGCATTGTCAGATGGTGGCGGGAGGCAGCGACCTCCGTGCCCGGCTGCCAGCTGCTGGGCGGCCAGGCGTCCCTCAGCTGGGCGCGCAGGGGACGGCGGGACTGATTGGTGACGGTGAGTGTCACGTCGGCGGTCTCGCCCAGGCGTGCGGAGGTATCGCCGGAGCGGGTCAGCACGAGGCGGCGTACGGGCGCCGCGAGCGCGAAGTCGCACGCGCACGCTACGGCCAGCGGGGCGTTCACCGCGAGGATGCCCGCCCAGCCGGGCTCCCAGATGCCGACGGGGATCGAGCCGAGGGCCGCGAGGAGGGCGGCACGTCCGGTGAGCGCCATCAGCGGGGGACCGGGACGTGGGCGAGGATCGCGTTGATGACGGCGTCGGCCGTCACACCTTCCATCTCCGCCTCAGGGCGCAGCTGCACGCGGTGGCGGAGGGTGGGCAGGGCGAGGGCCTTCACATCGTCGGGGATCACATAGTCGCGGCCGGTCAGCCAGGCCCAGGCACGGGAGGTCGCGAGCAGGGCGGTGGCCCCGCGTGGTGACACACCGAGGGTGAGGGACGGCGATTCGCGGGTCGCGCGGCAGATGTCCACCACGTAGGCGGTGATCTCGGGGGAGACCGTGGTCTTGGCGACCGCGGCCCGGGCGGCCTCCAGATCGGCGGGCCCCGCGACCGGGCGCATCCCGGCGGCGCGCAGGTCGCGTGGGTTGAAGCCCTCGGCGTGGCGGGTGAGGACGTCGATCTCGTCCTGCCGGGACGGCAGAGGGATCGTCAGTTTGAGGAGAAAGCGGTCGAGTTGGGCTTCCGGAAGGGGGTACGTGCCCTCGTACTCGACCGGGTTCTGCGTCGCGGCGACCAGGAACGGCTCGGGGAGCGGACGGGGGGTGCCGTCGACCGTGACCTGGCGTTCCTCCATGGCTTCCAGGAGGGACGACTGGGTCTTCGGCGGAGTGCGGTTGATCTCGTCGGCGAGGAGGAGGTTGGTGAAGACCGGGCCGGGCTGGAAGGAGAACTCCGCGGTATGCGTGTCGTAGACCAGGGAGCCCGTCACATCACTCGGCATCAGGTCCGGGGTGAACTGGACTCGCTTGGTCTCGAGTTCGAGTGCGGACGCGAGTGCGCGGACGAGCAACGTTTTGGCCACTCCGGGGACTCCTTCAAGGAGAACGTGTCCGCGGCAGAGGAGGGCGACGACGAGGCCGGTGACGGCGGGGTCCTGGCCGACCACGGCTTTGGCGATCTCGGCGCGCAGGGCTTCCAGGGAGGCACGGGCGCTGCCCGGATTCCCGGCGTACCCGGCGTTGTCAGTGGTCGGGGCCATCATGAACGGCGTACCTCTCTTTCGAGGGCGTCGAGTTGGTCGGAGAGTGCGATCAGGGCTGGGTCGTCGCCGGGTGGCGGGCCGAAGAGCAGGGAGTGCAAGGTCTGTCCGTCGCCGTGGAGATGGGCGGACAGGGCGGGGAGCAGAGCCTCGGGCGCGTGCGCCTGGGCGACGGGGACGCCGACGAGCGGGGCCAGGCGGGTGCGGGTGGCCGAGCGCAGGGCGGCGGAAGCACGGTCGCGGGCGTTGGCCTTGCGGTAGAGGCGGGCGCGGCCTTCGGCGGCTTCGGAGGCGCGGATCGCGATGGGGAGTTTTTCGGGCACGAGCGGGCCGAGCCGGCGTGCCCGCCAGAGGGCGGCCAGGGCGGCGGCGACGAAGAGCTGCAGCGTGCCCCAGAGCCAGCCGGACGGCAGCAGGTCGAAGAAGCCTTTGTGGTCGCCCGTGTCGGTGGCCGAGGTGTCGGAGAGCGAGGGGAGGTACCAGACCAGATGGGGGCGGGAGCCGAGGAGTTGGAGCGCGAGCGAGGCGTTGCCCTGCTTGTCGAGGCGGTCGTTGTAGAGGATGTCGGGCGCGCCGAGGACGACGGTGTCGCCGCCCCCGGACGTGGCGGGGACGCGCAGCAGGGTGGCCAGACGTTCGCTGGGGTAGCACGAGTCGGCGTCGAGGTGGACGGTCGTGTAGCGGATGCCGCCCGTGTCGGCGGATCCCGCCCGCTGGGCGGCGGGCAGGGTGCAGTCGGGGGAGAGGGCGGTGTCGAGGCTGGTGGCGGGGTCGGCGGTGACGCCGGGTGCGAGCCGTTCGACGGACCAACTGCCGGCGGCGACGAGGACGGTGCGCCCTCCGGAGTGGGCGGTCGCGGAGTGCAGTTGGGCCTGTTGACGATGCGTCAGCAGGTCGGGGACGGCAACCAGGAGAGTGGTGTCCGGGCCGACCGCGGCGCGGGCCTCGTCCAGGGTGCCGACCACGCGTGTGGACACGCCGCGCTCGGCGAGGAGTTGGGCAACGGCGCGGCTGCCGTACGGATCGACGGAGCGCGGATCGAGGGCACCGTGCCGGACGTCGGAGTGGACGACGGCGATCGCGACGGCACCGACCAGCAGGAGCACGAGGGCGAGGATGACACCTCGGGCGCGGGTCCACACCTGGCGGGGGGTGGGCGAGGCCGAGGTGGACGGGAGCGTGGTGGCCCCGGTGGTCATTCGGCGGCCCCCTGGCGGGTGTTGTGGGCCGTGCTGTTGGCGCTGCTCACGAGGACCGGCTTGGTGCCTTCCAGGTCACGGTCGAGTTCGGCGATGCGGTGGTACGACTGCTCGCCCGCCCTGCGTCCGCCGTACGTCACGTCGTCGAACTCCCGGGCTGCGGCCCGCAGCCGGTCGGTGTGGGAGAGCAGGCTGCGGCCGGCTTCCGCTGCCGCTTCGTCGGCCGTGCGGCCGGGGCGGATGTCGAGCAGGGCGCGCTCCTCGAGGGCGCGGACGATGGCCCGCATCCGCTCCTGGACGGCCTGGTTCCAGTGGCCCTGGGCGGCGTGTGCCTCGGCGGCCGCTCGGTGTTCGGCGGCGCTGCGGGGGCGGTCGTCGAACAGGGCTGGGGCGGAGCCGGGTTGGCGGCGCGGGGTGCCCAGGCGCCACCACAGTGCCGCCAGGACCGCGACGACGGCCAGGACCACGACGAAGAGGCCCACCCCGCCTCCGGGCGTCGCCGCCGAGGCGGCGCTGAACAGCCGGTCGAGCCAGTTCCAGAACGTGTCCAGGGCCCGCTGGAACAGGCCGGGGTCGTTCTCGTGGTACATCCGCTTGGACAGCTCGCGCCGTGCCGCCTCACGCGCCGGATCGCGTGGGATGGTCACCGGCGGCTCGTCGCCCGAGCGGGCCAGTGCGAGCACGGCCGTGTCGCCGGCGCGCAGCAGGCTTCGTACGGCCGATCCGGCGGCGCGCTGCAGGACCGGCGCCGTTGTGAGGACTCCCCCCGCCAGACTCACCGCGGCATCAGCTCCCCGGTGTGGTGCCGGGGGTGCCGCTGTAGCCCTGGACACCGGCGGCGCGGGCCAGTTCGAGGTCGAGGGCCTCGCGGCGGATGCGCTGGTCGATGTAGAGGAGCACGGTCACGCCGGCCGTGATCGGGAACGTGATCATGGAGCCGATCACGGAGCCGATCCCGCTGACGATGAGGAACGTCCAGCCCAGGTGGCCGCTGTTGCCGTTGAGGAGGTTGGAGACTCCCTCACCGCTGAGCGCGGCGGCGAGCGCGGCGAAGGGGATGACGATGATCGAAGCGACGATGTTCGCGATGATCCCGGCGAGCAGCTGGATGCCGAAGACCCGCCACCAGGAGCCGCGGACCAGCTTCGCGGAGCGGCTCATCGACTTCAGGATGCCCTGCTTCTCCAGCATCAGAGCGGGCGAGGCGAGGGAGAAGCGGATCATGAGCCAGAGGGCGACGATGGCGGCGCCGAGGATACCGAGGGCGGCGAGGGCCGCACCGGCGCCTCCTTCGCCGGCCACCACCACGAGGATGCCGGGCAGTGCGCCGCAGAGCACCACGCCGACGGCGATGAGCAGCAGCAGGAAGATCAGGCCGAACAGTCTGGGGACCTGCGGGCGGGCGTCGCGCCAGGCTTCCCCGGTGGTCACCGACTTGCCGAGGACGGCGCGGCTGGTGACGGTCGTGAGCAGCGCGGTCGCGATGATCGTGCCGACCATGGAGATGAGGAGCACGACGCCCGAGCTGAGCATGGCATCGCTCATGGCGCGGGTGACGTCGCGCAGGGGGGCGTTCGGGTCGTTGAGGACGTCGGTGCTCGCGCTGTCGTTCAGGACGAAGCGCTGCAGCAGGACGACAAGGGTCTCCGTGACCACGGCGACGGTCAGCGAAATGCCGAGGACCGTCCGCCAGTAGGTGCGCATCGTGGAGACGGCGCCGTCGAGGATCTCGCCCACGCCGAGCGGGCGCAGCGGGATCACACCGGGCTTGGCCGCAGGCGGCGGTCCGCCCCAGCCACCACCCCAGGCCCCGTATCCGCCGGGGGCGCCGTATCCGCCTGGACCTCCGTAGCCACCGGGGGTGCCGTATCCGCCGGGGCCTCCGTAACCTCCGTGGCCGCCGCCGGGGTGCTGGCCGCCCCAGCCCGGACCGGGCGGCGGTGGCGGCGGTGCCTGCCCCGGGGCCGGGGCGCCGGTGGGCGCGGACCACTGGCCAGGTGGCGGCTGCTCCTTGGACCACTTCGGGCCGGCGTCCTGTGGGCCCGCGCCAGGCTGTTCGCCGGGCTGTGCGGGGCCGGGTCGGTCGGCGGGTTCGGCAGGGCCGGTCGCGCCGGGTTCCTGCCCGTCGGACGCGGCGGATCCGGGCGAGGCCCAGCCCGGAGTGTCTTTCATCAAAGCTCCTTCACGGTGCTCGTCCGCGGTCGCGGCGGCAGGTTGGCAGCCATCGTGCCATGGGGTGGTCACCGGGAGACCGGCCGCGGTAGGGGCTGCACACCTTCAATTGTCCGCCGGGGACGGGGCAGACTGACCGCATGGCTGATCAGTACGCGCAAACCGGCGAGGACAAGAGGCCGACGGGGATACCGACGATCCGATGGGAGGAACCGCCCGAAGGGCCTGTACTGGTCCTTCTCGACCAGACGAGGCTGCCGGCCGAGGAGGTCGAGCTGGTGTGCACGGACGCGCCGGCGCTGGTCGAGGCGATCCGTACGCTCGCCGTGCGCGGGGCGCCGGTACTGGGTATCGCCGGCGCGTACGGCGTCGCCCTCGCCGCGGCGCGGGGCTTCGACGTGGAGGAGGCGGGGAGGGCGCTCGAGGCTGCCCGGCCCACCGCGGTGAACCTCTCCGTCGGCGTGCGCCGGGCCCGGTCCGCTCACCAGGCCGCGCTCGCCAAGGGCGGGTCCGCCCGGCAGGCGGCCGCGGCGGCACTGGCGGCGGCGCGGGTGCTGCACCGGGAGGACGCCGAGGCGAGCGCGCGGATGGCGGGGCACGGGCTGGCACTGCTCGACGAACTGCTTCCCGGTGGCGGGCACCGGATCCTCACGCACTGCAACTCCGGATCGCTGGTGTCGGGCGGTGAGGGCACGGCGTTCGCGGTGGCGCTCGCCGCGCACCGGGCAGGACAGCTGCGGCGCCTGTGGGTGGACGAGACGCGTCCGCTGCTGCAGGGGGCTCGGCTGACGGCGTACGAGGCGGCCCGCAGCGGCATGGCGTACACCCTGCTCACCGACAACGCGGCCGGTTCGCTGTTCGCGGCGGGGGAGGTGGACGCGGTGCTGATAGGGGCGGACCGCATCGCTGCCGACGGTTCGGTGGCGAACAAGGTGGGGAGCTATCCGCTCGCGGTGCTGGCGCGGTACCACCATGTGCCGTTCATCGTGGTGGCGCCCGTGACGACGGTGGATCCGGACACGCCGGACGGGGCGTCCATCGAGGTCGAGCAGCGCCCCGGATATGAAGTGACCGAGGTCACAGCGCCCCAGGTGGCGGTGACGGGAGTGGGGGGCGGGATTCCGGTGGCACCGCTGGGGACCCAGGCCTACAACCCGGCGTTCGATGTGACGCCGCCCGAGCTGGTGACGGCGATCGTCACCGAGGAGGGCGCCGTTTCTCCTGTGACGGCCGAGGCGCTCGCCGAGCTGTGCGGAAGGTCCCGCGGGGTGACACTCGACTGAGGGCAGGAGCCCCGAGAGCGAGGCGGCGCCGTTGCGAGCCGGTCACCGTCGCACCGTGACCTTGAACCCCGACATATGCCCTCAGGGCCTCCGCGTCTGGTCCCGTGGGCAGACAGTGACGGTCGCGTACGACTATCGTCACGGGCCAGTGACCCTCCTCACCAGCACGCCTGTCACTGTTACGAGAATGGGATGATGTCGTTTATGAAGGGACGAGTCCTTGTCGTCGACGACGACACCGCACTGGCCGAGATGCTCGGCATCGTGCTGCGTGGTGAAGGTTTTGAGCCGTCTTTCGTAGCCGACGGCGACAAGGCGCTGGCCGCATTCCGTGAGACCAAGCCCGACCTGGTGCTGCTCGACCTGATGCTGCCGGGCCGGGACGGCATCGAGGTGTGCCGTCTCATCCGCGCGGAGTCGGGCGTGCCGATCGTGATGCTCACGGCGAAGAGCGACACCGTGGATGTCGTCGTGGGCCTGGAGTCGGGCGCCGACGACTACATCGTGAAGCCCTTCAAACCGAAGGAGCTGGTGGCCCGGATCCGGGCGCGGCTGCGGAGGTCGGAGGAGCCCGCGCCGGAGCAGCTCGCCATAGGTGACCTGGTCATCGATGTGGCCGGTCACTCCGTGAAGCGGGACGGGCAGTCGATCGCTCTGACGCCGCTGGAGTTCGACCTGCTGGTCGCGCTGGCCCGCAAGCCGTGGCAGGTGTTCACGCGCGAGGTGCTCCTGGAGCAGGTGTGGGGCTATCGCCACGCCGCCGACACCCGCCTTGTGAACGTCCACGTACAGCGGCTGCGCTCCAAGGTCGAGAAGGACCCGGAGCGGCCGGAAATCGTGGTGACCGTCCGTGGCGTCGGTTACAAGGCTGGACCGAGCTGACATGTCCGGGGACAGTGCCGCTTCGGCCCCCGGCCGGTCCGGGGCCAGGCCGGAGCGGCCTGTCGGCCGGAAGACGACGGGTTCGCGCTGGGGCCGCTTCTTCGAGGGCGGGCTGCTGCAGGGCGGGGTCCAGGGCAGCCCGGTCCTTCGCCTGTTCATGCGCTGGGTGCGCCGCCCGCTGCTGCCGGTCATGCGGCTGTGGCGACGCAACATCCAGCTCAAGGTCGTCGTCACGACGCTGCTGATGTCCTTGGGTGTCGTCCTGCTGCTGGGCTTCGTCGTGATCGGTCAGGTGCGCAACGGTCTGCTGGACGCCAAGGTGAAGGCCTCGCAGAGCCAGGCCACCGGCGGGTTCGCGGTGGCCAAGCAGAAGGCCGACGAGGCGGCGGCCGGGACCACGGACGACGGCACCGGTGTGGACGGCCGTCAGTCCCAGAACGTCATCTCCTGGATGAGCGAGCTCGTCTCGTCGCTCTCCAGCGGTGGCCAGGGCGCTTTCGACGTGGTGACGCTGCCCGCGGGCGACGACAGCGGCGGTGGGCGCGGTCCCCGTGCCTCCGGCCAGGTCGACCCGACGTCGAGCGTGCCCGAAGACCTGCGGGCGCGGATCAACAGCGGCATGGTGGCTTCCCAGAGCTACACCCGCATCATCTACAAGGACAGCGACAAGGAGTCGCAGCCTGCCCTGGTCATAGGCAAGAAGCTCAACGACCCCAACGGTGACCCGTACGAGCTGTACTACCTCTTCCCGCTGACGCAGGAGGAGAAGTCCCTCAGCCTGGTCAAGGGCACGCTCGCAACCGCCGGGCTCTTCGTCGTCGTACTCCTCGGGGCCATCGCCTGGCTCGTGGTGCGGCAGGTCGTCACGCCCGTGCGAATGGCGGCCGGGATCGCGGAGCGGCTGTCGGCCGGGCGTCTGCAGGAACGGATGAAGGTCACCGGCGAGGACGACATCGCGCGGCTCGGCGAGGCCTTCAACAAGATGGCGCAGAACCTGCAGCTGAAGATCCAGCAGCTGGAGGACCTGTCGAGGATGCAGCGGCGGTTCGTGTCCGACGTGTCGCACGAACTGCGCACCCCCTTGACGACCGTACGGATGGCCGCCGACGTCATCCACGAGGCCCGGGAGGACTTCGACCCGGTGACCGCACGGTCGGCGGAGCTGCTCGCCGACCAGCTGGACCGGTTCGAGTCGCTGCTCGCGGACCTGCTGGAGATCAGCCGCTTCGACGCCGGAGCGGCGGCGCTGGAGGCCGAACCGATAGACCTCCGGGAGGTCGTACGGCGGGTCGTCAGCGGGGCCGAGCCGCTCGCCGAGCGCAAGGGCACGCAGATACGCGTCGTCGGCGACCAGCAGCCCGTCGTGGCCGAGGCGGACGCCCGCCGCGTGGAGCGGGTGCTGCGCAACCTCGTCGTCAACGCCGTGGAGCACGGCGAGGGCAAGGACGTCGTCGTCAAGCTCGCCGCCGCGGGCGGCGCGGTCGCCATCGCGGTGCGCGACTACGGCGTCGGGCTCAAGCCCGGCGAGGCGACCCGTGTCTTCAGCCGCTTCTGGCGGGCGGACCCGGCACGCGCGCGTACCACCGGTGGTACGGGCCTGGGGCTGTCCATCGCCCTGGAGGACGCACGGCTGCACGGCGGCTGGCTGCAGGCCTGGGGCGAGCCGGGCGGTGGTTCACAGTTCCGGCTGACGCTGCCGCGCACCGCGGACGAGCCGCTGCGCGGATCCCCCATACCGCTGGAGCCGAAGGACTCACGGCGCAACCGGGGACTCGACGACGCCGGTCTGCCGAGCGGCGGCGAGGACAAGCGGGCCACGGTGCCCGTGCAGCAGGCGGGCGGCCAGGCTGCGCTGCCGCCGCGCCCCCAGATCGGCTCGCGGATGGCATCCGTGTCCCCGGCCGCCGACCCCACCGCGCTGCCCGGCAACGGCGCGCGCGTGGTGCCCCGGCCCACCTCAGGCGCACGCCGCCAGGACGACGCACCCTCCTCCGACGCGGCGCGCGAAGAGAACGGCACCGGGCCCGAGCCGGCAGCCGGCACGGAAGACTCGAACAAGCCAGGGGAGGCATTTCGTGGGCGCTGACCGCGAGGGAGGCGCCCGGCGCCGGCCGGTGCGCGCGGCGGCCTACGCCGCCTGCGGTGCCGTACTGCTGGCGGGGTGCGCCTCGATGCCCGACCGCGGAGACCTGAGGGACGTCGAGTCCACGCCGCGCCAGGACACGCAGGTGCGTGTCTTCGCCATGCCGCCCCAGGACAACGCTGCGCCCGGGGAGATCGTGCAGGGCTTCCTGGAGGCGCTGACCAGCGACGATCCGCACTACGACACGGCGCGCAAGTATCTGACCGCAGGGGCCGCGCGGAAGTGGAGGCCCGAGCAGTCCACCACGGTGCTCGCCAACGGGCCGAGCAGCGATCAGGACAACCCGCCGGGCGGCCGGGAGGACACCAACAACCTCACGTACACGCTGGCCGGGAGCAGGGTCGCCACCGTCGACGCGCAGCAGGCGTACTCGCCCGCCGCCGGGCCCTACAACAAGAAGGTGCACCTCACCCAGGACGCCAAGACCAAGCAGTGGCGCATCGACGCGTTGCCGGAGGGCGTCGTCATGGGCAAGTCCGACTTCCAGCGCAACTACACCTCCGTCAACAAGTACTACTTCGCGTCGAACACCTCCGGCCCGTCGACCGGCCAGCCGGCGGCCGTCGCCGACCCGGTCTTCGTGCGCAAGCGCGTGGACCCGATGACGCAGATGGTGCGCTCCCTGCTCGGCGGGCCCACGAGCTGGCTCAGGCCCGTGGTCAGGTCGAGCTTTCCGACCGGCGCGGCGCTGAAGAAGGGCGTCAGCTCGCTGGCGCCCGACGACCAGAACAGGCTGACGGTGCCGTTGAACGACAAGGCCTCCCGGGTCGGGTCGACCAAGTGCAGTGAGATGGCGACCCAGCTCCTGTTCACACTGCAGAACCTGTCGCCCACGGTGGACTCGGTGGAACTGCAGGGTGCCGACGGCAAGAGGCTGTGTGACCTCACCGAGCGCGACGCCGTCGCCTCGCGTGGCTCCGAGAAGCGATTCGAGTATCTGTACTTCCTCGACAGCAAGCACCGGCTCGTGCGCATGGCCAGTGCCAGCACCAGCGCCGTTCCGGTGCCCGGCGCGCTGGGGCAGGGCGACAGGGGACTGCGGTCGGTCGCGGTCTCGCGCGACGAGCACTCCGCGGCCGGGGTCGGTCTGGACGGCAAGTCCCTGTACGTCACGTCGCTCGCGTCGGGCGGTTCGCTCGGGGATCCCGTCGTGCAGAGCCACGGCGCCACCGCCGACGACCGGCTGACGACGCCGAGCTGGGACGACGGCGGCGACCTCTGGGTGGCCGACCGCAACCCCACCGACCCCCGGCTGCTCCTGCTCGAGCAGGGGGCCGGCCAACCGGTGGAGGTGCGGACCCCGGAGCTGCCCGGCCGCATCAAGGATGTGCGGGTGGCCGCCGACGGGGTGCGGATAGCGCTCGTCGTGGAGAAGGACGGCAAGCAGTCCCTGCTCATCGGCAGGATCGAGCGGGACGAGAAGGCCGGGGAGAAGCCGGTGGTCTCGGTTCTCGAACTGCGCTCCGCGACGCCCGCGTTGGTGGAGGTCACGGCCATGTCGTGGGCCGGGGACAGCCGGCTCGTCGTGGTCGGGCGTGAGCAGGGGGGTGTGCTGCAGCTGCGGTACATCCAGGTCGACGGCTCCACGCCGGACGGTCTGGCGCCCTCGGCCCTGCCGGGCGTCAAGGCGATCGCCGCGTCCGAGGACGACAGGGTCCCGCTCGTGGCGTATTCGGACGACGGGATCGTACGGCTGCCGGCCGGGGGGCAGTGGCAGACGATCGTCAAGGAAGGGTCGGCGCCGATCTATCCGGGCTGAGATCTCGCGCGGAGTGGCCGTCACGGACTGGGCTGGGCCCGTCCGTGGCGGCCACTTCTGCTTTCGGCCGGTCGGGCCCGGGCTGGGCGGTCCGACCGTTCGACCGTTCGGCTGCGCCCTATCACCCGTACGGGTAGCGGGGTGCTACGCCCTGTCCTGAGTTATCCACAGGGAGTTTTCCACAGGGGTGGTCCGCCTGCTCGGGCGTTGGCACAGTGATGGGCATGCGGGGGTGGTGGCAGGACCTCACGGACCTGGTGCTGCCGGCCGAGTGCGGAGGCTGTGGGACGCCTCGCACGGTGCTCTGCCAGGAGTGCCGTGCCGCCCTGAGCGGGGACGCACCGTGCCGGGTGCGACCGGTGCCCGAGCCGCCGGGGCTGCCGGCGGTGTATGCGGCGGCGCCGTACGCGGACGAGGTGCGGGCGGCGCTCCTCGCCCACAAGGAACGGGGTGCCCTGGCACTCGCAGGCCCTCTGGGCGCGGCTTTGGCGGGAGCTGTGCGAGCGGGGCTCCAGGAGACCCGGGTGGGGGCCGACAGGGCGCTGACGGGGCATGCCGGGGTACTGACAGGGCGCTGCGGCGTCCTCCCGGAGGGCGGTTGCGGTCCGGCGGGAAAACAGGCGGAGCCAGACGGTTCGGCACAAGGTGTTCCTGCGGGTGGACGCCGAGTGCAGGTCGTGTCGTTCTGGGGCGGCGGTGCACCGATCGGGCATGGTGACGTGTCTGTGCTGCTCGTGCCGGTGCCGTCCGCGCGATGGGCCGTGCGGGCCCGGGGGCACGATCCGGTACGGCGGATCGCGCTCGCGGCCGCCGGTGAGCTGCGGCGGAGCGGGACGTCGGCCCAGGTGGCGGCGGTACTGCGGCAGCGGCGTGCCGTGGCCGACCAGTCGGGGCTCGATTCCCGGCAGCGGCTGCGCAATCTGGCGGACGCCCTGGAGGTGGCCGCGGGCGGCGCACGGCTGCTCCTCGGTGGCCGGGTCGTGCTCGTCGACGACCTGATGACGACGGGCGCCTCCCTGACGGAGGCGGCGCGGGCCGTCCGGGAGGCGGTCGACCGCAATGGCGGAACAACGGCCGTGTACGCGCGTGCAACTCGGGAAGGAAGGGAGGAACAGACGGCTGGATCAAGGGAAGAGAGGGCGAAGCGGAGACACGGCGCAGCGGGAATGGCAAGGGCGAACGCCGTCGGGCAGCCGATCTGCGCGGCTGTGGTCGCAGCCCCGCCAGATTCCTTCGAAATAAACCGGAACTGACTGCGAAGTTGCATCGTTGCAGGTAGTGACAGGGCCAATTCACCTGAATGGAGGTACGCGGCAGTAGAGGGTGACGACATCCGTCCGGGCGAGATATGTTCGGTTGTGAGGGAAAGCCGCAGGCCATCCCTCTCATATCCGAATGCCGTGCTGCGGGTTTTCCGCAATCACTCGCGGCGCTGGGGTGGAGATCTTGCCCATGGGGGAGGAGGAGGTGGAAGTCACCGAGTCCGAGGTTCCGGACTGACCGGAACCTGGTGCAAAAGGGAGATGCTCCGCCGATGGAGCGGAGCGATCCGGGAACGGAGTTCTGCGTGGACATCGTCGTCAAGGGCCGCAAGACCGAGGTGCCCGAGCGGTTCCGCAAGCACGTGGCCGAGAAGCTGAAGCTGGAGAAGATCCAGAAGCTCGATGGCAAGGTGATCAGCCTCGACGTGGAGGTGTCCAAGGAGCCCAACCCCCGGCAGGCCGACCGGTGCGACCGAGTGGAGATCACGCTCCGCTCCCGCGGTCCGGTGATCCGGGCGGAGGCAGCGGCCAGCGATCCGTATGCGGCACTCGACCTGGCGGCGGAGAAGCTGGACGCCCGGCTGCGCAAGCAGCACGACAAGCGTTTCTCGCGGCGCGGCGCACGCCGGATCTCGGCCGCGGAGGTTCCCGACCACGTCCCGGGCGCGGCGACACTCAACGGGAACGGCCACCCCGTCCGCGAGGAAGACAGCGACGGAGTGCCCACCAAGAAGATCGGCTCGCTGGAAGTGAAGGGCGAAGGCCCCCTCATCGTCCGCGAGAAGACCCACGTCGCCTCCCCGATGACCCTCGACCAGGCTCTCTACGAGATGGAACTGGTCGGACACGACTTTTATCTGTTCGTCGACTCCGAGACGAAGGAACCGAGCGTCGTCTACCGTCGGCACGCCTACGACTACGGTGTCATCCACCTCAGCACGGACCCGATGGTCACCCAGGCGCAACCCCCCGCGGCAGGCGGCATGCTGGGCGGCTGACCCGCCCGGCCCCAGGCTGAGCCGGTGCCCCTGGAGCGCGTGTGCGCCCCCAGGGGCACCGGCGTGCGACCACTTCGCGCCCCGCTCTGTCACCGCAGTGTCGTCCGGGCATGAAATCATGGCCGCACCGGCCCAACCGGTGGGCCTTTGCCTTGGGTTGGCGATGGCACAGGACCACAGGCCACAGCCTTCAGGGGGAGGAACGATGGCGGACAGCTTCGGACCGATGCAGAACGGGGATGCCGACGATGGCGTCGTCGGCATGGGCCCGGACGCGGGCACTCCACGCAAGGAGCCGATCAGAGTCCTTGTCGTGGACGACCACGCCCTCTTCCGCCGCGGCCTGGAGATCGTGCTCGCCGCCGAGGAGGACATCCAGGTCGTCGGCGAGGCGGGCGACGGTGCCGAGGCCGTGGACAAGGCGGCCGACCTGCTGCCCGACATCGTCCTGATGGACGTGCGGATGCCCAAGCGTGGCGGGATCGAGGCGTGCACCTCCATCAAGGAGGTCGCTCCCAGCGCCAAGATCATCATGTTGACGATCAGTGACGAAGAGGCCGATCTCTACGACGCGATCAAGGCGGGCGCGACCGGCTATCTCCTCAAGGAGATCTCGACGGACGAGGTGGCCACCGCCATTCGCGCGGTGGCCGACGGGCAGTCGCAGATCAGCCCCTCGATGGCCTCGAAACTGCTCACCGAGTTCAAGTCGATGATCCAGCGGACGGACGAGCGCAGGCTCGTGCCCGCACCCCGGCTGACGGACCGTGAGCTGGAGGTTCTCAAGCTGGTCGCGACGGGAATGAACAACCGCGACATTGCGAAGGAGTTGTTCATCTCCGAGAACACGGTGAAGAACCACGTCCGCAACATCCTGGAGAAGCTGCAACTGCACTCCAGGATGGAGGCCGTGGTGTACGCGATGCGGGAGAAGATTCTCGAAATCCGGTAGGGGCGGGCGCCCGGCGCGGATCAGGCGAGGAGCCGGGCGAGTTCCTTTGTGAGGGGCTCGCGCAGTTCCGGTGCGTCCACCCGTTCCACGCGTACGTCCGTGCAGTCCACCCAGCTCGCCGCCTCGGCCAGGGACTGGGCCACGGCCGGGACCGCCTTTGCGCCGTCCAGCGTGGCCTGCCGGGCCACCAGGGTGCGGCCCTCGCGCGCCGGGTCGACACGGCCGACGAGACGGCCGCCGGACAGGACCGGCATCGCGAAGTAGCCGTACACCCGCTTCGGCTTCGGCACATAGGCCTCCAGCCGGTGGGTGAAGCCGAAGATCCGCTCCGTACGCGCTCGTTCCCAGATCAGGGAGTCGAACGGGGACAGCAGCGTGGTGCGGTGGCGGCCGCGCGGAGGTGTCTCCAGCGTCGCGGGGTCGGCCCAGGCGGGCTTGCCCCAGCCCTCCACCGTGACCGGGACCAGACCCGAGTCCGCGATCACCGCGTCGACCTGCTCGCCCTTGAGGCGGTGGTAGTCGGCGATGTCCGCGCGCGTGCCGACGCCGAGGGACTCGCCCGCCAGGCGCACCAGGCGGCGTATGCACTCGGTGTCGTCGAGCTCGTCGTGCAGCAGGGCGTCCGGGATCGCGCGCTCGGCGAGGTCGTACACCCGCTTCCAGCCGCGGCGTTCCACACAGACCACCTCCCCGTACATCAGCGCGCGCTCGACCGCGACCTTCGAGCCGGACCAGTCCCACCACTCGCTGGTGCGCTTTGCGCCGCCCAACTCCGTGGCGGTGAGCGGGCCTTCGGCGCGGAGCTGCTTGACGACCTGGTCGTAGGCGCCGTCGGGGAGGTCATGGTTCCAGTGCGGGCGGTTGCGGTAGGCGCGGCGGCGGAACGCGAAGTGCGGCCACTCCTCGACGGGGAGGATGCACGCCGCGTGCGACCAGTACTCGAAGGCGTGCGGCCGGGCCGGAGGCGTGCCCGTGGACGCGGGCGTCCAGTAGGCGGCCTCCACCGTCCTGCGGCCCACGGCGCCCAAGCGGGCGTACGGGATCAGCTCGTGGGAGCGGGCGAGGACCGAGATGGTGTCGAGCTGAACCGCGCCGAGATGACGCAGGACGCCCCGGACGCCGGCCCGGCGGTCGGGAGTACCGAGGAAGCCCTGGGCCCGCAGGGCGATGCGGCGGGCATCGTCCGCGGAGAGGTCGGTGGCGGGGCGCGGGAGGGTCGTCATGGGTTCGGACGATAGACGGCGGGACTGACAGCGCGGGCTGAGCTGCTGTTTTGCGGGCCGGTGCTATGACAGATGCGCAGGCGCCGGCAGGTACGGTGCCGTCGACGGCAGGCCCAGGTCCGACGGGAGCAGGGAGCCCACCCAGCAGTCCCGGCGTACCCCCTTGTTGTTCGTCGCGGAGCGCAGGATGCCCTCGATGGTGAAGCCGGCGCGTTCGGCCACCGCGCGGGACGCTCTGTTGCCCACCTCCGCACGCCACTCCACGCGGTCGATGGACAGCTGGGTGAAGGCCCAGCGGGAGGCGGCGAGGGTGGCCTCGGTCACATAGCCGTTGCCGCGGTGTTCCTTGGTCGCCCAGTAGCCGATCTCGCCGGACCCCAGGGCGCGCATGGTGATGGCGAGCATGCCGGCGAGCTCCCCTTCGGGGAGGAAGAGGCCGAAGGTGAACATCGCGTTGTCCGCCCAGCCGTCGGGCACCACCTGTTCTGTGAAGCCGCGCGCGTGCTCCCTGAGGTAGGGCGAGGGGAACTGGGAGATCCAGCGCTGGACGTCGGGGTCCTGGGCGGCGGCGAACACCGCCTCGGCGTCCTGCGGGCCGGGGGCGCGCAGGAGAAGACGGCTGGTGGCGAGCGTGACGGGGTCCATCGGCCGATTCTGCTCGGGCATCCGGAACAGCGCCATCCCCGGGCCGCCGACACGCCCCGTGCCGTGTGTGAACGCGCGATCACATTTCGCGCAATTCCCCGGAGCGACGCGGCACTATCCGCGCATCCCGCCCGTTGTCCCCTGTGAAAGCCAGCGGCAGAGCAAGCGCGGACGGCTGTCGGACCGCCAGGCCTCCCGGCGTGCCCGGGTCCTCGCATACGATGGCCGTTGCTCAGTACGTGAAATGGAAACCGACCGTCCCAGGCCCGACCGGCAAGGAGACCAGCCCCCGTGTCCGTCCTCTCGAAGATCATGCGTGCAGGCGAAGGCAAGATCCTGCGCAAGCTGCACCGCATCGCGGACCAGGTCAACTCCATCGAAGAGGACTTCGTCGACCTCTCCGACGCCGAGCTGCGGGCCCTCACCGATGAGTACAAGCAGCGGTACGCAGACGGTGAGAGCCTGGACGACCTGCTCCCCGAGGCGTTCGCCACCGTCCGCGAGGCCGCCAAGCGCGTCCTCGGCCAGCGGCACTACGACGTGCAGCTGATGGGCGGCGCCGCCCTCCACCTCGGCTACGTCGCCGAGATGAAGACCGGTGAGGGCAAGACCCTCGTCGGCACCCTCCCCGCTTATCTGAACGCCCTCTCCGGAGACGGCGTCCACCTCATCACGGTCAACGACTACCTGGCCGAGCGCGACTCCGAGATGATGGGCCGCGTCCACAAGTTCCTGGGCCTGAGCGTCGGCTGCATCCTGGCCAACATGACGCCGGCCCAGCGCCGCGAGCAGTACGAGTGCGACATCACGTACGGCACGAACAACGAGTTCGGCTTCGACTACCTCCGCGACAACATGGCCTGGGCAAAGGACGAGCTCGTCCAGCGCGGCCACAACTTCGCCATCGTCGACGAGGTCGACTCCATCCTGGTCGACGAGGCCCGTACACCGCTGATCATCTCCGGCCCGGCCGACCAGGCCACCAAGTGGTACGGCGACTTCTCCAAGCTGGTCACGCGCCTGAAGAAGGGCGAGGCGGGCAACCCACTCAAGGGCATCGAGGAGACCGGCGACTACGACGTCGACGAGAAGAAGCGCACGGTCGCCATCCACGAGAGCGGCGTCTCCAAGGTCGAGGACTGGCTGGGCATCGACAACCTCTACGAGTCGGTGAACACCCCGCTGGTGGGCTATCTGAACAACGCCATCAAGGCCAAGGAGCTCTTCAAGAAGGACAAGGACTACGTCGTCATCGACGGCGAAGTCATGATCGTCGACGAGCACACCGGCCGTATCCTCGCCGGCCGCCGCTACAACGAGGGCATGCACCAGGCGATCGAGGCGAAGGAAGGGGTGGACATCAAGGACGAGAACCAGACGCTCGCCACGATCACCCTGCAGAACTTCTTCCGCCTCTACAAGAAGCTCTCCGGCATGACCGGTACGGCGATGACCGAGGCCGCCGAGTTCCACCAGATCTACAAGCTCGGCGTGGTCCCGATCCCGACGAACAAGCCGATGATCCGCAAGGACCAGTCGGACCTGATCTACCGCACCGAGGTCGCCAAGTTCGAGGCCGTCGTCGACGACATCGCCGAGAAGCACGAGAAGGGTCAGCCGATCCTGGTCGGCACCACCTCGGTCGAGAAGTCCGAGTACCTCTCGCAGCAGCTCAGCAAGCGCGGCATCCAGCACGAGGTGCTCAACGCCAAGCACCACGAGCGCGAGGCGCAGATCGTCGCCCAGGCCGGCCGCAAGGGTGCCGTCACGGTCGCCACGAACATGGCCGGCCGTGGTACGGACATCAAGCTCGGCGGCAACCCCGAGGACCTCGCCGAGGCGGAGCTGCGTCAGCGCGGCCTCGACCCCGAGGAGCACATCGAGGAGTGGGCCCACGCCCTGCCCGCCGCTCTGGAGCGTGCGGAGCTCGCCGTCAAGGCCGAGAAGGACGAGGTCGAGGAGAGCGGCGGCCTCTACGTGCTGGGCACCGAGCGGCACGAGTCGCGTCGTATCGACAACCAGCTGCGCGGTCGTTCCGGCCGTCAGGGCGACCCGGGCGAGTCCCGCTTCTACCTCTCCCTCGGCGACGACCTGATGCGGCTGTTCAAGGCCCAGATGGTCGAGCGTGTGATGTCCATGGCGAACGTGCCGGACGACGTGCCGATCGAGAACAAGATGGTGACGCGCGCGATCGCCTCCGCCCAGTCGCAGGTCGAGCAGCAGAACTTCGAGACCCGTAAGAACGTCCTGAAGTACGACGAGGTTCTCAACCGCCAGCGCGAGGTCATCTACGGTGAGCGCCGCCGCGTCCTGGAGGGCGAGGACCTGCACGAGCAGGTGCAGCACTTCATGAACGACACGATCGACGCCTACGTCGCCGCCGAGACCGCCGAGGGCTTCCCGGAGGACTGGGACCTCGACCGGCTGTGGGGCGCCTTCAAGCAGCTCTACCCGGTGAAGGTCACCATCGACGAGCTGGAGGACGCGGCCGGTGACCGTGCAGGCCTGACCGCGGAGTTCATCTCCGAGTCGATCAAGGACGACATCCTCGCGCAGTACGAGTCGCGCGAGTCGCAGCTCGGCTCCGAGATCATGCGTGAGCTGGAGCGCCGGGTCGTGCTGTCGGT
Source organism: Streptomyces herbicida (assembly GCF_032656585.1). Classification (NCBI taxonomy): domain Bacteria; kingdom Bacillati; phylum Actinomycetota; class Actinomycetes; order Kitasatosporales; family Streptomycetaceae; genus Streptomyces; species Streptomyces herbicida. Next base: position 19,679 of record NZ_JAUYWJ010000009.1, read on the forward strand.
CCTGGACCGCAAGTGGCGCGAGCACCTCTACGAGATGGACTACCTCCAGGAGGGCATCGGCCTGCGCGCGATGGCGCAGAAGGACCCGCTGGTCGAGTACCAGCGCGAGGGCTTCGACATGTTCACCGCGATGATGGACGGCATCAAGGAGGAGTCCGTCGGCTACCTGTTCAACCTGGAGGTCCAGGTCGAGCAGCAGGTCGAGGAGGTCCCGGTCGAGGACGCCCAGCCGGTGGCCGAGGGTGTCCAGGACGCGGTGCCGGCCCAGGCGGGCTCCCGTCCCGAGATCCGCGCCAAGGGGCTCGACGCTCCGCAGCGGCGCGGCCTGCACTTCTCCGCCGCGACGGTGGACGGTGAGGGCGGCCTCGTCGAGGGCGACTTCACCTATGACGACGATGAGCCGGTGCGCTCCGAGGCGGACGGCCTCACGCGTGCGGAGCGCCGCAAGCAGGCCAAGAGCGGTCGTCGCCGCAAGAAGTGACGATGATGCCCACGGCGTCCTAGCCGTGGCGTCCTGCAAGGGCCGGGACACCCGTCGGGTGCCCGGCCCTTCGCCGTCTCGGGCCGGCTGAGCCAGCCGCCTCGTGCCGCCTGCGCCAGCCGTCCAGTGCCGACTGTGCCGGCCATCTCCTGCCGGCGGCGCGCTAGTCGTCGTCCGTCCGTGGGGTGCGGGGGCCGCCCAGTTCCACCGCGGTGCAGCGCCAGCGAAGGTCCGGTCCCTGCTCCAGGCGGAAGGCCATGGCGCGGAGCCGGTCTCCGGCGCCGATGCGGGCGAAGGCCTCGATGGCGCCGGTCCGCGGGACGTAGTACCCGATGTCGCGGACGACGGGGCGGGCCCCGCGGGTGCGCAGGGGGCCGCGTTCGGCGAGGCGGGCGAGTTCGTCGTAGGCGCGGCCGGCAGTGTGCCGGAGCATCCAGTGGACGGGTCGCTGGCCGCTCAGGACGGCGAGCAGGCGGTCGGCGAAGAGGTCGGTGGGCCGGGGAGCCGCGACTGGCCGTGGCGCCGTGCTGGGCGTCGTACGGCCCGTCCCCGAGGCCGGGGCCGTATCGGTCGTCCCCGGGGTCCGTGGGCTGCGTGCCGCCCCGGTGACCGGTGTCCTGGGGGCCGCGTCGCCGGGGCGGCGGGGGTCCCGGCGGCTCGGCGGGCGGGTGCCCGGGCGGGGCTTGGCTGTCCTGGTCATGACCTTGTTCATGAGGGTCCCCGTTCGGCGGGCCCGGTGGATACCGGGCGGTAACTTGCTGGTGGGGATCTTGTACGGGGCCGCCGACGGCGGCGGCAAGGAAGGCGGAGCCCGCGTCGGCGGGCCGCAAGGTTCACCTATCCGAGTGGTAGCGAGGGCGCGGAACCCGGCGGGTACGGGGCGGCACCGGGTGAGTGCAGTGGCGCCGGGTGGACGCGTCCGAGGGTTCGGGCAGGGCCCCGAAAGGGGACGCCCGCACGTATCCTGAAGGCCCTCCGGGAGACGCGGGACCCCCTCCCGGGGCCTCAAGCGGAGCCTCCGACCACGAAAGAGCGGCCAGCCATGCGCGTGTACGTCCCCCTGACCCTCCCCGGTCTCGCCGAGGCGTACAAGACGGGCGAGCTCGGGGCCGGTCCGTTCGTCGCGTACGCCGTCACGCCCGCGCTGCGCGAGTGGTACCTCTCGGACGACATCGAGGAACTCGAGTACGCGGCGCTGAGCCGGGCCGCGCTGGCCTCGCTGCGGCTGCTGGCGGCGGACCCGGAAGCGGCACGGCGCCGGGTCGTGGTCGCCGTCGACGTGGCCGACGGGGCGGCGACGGCGGACCCGGACCGCGGGCTGGACCCGGCGGCGCTGGGCGAGGTACGGGTGGCCGGGGCGGTGCGGCTGGCCAAGGCGGCCGCGGTGCACGTCGACGCGGACGACGCCGAGGAGGACGTGGCCGCCGCGGCGCAGGCGCTTCAGGCGGCGGACGGCGGGGACGACGACGCCCAGTTCGTCGTGGACGAGGCCGAGGACCACGAGCTGCTGTGGTACGCGACGCAGGAGATCCCCAACCTGGTCGGGCTCCTCTGACGCTCCTTGCCCCATCCGTCCCAGGCACCTCTGACCTGCGGACACTCATGATTGTCAGTGGTGGAGGGTACGTTTTTGGGCATGGGGAAGCACGGAAGCGCGCACATTGTCTGGGACTGGAACGGGACGCTGTTCCATGACAATGACGCGATCATCGGGGCGACGAACGCGGCATCGGCCGAGCTCGGCCTGGAGCCGATCACGCTGGAGCAGTACCGGGCGCTGTACTGCGTGCCGGTGCCCAAGTTCTACGAGCGGCTGATGGGGCGGCTGCCGACCCTCGCCGAGTGGGAGGCCATGGACGACGTCTTCCACCGGTACTACGCCGAGCACCGGATCCGCTGCGGGCTCACCGAGGGAGCGGTCGAGCTGCTGGCGGGCTGGCTGTCGGCGGGGCGCAGCCAGTCGCTGCTCAGCATGTATGTGCACGATGAACTCGTGCCGCTGGTGCGGGGGTTCGGGATCGAGGCGCACTTCATACGCGTCGAGGGGCGGGTCGGGCCGTCCGGGGGCAGCAAGGCCGAGCACATGGTCCGCCACCTGAAGGCGCTGACCGGGGTGGATCCCTCGCGGACGGTGGTGATCGGGGACGCCGCCGACGACGCGGTGGCCGCGCAGTACGTGGGCGCGCAGGCCGTGTTGTACACCGGTGGGTCGCACGGCCGGGCCAGCCTCGAGGAGGCGGGTGTGCCGGTGGTGGACACCCTGGCGGAGGCCGTGGCGGAGGCGGAGCGACTGGCGGCCTGAGGCGTCCAGCCGGCCTCGGCCCCCGCTGGACTCCCACCGCGCCACCACTGGACCGTCCCCGCCACTGCACCTGGACCCCGGTCCCACCCGGCCCGTGCCCGGCAGCCCCGCCGCCCTCACGTGGTTGCCCAGGTCACCCCGGCAGTCACGCCCGCCGCTCCTGTCGCCGGCGGCGCGGATACGCCCCTCGCGGCGTCTCCGCCCCTGTGCAGAACGTCAAACTTCCACCCCCGGTTTTGTACACATACGGCTCATGACGGGCCCCGGGTAATGAGCGATAGCCTTGTGGCGTGATCAGCGCGATAGCTCGCGGGGGCACCGTCGCCCCTGCCTTGCGCCCGGTGAGCACGGACGACATCCGTGACCGGGCGGCGATCGCTGGTCTTCCCGGGCGGGACAGGGGCGCAAGTGCCCCCGAGGCGCCGCACACACCTCCGGTATCGGCGTCGCGGAGAGCAGCGTCACATCCGGTGGGCGCGTCGAGAATGGCTGAATGCCCCCCGCTCATCTCACCTTGCGGCATAGCGTCGGAACGGACCGGACACCCCGGGCCGTGGCGTCGAGCCGCAGGGGAAGGGACCGTACTTCCTTCTACGTCACGCAACGGCGCGCGACAGGAGCCAGAGGACAATGCAGACCAAGCTGGACGAAGCCAAGGCCGAGCTGCTCGAACGGGCCGCCCGGGTAGCTGAGAACAGCCCGGTCGGGGGGCACCTACCGACTGGGACGACGAGCGAGGGCACCCCGGGCACCCCGGACCAGGCATCCGTGCTCGCGTTCCTCCAGCGCTACTACCTGCACACCGCCCCGGAGGACCTCACCGACCGCGACCCGGTCGACGTCTTCGGAGCCGCAGTCTCCCACTACCGACTCGCCGAGAGCCGTCCCCAGGGCACGGCCAACGTGCGGGTCCACACCCCGACCGTCGAAGAGAACGGGTGGACCTGCAGCCACACCGTCGTCGAGGTCGTCACCGACGACATGCCCTTCCTCGTCGACTCCGTGACGAACGAGCTGACCCGGCAGGGCCGTGGCATCCACGTCGTCATCCACCCGCAGATCGTCGTGCGGCGCGACCTCACCGGCAAGCTCATCGAGGTGCTGCCCGCCCCGGCCACCGGCGGCGACCTCCCGCACGACGCGCACGTGGAGTCCTGGATCCACGTCGAGATCGACCGTGAGACCGACCGCGCCGACCTGAAGCAGATCACCGCCGATCTGCTGCGTGTCCTGTCCGACGTCCGCGAGGCCGTCGAGGACTGGGAGAAGATGCGGGACGCGGCGCTGCGCATCGCCGAGGGGCTCGACGGCGAGGCCTTCCCCGCCGACCTCTCCGCAGCCGAGGTCGAGGAGGCCCGCGAGCTGCTGCGCTGGCTGTCCGCCGACCACTTCACCTTCCTCGGCTACCGCGAGTACCAGCTGCGCGAGGACGACTCGCTGGCGGCGGTGCCGGGCACCGGGCTCGGCATACTGCGCTCCGACCCGCACCACGCGACCGACGAGAGCCACCCCGTCAGCCCCTCCTTCGAGCGGCTCCCGGCCGACGCCCGCGCCAAGGCCCGCGAGCACAAGCTCCTCGTCCTGACCAAGGCCAACAGCCGGGCCACCGTGCACCGGCCGTCGTACCTCGACTACGTCGGCGTGAAGAAGTTCGACAAGAACGGGAGCGTCATCGGGGAGCGCCGCTTCCTGGGTCTGTTCTCCTCCGCCGCCTACACCGAGTCGGTCCGCCGCGTGCCGGTCATCCGACGCAAGGTCGACGAGGTGCTCAAGGGCGCCGGGTTCTCGCCCAACAGCCACGACGGGCGCGACCTGCTGCAGATCCTGGAGACCTACCCGCGCGACGAGCTCTTCCAGACGCCCGCCGACGAGCTGCGCTCCATCGCCACCTCCGTCCTGTACCTGCAGGAGCGGCGGCGGCTGCGCCTCTACCTGCGCCAGGACGAGTACGGCCGCTACTACTCCGCCCTCGTCTACCTGCCCCGCGACCGCTACACCACCGGCGTCCGGCTGCGGATCATCGACATCCTGAAGGAGGAGCTCGGCGGCACCAGCGTCGACTTCACTGCCTGGAACACCGAGTCGATCCTCTCCCGGCTGCACTTCGTCATCCGCGTCCCGCAGGGCACCGAGCTGCCCCAGCTCAGCGACGGCGACAAGGAGCGCATCGAGGCGCGACTCGTCGAAGCGGCCCGCTCCTGGGCCGACGGATTCGCCGAGGCGCTCAACGCCGAGCTGGGCGAGGAGCGCGCCGCCGAGCTGCTGCGCCGCTACAACAACGCCTTCCCCGAGGGCTACAAGGCCGACCACACCCCGCGTGGCGCGGTCGCCGACCTCGTCCATCTGGAGCGGCTCAGCGAGGCGCAGGGCAAGGACTTCTCGTTCAGCCTGTACGAGCCGGTGGGTGCCGCCCCCGACGAGCGCCGCTTCAAGATCTACCGCAAGGGCGCCTCGATCTCCCTGTCCGCCGTGCTGCCGGTCCTCAGCCGGCTCGGCGTCGAGGTGATCGACGAGCGGCCGTACGAGCTGCGCTGCGCGGACCGGACGACCGCCTGGATCTACGACTTCGGCCTGCGCATCCCCAAGTCGCTGGGCGGCGGCAACGGCGACTACCTCGGCGACGACGGCCGCGAGCGCTTCCAGGAGGCCTTCGAGGCGACCTGGACCGGCAAGGCGGAGAACGACGGCTTCAACGCCCTCGTGCTGGGCGCCGGGCTGACCTGGCGGCAGGCGACGGTGCTGCGCGCGTACGCCAAGTACCTGCGGCAGGCCGGTTCCACCTTCAGCCAGGACTACATGGAGGACACCCTCCGAACCAACGTCCACACCACCCGGCTCCTCGTCTCCCTCTTCGAGGCGCGGATGTCGCCGGACCGCCAGCGCGCCGGGCTCGAGATCGTCGACGCGCTCCTCGAGGAGCTCGACGCCGCCCTCGACCAGGTGGCGAGCCTCGACGAGGACCGCATCCTGCGCTCCTTCCTCACCGTCATCAAGGCGACGCTGCGCACGAACTTCTTCCAGGAGTCGCGGGGCGGCAAGCCGCACGACTACGTGTCGATGAAGTTCGACCCGCAGGCGATCCCCGACCTTCCGGCGCCGCGCCCGGCCTACGAGATCTGGGTGTACTCGCCGCGCGTCGAGGGTGTGCACCTGCGCTTCGGCAAGGTCGCGCGAGGCGGTCTGCGCTGGTCCGACCGGCGTGAGGACTTCCGTACCGAGATCCTCGGCCTGGTCAAGGCGCAGATGGTGAAGAACACCGTCATCGTGCCGGTCGGCGCCAAGGGCGGCTTCGTCGCCAAGCAGCTGCCGGACCCGAGCGTGGACCGGGACGCGTGGCTGGCCGAGGGCATCGCCAGTTACAAGACCTTCATCTCGGCGCTGCTCGACATCACCGACAACATGGTGGCCGGCGAGGTCGTGCCCCCGGCGGACGTCGTCCGGCACGACGAGGACGACACCTACCTGGTGGTCGCGGCCGACAAGGGCACCGCGACGTTCTCGGACATCGCCAACGAGGTCGCGCAGTCGTACAACTTCTGGCTCGGCGACGCCTTCGCCTCCGGCGGCTCCGCGGGCTACGACCACAAGGGCATGGGCATCACCGCCCGCGGCGCCTGGGAGTCCGTCAAGCGGCACTTCCGCGAGTTCGGCGTCGACACGCAGACCGAGGACTTCACGGTCGTCGGCATCGGTGACATGTCCGGTGACGTGTTCGGCAACGGCATGCTGCTGAGCGAGCACATCCGGGTGGTCGCCGCCTTCGATCACCGGCACATCTTCATCGACCCGACCCCGGACGCGGCCACCTCCTACGCCGAGCGCCGCCGCCTGTTCGAGCTGCCCCGCTCCAGCTGGGCCGACTACAACACCGAGCTGCTCTCGGCGGGCGGCGGGATCTTCCCGCGCAGCGCCAAGGCGATCCCGGTCAACTCGCACATCCGCGAGGCCCTCGGCATCGAGTCGGGCGTCACCAAGGTGACCCCGGCCGACTTGATGAAGGCGATCCTCCAGGCGCCGGTGGACCTGCTGTGGAACGGCGGCATCGGCACGTACGTCAAGGCCTCCACCGAGTCCAACGCGGACGTCGGCGACAAGGCCAACGACGCGATCCGCGTCGACGGCAAGGACCTCCGGGTCAAGGTCGTCGGCGAGGGCGGCAACCTGGGCCTGACCCAGCTCGGCCGCATCGAGTTCGCGATGCACGGCGGCAAGATCAACACCGACGCGATCGACAACAGCGCCGGTGTGGACACCTCCGACCACGAGGTGAACATCAAGATCCTGCTCAACGGTCTGGTCACGGACGGCGACATGACGGTGAAGCAGCGCAACAAGCTGCTCGCCGAGATGACCGACGAGGTCGGCGCCCTGGTGCTGCGCAACAACTACGCGCAGAACGTGGCGATCGCCAACGCGCTGGCCCAGTCCAAGGACATGCTCCACGCCCAGCAGCGGTTCATCCGCCACCTGGTGCGCGAGGGCCACCTCGACCGGGCCCTGGAGTTCCTGCCCACCGACCGGCAGATCCGTGAGCGGCTCAACCTGGGGCTCGGCCTGACCAGCCCGGAGACCGCCGTCCTGCTGGCGTACACGAAGATCACGGTCGCCGACGAGCTGCTGCAGACCTCGCTGCCGGACGACCCGTATCTGCGCGGCCTGCTGCACGCGTACTTCCCGACGGCGCTGCGCGAGCGGTTCGCCGACGGGGTCGACAGCCACCCCCTGCGCCGTGAGATCACGACCACCGTCCTGGTCAACGACACGGTCAACACGGGCGGTACGACGTACCTGCACCGGCTGCGCGAGGAGACCGGCGCGTCGCTGGAGGAGATCGTCCGGGCCCAGACCGTGGCCCGCGCGATCTTCCGCTCGGCGCCCGTGTGGGACGCGGTCGAGGGCCTGGACAACAAGGTCGAGGCCGCCGTCCAGACCCGGATTAGGCTGCACTCGCGCCGTCTGGTCGAGCGCGGCACGCGCTGGCTGCTCAACAACCGGCCACAGCCGCTGGCGCTCGCCGAGACCGTCGACTTCTTCTCGGAGCGGGTCGAGCAGGTCTGGCAGCAGCTGCCGAAGCTGCTGCGCGGCGCGGACCTGGAGTGGTACCAGCACGTGTACGACGAGCTGTCCGCCGCCGGTGTGCCGGACGAGCTGGCGACGCGCGTGGCCGGTTTCTCCTCCGCCTTCCCGGCGCTGGACATCGTCTCGGTGGCCGACCGCACGGGCACGGAGCCGCTGGACGTCGCGGAGGTCTACTACGACCTCGCCGACCGCCTCGGCATCACCCAGCTCATGGACCGCATCATCGAGCTGCCCCGCGCGGACCGCTGGCAGTCCATGGCCCGCGCCTCCATCCGCGAGGACCTGTACGCGGCCCACGCGGCGCTCACCGCGGACGTCCTCGCCGTCGGCAACGGCAGCTCGACTCCCGAGCAGCGCTTCAAGGCCTGGGAGCAGAAGAACGGGGCGATCCTGGGCCGGGCGCGCACCACCCTGGAGGAGATCCGCAGCTCGGACTCCTTCGACCTGGCCAACCTGTCGGTGGCCATGCGGACGATGCGGACGCTGCTGCGCACGCACTCGTAGGCGATACCCGACGGGGGCGTCCCGGGCCGTCATGGCCCGGGGCGTCCCCGTTTTCGTGCGCCCGTCACGTTCTCTTCTTGCCGTCGCTTAGGGAAAACCGGGCGATGAATTTACCGTTTCCTGCTGATCGTGATGCTTCGGATAAAGTCTGCCGCGTGACAGTGAACCTAACCGAGACCCGTCCGGCAGTGAGCGCTCCAGCCCCCGCCCCGGATGCCCGGCCGGTCACCCGAGTCGTCCTCGAAGTGGCGAAATTCGGGGTCGTCGGCGGCAGTGGCGTGCTCGTCAATTTCCTGGTGTTCAATCTGCTGCTGCATGGCCTGGGCTGGCGGGCGATGGTCGCCACGGTCCTGGCGAGCTGTATTGCCATGGCCACGAATTACCTTGGCTTCCGATTTTTCGCCTATCGTGACCGGGCTTCGCGCACCCGACGGCAAATCGTACTGTTCTTCGTTTTCAGTGGCCTTGGTGTCGTCCTGGAAAGCGGTCTGTTCTACGCCGGATATCACGGCCTCGGCCTGCAGGGGCCTTTCGAATCGAACGTGGTCAAGGCGCTGTCGATCGTTCTCGCCTCCGCGTTCCGCTTCCTCGTCTACCGCACCTGGGTCTTCCAGCAGGATGCGCGCCGAGCCGCGTAGCACCGCGGCGACCGCCGGCAGAGCGCTCCCGCAGGCCGCCGCGGTGCTCGTCCTGGTCCTGCTGCTCCTGGTGATCGTCCGCCTCCCCTGGGCGGGCGACCTCGGCATGCACGCGGCCACCGTGGTACGCCTGCGGCACAGCCTCCTGCACCCCGGCAACCCGCTCGTCGAGGCGGACACCCCGAGCCCCTACTACTCGCCGTGGATGCTGGTGCTCGGCGGTGTCGCCCGGATCACCGGGCTGTCGGTGTTCGTGGTGCTGCGCATCGGCGCGGTCCTCGGGCTGGCCCTGCTCGTCACGGGGGTGTGGCGGTACGTCCGCACGCTCAGCACGCATCGGGCCGCGCCCGCGCTCGCCCTCCTGTGCCTGCTGTTCCTGTGGGGGCCGGTGCTGTTCAACTGGAGCGGTTTCCTCGGGCTGAACTCCCTCGCGCTGACCGTGTCGTACCCGAGCGTGTTCGCCCTCGGACTCTCCTTCCACCTGTGGGCATGGCTGACGGGGGCGCTGCGCGGCGGCGCGGGCCGGGCGGTGTGGCTCGGACTCGGGGTGCTGTGGGCGGTGATCCTGCTGGTCCACCAGTTCTCCGGGGTCGTGGCCTCGCTGGGCGCCCTCGCCACCGTGGTCGCGGCGCGACCGGGCCGGCAGGCGCTGTTGCGGCTCGGTGCCGGGGTGGCACTGGGACTGCTGGTGCTGTGGGCGTGGCCGTACTACGACTTCTTCTCGCTCTTCTCGGCCGGCGCGGACCTCGAGGCCATCCACCGCTCGCTGTACCGGCATGTGCTCGGACGGTTCGGGCTGGTGCTGCTCGGAGTGGTCGCGCTGGCGCTGCGATGGCGGCGGGACCACCGGGATCCACTGGTGATCTTCTTCGTGCTGGGAGCGGCCGTATTCGTCCTGGGCGGGGTGAGCGGTCACTACTCCTGGGGGCGCGCGCTGCCCGCCGCGCTGATCCCGGCGCAGCTCGCCGCCGCACTGGAGGTGTTGCCGGGGGAGGGGCGCACACGGGCGGTACGGGCCGGGTGGGCGGTTACGTTGGCCGCCGCGCTGGCCGTGGGGGCGTGGACCCAGGTCGGGACGGTGGGGTACGTCGTGCCGAAGGGCGCGCTGCCGGGCGCGGTAGCCGCGAAGTACCGGGCTCCGTGGGTCGGTTACCGGTGGATCACGCCGTGGGTGAAGTACGGGGACGTCGTCATGGCCCGGACGTTTCCGGCCCGGCAGATCCCCGCCTACGGGCCGTACACCGTTGCTCCCGGCTATCCCGATGTCTTCCTGCCCGACGAAGGACGGCGCACTGCCGCGGTCCGGCGCTACTTCGCCGCGGGAACGCCACGGAGCGAACGGCAGGGGATCGCTCGGGAGTACGGGGTGCGATGGGTGGTGGACACCGGGAACGCCCCTCGGGACGCGGGGCTTCGGGCGGTGGCCCATGGGCCGGGCGGCCAGGTGCTGTACGCGGTACGGCACTGAGCCGGGATGCGGCCGGCCCGCGTCACCTGAGCGCGCTCGCCACCAGCCGCACCACGCGCCGCACCCGCGGTCGCGCCACGCGCCGTACGACCGGCCGGATCACCCGTGCCGTCACCCCCACAGGGCGCCAGCGGATCTGGAGGCGGCCGGGCCCGCGGCCCTCGGGCTCGACGGTGATCCGGTGCGGGGTCGCACCGGAGTGGTAGGCGATACGGGCGCTCAGGGACGGGAAGTCCACCGGGGCCAGGAGGAGGCCCGTGTGGGCCAGGCCCTGGTGTTCGATGCGGAGCAAGGGATGACGGGTGCCGGCGAAGCCGTGGAGGGGGACGGGGGCCACCGACAGATCCAGGCGGGCGCGGCCCTCGAAGACGCCGGGGCGAAGGGGCGTCAGCCGGAAGGGCAGCACGAGGCGGCGTCGGCCCGGGGCCACCAGGATGCTTGCCCGGTGCGGGCCCAGCGGGAGGCGCAGGCCGGGGTCGTAGCTGCGGATCGCGAGGTCCAGCGAGGCGCCCGGGCCGCGCGTGATCTCGGTGATCTCATGGCGGAACTGGGCGCTCGGGAAGGGGCGGGTGTCCAGCTCCAGGTCCGTCACGTCCAGTTCGCGACGGGCCTCGGCCGAGGCGGGGACCCGGTCGCCCCAGTACGTGGCGCCGTCCGCCCCGTCCGTCGTCACCCGCCTCGGTGCCACCCCGTGGCCCAGTCCGCGCGCCGCCAGCTGTGCCTCGGGCAGGCGGCCGTCGCGGACCAGTTGCAGGACCACCCGTTCGGGGCGGGGCAGGCGGGCGTACGCGGCCGGTGTCAGCGTGTCGAGGTACGGCGTCACGATCCCGGCGAAGGACCGCAGCCACTCCTCGTCCCGGTAGGGCAGGTCCCCGGCGTACATACGGAAGTCGTGCTTGAGGAACTTGTAGTCCTTGTCCTCGCGCAGCGACGCGTGCCCGCTCCGCACCAGGAAGTCGTCGATCAGGCGCTGGACATGGACGCGGTCGCCGACGTTGGTCAGCTTGTGCCGCTGGTTGGAGATCGACGCGGCGTCTCCGGTCGCGTACGGGGCTATGTACCAGACGTACACCGGGTCGGGGATGATCGTGAACGCCCTGGCCAGGCAGTACGCCTGCGCCGAGAACAGCTGGTCCTCGTAGTGGATGCCCTCCGGGAAGCGCAGGTCGTGGCGGTCCAGGAAGGCCCTCGCGTACATCTTGCTCGTCGACAGGTGCTCGAACAGGAGCCGCGGGTCCGCCGCTATGCCCTCCAGCGTCCGGCGCTCGGACACCAGGTGCGGCATCCAGGTCGAGCGGTGGCCGCTGTCCACCCGTATCCGACGCACCGCGCCCATCGCGAAGTCGACCTCGCGCTCGCGGTGCGCGGCCAGGAGCAGTTCGACGGCGTTCGCCGGCAGCTCGTCGTCGCTGTCCAGGAACATCAGATACGGCGCCCGGGCGATCTCCAGGGCCCGGTTGCGCGGGGCGCTGCAGCCACCGCTGTTCTCCGGCAGGCGGATACAGCGGATGCGGGGGTCCTGGGCCGCCAGCTCCCGGGCCACCGACGGGGTTTCGTCCGTCGAGTGGTCGTCGCTGATGACGATCTCCAGGTTGCGGTGCGTCTGCCGGCGTACCGAGGCGACCGCCCTGGGCAGGCGGGCCGCGTCGTTGTGGACGATCACCGTCACCGTGACGTCGGGGGTCATGCGGCGGCCTCCTCGGGGGTCGGTGCCGGTGTGCGTTCCTCCACCGGGACGACCGGTGGCAGCGACTCCTCGCTCTCGTCGAGGAAGATTCGTCGTACGACGCGCTCGGCGGCGCGCCCGTCGTCGTACTCGCAGAACCGGCGCCGGAACACCGCCCGTGCCTTGGTCGCGGTCTCGTCGCGCCACGCCCCGGAGGCGAAGATCTCCGCCAGTTCCTCCTGGGTGCGGGCCACGTGCCCCGGTGCCTCGGACATCAGATCGAAGTAGACACCGCGGGTCGTCGCGTACGTCTCCCAGTCGTCGGCGTAAATAACCATCGGACGGTCGAGGTTGGCGTAGTCGAACATGATCGACGAGTAGTCCGTGATCAGGGCGTCGGCGGCCAGGGACAGCTCCTCGACCGGGTCGTACGACGAGACGTCCACGACCCTGCCCGTGCGGCGCAGACCGGCCAGGGGGGAGGCCGCGCCGCCGTAGAAGTAGTGGCCGCGGACCAGCAGGACGGTGTTCTCGCCCAGGCGGTCCGCGAGCGCGGCCAGGTCGAGGCGGGGGGTCCAGCCGGCCTCGTAGTCGCGGTGGGTGGGGGCGTAGAGGACGGCCGTCGCGCCGGGCGCGATGCCCAGGCGGGCGCGGATCGCGCGGATGTCGGACGCGGTGGCGGAGTAGAAGACGTCGTTGCGCGGATAGCCGTAGTCGAGGGAGACGTAGCGGGAGGGATAGGCGCGCTCCCACATACGGGTGGAGTGGCTGTTGGCGGAGACGCTGTAGTCCCACTTGTCGACGCGGGCCAGCAGCGCTGCGAAGTCCATGCCCTTGGCGGCGGCCGGGTGCTGCATCTGGTCCAGGCCCATCCGTTTGAGGGGGGTGCCGTGGTGGGTCTGGAGATGGATCGCGCCGGGGCGTTTGACCACCGGGTTGGGGAAGTTGACGTTGTTCGTCAGGTACTTGGCGGTGGCCAGCACCTCCCAGTAGCGGCGGGTACCGGGGATCACATGGTCCGTGCCGGGCGGGAGGAGCGGCGCGTTGTCCCGGGTCACCACCCACACCGGGTGGATCCGCGGGGCGAGTTCGGCGAGCTTGGCGGCGATCGCGGCCGGGTTGCAGGCGACCCCGCGGTCCCAGTAGGCGGAGAAGACGGCCAGGTCGGGGTCGACCGGGCGGTCCAGTGCCCGGCGGTACCGGTGGTCGCGGAGCTTCGCGGCCATCCCGCGTTTGCGGGTCCGCAGTGCCGACCTCGCCGCCCGGCGGGTGCGGTTGGCGGCCTGGAAGGCGCGGTACTTGGTGTAGGCGCCCTCTTCGAGGAGGCCGCGGCGGATGCCTTCGACGCCTGCCGGGCGGCGGTGGCCCTCGGGGCGCCAGCGGACCGCGGCCAGGGAGGCGCGGCGGAAGAACTCCCGGGCCACCGGGTCGGGCATGTCCTCACGGGCGAAGGTGCGCAGCAGGTCGCGGACCATGACGTCGTAGAGGACGGCGCGGGCGGCGGGACGCTCCTTGACCCGGGGCAGGAGGGTCTCGTAGCGGTCGACGAGCGCGCAGCGCTGCTCGGGCGTGAGCGGCGGGAGGCTCTCCGGGCGCAAGCGGCGGTCCTCGTAGGCGACTTGGTTGAGGCAGGCGACCCGGCCCGCGTCCAGGAGAGTGGTGTACGCGATGTACGGCTCGTCGTCGCGGACGAGTTGCCTCTCGTGCGCCCGCCAGAACTCCGTGCGCAGGGCGCGGTTGCCGAGGAGCGGGGTGACGCGCAGCAGGTCGGCCGCGTCGTCGAGGGCGAGGTCGGCGCGGCCCGCGCGGGCCAGGACGCGGCCGTCGCCGGATGGTGTGCCGGACGTCTGCCAGGTGGTGGCGACATGGTCGAAGAGGAGGACGTCCACCGTGTCGGGCAGTTCCGCGGCGCGCTCGGCGACCATGCGGACGGCGCCGGCCGGCAGGCCGTCCTTGGCGTGGACGAAGTGCAGCCAGCGGCCGGTGGCCCGCGCGGCTCCCGCGGCCCGGGCCGCCGCGTCGCCCGTTCCGTCCGGCAGGGGCAGCACCACCGTCTCCGGGGCGTGCCCCTCGGCCGTCTCCCGGGCCCAGTCGCCGACGGCGGCCACGATCACCTCGGCGTCCGGGAGGGGACGGGCGTCGAGCGAGTCGAGGAGTGCGGTCAGGCGGTCCTGGGTGTTCGGGCCGTGGACGACGACGCTGAGTTCGGGCATCGCAGTGGACTCCTTCGCCTCGTCGTCTCCGGCCGCACCTTTCCCGCCATGGTGTCATTAAGCGGATGAAAGGGATAAACGTTCTTGCGCCGGTGGAGGGGCTCAGGAAGGAAGAGGGACCTTCTCGGCCGCCGGTTTCGGCTGTGCCGCCTGCTTCGGCGGCGCCTTCTTGGGTCCCTTGTCGCCGGTGAACGCCTCGTACTCCTTGAGGACGTCCTCCGTCGGCCCGTCCATGCGCAGCTCGCCGCGCTCCAGCCACAGCACCCGGTCGCAGGTGTCCCGGATCGACTTGTTGTTGTGGCTGACCAGGAACACCGTGCCCGCGTGCTTGCGCAGCTCGCGGATCCGTTCCTCCGAGCGCTTCTGGAAGGAGCGGTCGCCGGTGGCGAGGGCCTCGTCGATCAGCAGGACGTCGTGGTCCTTGGCGGCGGCGATCGAGAAGCGCAGACGGGCGCCCATGCCGGAGGAGTACGTCCGCATCGGAAGGGTGATGAAGTCGCCCTTCTCGTTGATGCCGGAGAAGTCGACGATGTCCTGGTAGCGGGACTTGATCTCTTCGCGGGACATGCCCATGGCCAGACCGCCGAGGAAGACGTTGCGCTCGCCGGTCAGATCGCCCATCAGGGCCGCGTTCACGCCGAGGAGGGAAGGCTGGCCGTCGGTGTAGATATGGCCGTTCTCGACGGGGAGGAGCCCGGCGACCGCCTTCAGCAGTGTCGACTTGCCGGAGCCGTTGGTGCCGATCAGGCCGATCGCCTCGCCCTTGTAGGCGACGAAGGAGACCTTCTTGACCGCGTGCACCTTGCGCACGCCCGCCGCCTTCTCCGCCTGCTTGCGGCGCAGCATGCGGTTGAGGGCGGCCGTCGCGGAGCCGCGTCCGGCGCCGGTGCCGTTGACCCGGTAGACGATGTCGACGTTGTCGACGACGACGGTCGGGACCAGGCTCTCGGGAATGCGGTCGTTCATGTTGTCAGCCACGGCCGTACGTCTCCTCAGCCTTCCAGAAGTAGATGAAGCCGCCGACCCCGGCGAGCAGGGCCCAGCCGACCGCCGCCGCCCACACGTGCGGGGGCAGCTGGTGGGCCTTGAAGCTGTCGATCAGCGCGTACCGCATGAGGTCGATGTAGACGGCGGCCGGATTGGCCTCCAGGGCGACCGTCAGCAGGTGCGGCAGATGGTCCTTCTTCGTCAGCTTGTCGATGCTCCACATGACGCCGGAGACATACATCCAGGTCCGCAGGATGAACGGCATCAGCTGCGCGATGTCCGGGGTCTTCGCGCCCATCCGGGCCATGATCATCGAGACGCCGGCGTTGAACGTGAACTGCAGGACCAGCGCCGGGAGCGCCAGCAGCCAGGAGGCCGCCACCGGCACGCCGAAGCAGAGCAGGATGACGATCAGCGCCGCCATCGAGAACAGCAGCTGCTGGAGCTGCTGGAGGCAGAACGAGATCGGCAGCGCGGCCCGCGGGAAGTGCAGCGCCCGGACGAGGCCGAGGTTGGCGGAGATGGCCCGGGTGCCCGCCAGGATCGAGCTCTGGGTGAAGGTCCAGATGAACACGCCCGTCACCAGGAACGGGATGTAGTCCGGCACACCGTGCTTGGTGCCCAGCAGGACACCGAAGATGAAGTAGTACACCGCCGCGTTCAGCAGCGGGTTCATGACCTGCCACAGCTGGCCGAGCTTCGCCTGGCTGTACTGCGCGGTGAGCTTGGCGGTGGCGAAGGCGGTGATGAAGTGGCGCCGTGCCCACAGCTGCCGGACGTACTCGGGCAGGGTGGGGCGCGCGCCGCTGACCGAGAGCCCGTGGCGCGCGGCGAGCGCCGCGAGGTCGTCGGCCGGGGCCGGTGTCGGAGGCGGTGTGTCGAGGACCTGGCTCACATCCGCTGCTTTCGCTCGGGGGGAGTGGGGGTGCGTGCGTCGGTCGGCGGGTCCGTCCCTCGGTGTTTCCTTACGCGTCTCTTCACGTTTTCTTACGTCGGGACGGGACCGTATCGTCGCAACGGGAGCGTAGGCCCAATCGACGTCGGAACGCAACCGTTTCGTCGTAACGCCCTATGCTTGACGCCATGACGACGAACGCCGACGAGCCGCAGACGCGCCCGCGCCGACGGAGCCCCGCCGGGGCGGCCGTGCTCAGGGAGGACGTGACCGAGGCCATCCGGGCGGCCGTCTTCGAGGAGCTGGCGTCCGTCGGCTACGCCCGGATGTCCATCGAGGGCATCGCGCGTCGTGCGGGCGTCGGCAAGACCGCCGTCTACCGACGCTGGAAGTCCAAGCTGCACCTGGTCCTCGACGTGGTGTCGGCGCTCGCGGTGCTGGGCCTGCCCGTCCCGGACACGGGCTCCCTGGAGGGCGACCTGCGGCTGCTGTACGAGGTGACGTCCCGCGCGCTGCGTCATCCCGTCGCCTCGCAGATCATCCCGGACCTCCAGGCCGAGGCGGCCCGCAACCCCGAGATCGCCGAGGCCATGCAGAAGGCCCTGCGCGACGGGCAGGAGGGCGTGGCCAGCAAGATCATCGCGGCGGCCGAGCAGCGGGGTGAGCTCCGCCGCGGCGTCGACGGGGAACTGGCCCTCGACCTGATCTCCGGCCCCCTGTACTGGCGCTCGGTCGTCATCCGCAGCCCGAAGCTGCCCAAGGGATACCTGGAGGCGCTGACCCGGGCCACCGCGGAGGCGCTCAAGGCGCTGTGAGGCCGGGCGCCGCTCTGCGAGGCCGGGCGAGCTCCGTGCGGCCGGGCGCCGCTCCCTGCGGCCGGGCGCTCCCACGGCGCTAATCCGCCAGGCGCCGTGCCAGTTCCGCCAGCTCCTCCGCCCGTAGCACCCGCTCCCCGAAGCCCGGAAGCGGGACGTGCAGGGCCTCGGTCCAGCGGTCCGGGACGGCGCCGATGCCGTACACCGCCCCGGCCAGGCCCCCCGTGACGGCCGCCACGGTGTCAGTGTCCCCGCCGAGGTCGACGGCCGTGCGTATCGCCTCCTCGTAGGTGGACGTGGTCCGCAGGGCCCAGACGGCGGAGCCCAGGCAGGGCCAGACGGCGCCGTTGAACTCCGTGGCCAGGTCGGGGTGCCAGTCGGGCGCGAGGACGTCCGCGTACCGGACCCGGTGATCGGGGTGGACCTGCCGCAGCGCCTCCGGTACGGCGTCGAGCGGGTCGCCGCCGTCCAGGCCGACCCGCACCAGCTCGTGGAAGACCGAGGTCCCCTCCCATGCCGCCCGGTCCCCGTGCGTGAGCGCGGAGATGCGCCGGGCGGCGTCCATGGTGGCGTCCCTGCCGAGGCCCGCGAAGTGCACGGCGGAGGGCGCGGCCCGCATCAGGGCTCCGTTTCCGGCGCCGCGCTGACTGCTCTGGAAGTGCAGCGCGGCCGCCACGTGCCACGGGTCGCCGCTGCTCAGCACCGCCTCGGTCTGCAGCCCGATGTCCTTCGGGTCGGCGGCCGCCCACCGCTGGAACCGCCGGAAGACGTCCGGCAGCCGAAGCTCGCCGCACTCCAGCAGTGACTCGGCGACCAGCACGGCCATCTGCGTGTCGTCGGTCGCCTCGCCGGGATCCCAGCCGCCGCCCCCGCACATCTCGCCACCCTGCCCCGGCTTCGGGAAGCGTGCGGAGAAGGCCCCCTCGGGGCCGAACTCGAAGGGCGCGCCCAGGGCGTCGCCGACCGCGGAGCCGATCACTGCGCCGATGGCGCGTTCGATGCGCGGAGACTCGGTCATCCGGGCAGAGTAAGGCTCTCCGGTTACGGTCAGGTGCGCGCCGCCTCCGGATGCATGCGGACCCAGCCCTCCCACGCCGAGGTGATCATGTCCTCGACGTCGTGCTTGGCCTTCCAGCCCAGCTCAACGGCGATGCGGTCGGCGGAAGCGACCACCCGGGCCGGATCGCCGGGGCGGCGCGGGGTGACGGTCGGGGCACGGTGGTAGCCGGTGACCGCGTTGATCCGGTCGATCATCTCCCGGACCGAAACCCCTTCCCCGCGGCCGATGTTGAGGGTCAGGTCGCGGCCGGCGGAGGACTGGAGGGCGCGGGCCACGGTCACATGGGCCTCGGCCAGGTCCACCACATGGATGTAGTCCCGCACACAGGTCCCGTCCGGGGTCGGGTAGTCGTCGCCGAAGATGCGCGGGGGCAGGTTCTCCGTGAGCTTCTCGAACACCATCGGGATGAGGTTGAAGACGCCCAGGTCGGCCAGTTCCGGGGCTGCCGCGCCGGCCACGTTGAAGTAGCGGAGCGAGGCTGTGGACAGCCCGGTCGCCCGGCCGGTGGCGCGGACCAGCCACTCACCCGCCAGCTTCGTCTCGCCGTACGGCGACAGGGGCACGCACGGCGTCTCCTCCCTCACCAGGTCGACGTCCGGCATGCCGTACACGGCCGCGGAGGACGAGAACACGAACGACGGCACCTCCGCGGCCGTGACCGCCTCCAGGAGGACCCGCAGGCCCTCCACGTTCTCCCGGTAGTACTCCAGCGGGCGGTCCACCGACTCGCCCACCTGCTTCTTCGCCGCGAGATGCACGACACCGGTGACGGAGTGCTCGGCGAAGGCGTGCGCCAGCCGGTCGCCGTCCAGCGTCGACCCCGCCACCAGGGGGACTCCGTCGGGCACGCGCTCGGCGAGGCCGGTGGACAGGTCGTCGTACACCACCGTCTGTTCACCCGCCTCGGCCATCGCGCGTACGACATGTGCCCCGATGTAGCCGGCGCCGCCGGTGATCAGCCAGGTCATGTGCGGCCGTCCCCTCGTGGATTGACCCGATCGGATCTCAGTGAAGCAGGCGCAGCAGCCTTCCGCGGACCACTGCCACCACTCCCCGTGTCCCGGTTGCCGTGCGCAGTGCCAGTGCCCCCGAGTGCGTGGCGTACGGCTGTACGAGCACTACACCGTGCCGGGCGCTCGGAACGGCGCGACGGCGCAGCAGACCGGCGCCCGCGACCGCGTGCGCCGTGACGTCCCGGTACACGCCGTGGGCGAAGCGCAGACGCAGCCGAAGATCCCAGGTGCCCGTGCCGAGGGAGTCGAGTTCGACGGGCACCTCCGCCGACCATGTGTCGTCGCCGGACGGGACGAGCGGGCAAGTGCGGGGGAGGGACGTCCGGCCGTCCTCGCGCCCCCGCCACTCCACCTCCACCGCCTCCGGGCCCGCCTGTGCCACCCGCCCGTACAGCTCGTGCAGGCGCAGCCGCAGCAGGGTGGCACGCGCGCGTGGGCGCAGTTCCCCGTCGACGGCCAGCGGGAGGACGCGGACGGGGCGGGTCAGAAAGGGGGCCAGGGTGACCCGGGGGAGGGTGTCGGACCAGACGGGGGTGCCGTCGGGGGTGCGGGCGTAGGGAGGGCACAGCCGGGCCGGGCGGGCGGCCAGCTCCCTCAGGCGGGAGAGGTCGCGTGGTTCGGGGGACTCCAGGACGACCCGGGCGAGCAGCCGCCCGGGGGCGGCCGGGTCGAGCTCCCAGTCGGTCGCGTCGTAGCGGCCGAGATACGCCCGGGTGTGCGCCCACCATGCGCGCCGGTAGTGCGCGTCGTGCAACTCCAGCTCGCGTGCGTATATGCGCAGCTCGTGGTCGAGGAACTTGGCGCGCGCCGCCCGGGCCAGCTTCTTCTGCCCGGCGCCCAGCAGGATGTCGTACGCCAGCGCGCAGGCCTCCGTGCGCGCCCGCCAGTTGTCGATGGCGGAACGGTCCAGCGAGAGCGAGAGCCGCTCGGCGGAGCGGCGCACGTGCCACACGTACACCCGGTCCGGTACCAGGGCGATGCGCGGCCCGGCGGCCAGCACGCGCGCGGTGAAGACGAAGTCCTCGTAGAGGAAGCGGCCTTCGGGGAAGCGGATGCCGTGCTCGCGCAGAAAGCCGGTGCGATAGAGCTTGTTGACGCAGAGGGTGTCGTGGACGAGGCGGGGGCGCAGGGAAGGGCGTGCGACGACCGAGTGCGCCGTGTACAGCGCAGGCTGCCACGGGCGCTCGCGCCCCGAGGGGAGCTCACGGCGCACGCACAGCCCGCCGGCCACTTCGACGCGCGCCCCGGTTGCGGCCGTGAGCAGTGCGTCCACCGCGCCCGGCGGCAGTACGTCGTCGCTGTCCAGGAACATCACGTACGGCGCCGTCACCGCGTCGAGGCCGGTGTTGCGGGGGCTGCCGCAGCCCCCGCTGTTGACCCGCCGGCGCACCACCGTCAGCCGCGGCTCCCCGGCGGCCAGCTCCGCGAGCAGCTCGGCACTGCCGTCCGTGGAGCAGTCGTCCACGGCGACGACCTCCCGCACGGCGGGCCCCTGTGCGAGCGCCGAGCGCACCGCGTCCCTCACATGGGCCGCGTCGTTGTAGCCGATGACGACGACGCCCACGCGAGGGGCGCAGGACGAGGCATCCAGAGGGGCGGACATGTGTGCGAACTCCCGTCAGGAGGCGCTCAGCGCTCGATCCGCAAGCCGGCCGGATCCGGAGCGGGGTTCGGTCACGGGCGCGGGGCTTCCGGCCGGGGGCCGGGCGGAGCGCCACAGCCGGACGAAGGACAGCACGGCGGCGGCCCCCAGCAGACCGTTGCGGACGAGCATCAGCAGACAGCCCGTCCAGGTGCAGCCCACGACCTCGGCGTACAGCGCGGGGTACGCCACCGCGCTCACCGCGGTCGCCGCCAGCACCAGCGCGGCGACCGGCCGCTGGACGGTGTGCCGCGAGGTCAGACAGACGGCGGCCAGACCGACCAGCCAGATCATGTACTGCGGGCTGATGACGCGGCTGGTGACCGTGAACAGCAGGACGGCGCACAGCGCGGCGTCGAACGGGGTCGCCTCGGTCCAGCGCCGGGCCTGCACGCGCCACAGCAGCAGGAGCGCGAAGGCGGCCGCCGTGAGTGCGAGGGAGACGGTCGCCACGGCGGAGACGTAGGGGCCGACGAGTTCGATCGCGCCGTACTGGTAGCGGGCCCTGCCCGGCCAGCCTGCGTGCCGCGCCAGGCTGAGCGCCGTACCGCCCAGCGACTCGATCTGCACGCCCCGGTTGCCCTGTTGCCGCAGAAAGGCCAACGGATTGCTGAACGACACCGCGAAGAGTCCCAGCGAAGCGGCCCCGGTCAGGCCCGCCCATGTCCAGGCGGAGCGCGTCGCCGGCCCTCTCGGCGTCCCCAGCAGCACCAGCGCGGGCCACACCTTCACCAGGGCGCCCAGCGCCGCGAACGCCCCGCACGCGCGCGTGGAGCGCGACAACGCCAACAGGGAGATGACGGCGAGGGCTGTCACCTGCACGTCGTACCGCGCGAGCGGGAGGTGCAGCAGCAGCGGCAGGCCGCCGATCCACAGGGCGGCTCCGAGCAGGCTGCGCCCGGACCGCGTGCCCGCGCGGGCCAGCGCCGCGGTGACCAGCGCGTCGGCGGCCAGCGTGAGAGTCACGAAGGCCTGGAAGTACGTCAGGTCCGGGAGCAGTCCGGGCGACAGCAGCACCGCGCCCGCGCCCGGTGGGTACTGCCACAGCGTGTCGTGCGCCGGGAAGGAGCCGTGGGACAGGGTTTCGTACCAGTGGAAGTACAGTCGCCACACCTCGCGTGCCACCGCGCCCCGGCCGAGCACGGGCTCGGTGTTGTGGGCGAGCAGCCACAGCATCAGGGCGCGGGTGGCGAGCCAGGAGACGGCCAGGGACGTGAGGGTGAAGTGACGGCGATTCATCACCCCGGAGCGTAAGCCGCGCGGATGGTGTAATAGTGCTGATACGCCGTCAATACCCGGCAAAGGTTGGCTAATCGCACAAGATCAGGCCGTGGTGAACATGGGGCCCCCGCTCAGACCGCCGTTGGACCCGGCGCGGAAACGGCTGCCGAGAGCACGGTCGGCACAGCCGGACAGCCCGCCGCCGGGCCGTGTCGTCCGCCGTGCCGAAGCGCTGGCCGTGGCCGTCCCCGTGGCCGTGATGACCCTGCTCGGGCTGTGGGGGCTCGACCGCGGCGGCATGTGGCGCGACGAGGCCGTCACCTTCCAGGTCGCACGGCGCACGGTGCCGCAGATCTGGCGGCTGCTGCACGCCGTGGACGCCGTGCACGGCCTGTACTACCTGCTCATGCACGCCGTCCTCGCCCTGCACCCCGGCGAGGTCCTCCTCCGGCTCCCGTCGGTGTGCGGCGCGGCGGTGACCGCGGGCCTGGTCGCCGCGCTCGGCGCCCGGCTGGTCCGGCCGCGGGTCGGGCTGTGGGCCGGGCTGCTGTACGCGGTCACCCCGATGGCCGGCCACTATGCGCAGGAAGGCCGTTCGTACGCGCTGGTCGCGGCCGGTGCGACGGGCGCGACCCTGCTGCTCGTACGGGCCGTCACGGCGGGCGGCCGGTCCTGGTGGGCGTACGGCGCGGTCCTCGGCGTCACCTGCTGGCTGCACGAACTCGCGGTCCTGCTGCTCCTCGCCCACGCGGTGACACTGGCGCTCGCGCGGGTGCGCGGGACGGTGTGGCGGGGCTGGGGGTGCGCGGCCGGCGCCCTCGTCCTGACGTTGCTCCCCATGGTGGCCGTCTCGCACGCCCAGTCCGCGCAGCTCGCGTGGCTCACCGAGCCGACGCTGGAGAGCGCACAGGGACTGCTGCGGGCGTTCGCCGGGCCGACCTCGCAGGTGTACTGGACCTGCCTGGCGTTCGCCGTGGTGGGGATGACCCGGCTGGCCGGGCGGCGGGGGGAGGTGACGTGCGCGGGGATCGCGCTGCCGTTGGCGGTGGTGCCGCCGGTGACGCTGATGCTCGCCTCGCAGTCCTCGCCGTTGTACGTCGACCGGTATGTGCTCTACGCGCTCGCGGGGGCGCCGCTGCTGGTCGCGACCGGCGCCGATCGGGTGGCCGTGGCGCTGGCGCGGCTGTGGACCGGTTCACCCTTTCGGGTGCGGTCCGGCTCCTCCTTCCTCACTCTCACCGGTGTCCTCGCCATCGCCCTCGCCTTCACCCACCAGCTGCCCCTCCTGCGCGAGGACCGCCTTCCGGGCCACCGCCCCGACAACCTGGCCGCCGTCTCCGTGGCCGCCTCCCATGAACTTCGGCCGGGGGACCCGGTGTTGTTCCTGCCCTCGCACGCGCGCGGTGTGGCACTGACGTATCCGGCAGGATTCCGGGGCACACGGGACATGGCGCTGGCGGTGGGGGCGCCCGAGTCGGGGACGCTGTACGGCACCGAGGTGGACGCGGACGTCCTGCGGCGCCGGCTGGCCGGGCTCGACCGGGTGTGGGTGGTCGCCGAGCGGTACATGCTCGACGCGCCCCGCCGGCCGGGCAACCCCGTGGAGCGGGTCAAGCTCGACGTCCTGAGGGGGCAGTTCGCGGTCGGTGCGGAGTCGGTGCGGAATCGGGTGACCGTCCGGCTGTACGTCCGCCGCCACCTCGTTACGGGGAGTCCGGTGCGCTCTCCAGCGCAGCCGCGTCCAGGGCGACGGTGAGCCGGTCGAGGCGGTCCCGCAGGTCGCGGATCTCGTCGATCTCGAAGCCGGTCGCGGCGCCGATGCGACGCGGCACCTGCAGCGCCCGCTCGCGCAGCGCAGCGCCCTGGTCGGTCAGCCGCACATCCACCGAGCGCTCGTCGCGCGCGCTGCGCTCCCGCCGTACCAGACCGGCCGCCTCCAGCCGCTTCACCAGCGGTGACAGCGTCCCCGAGTCCAGGCGCAGGTGTTCGCCCAGCTTCTTGACCGGCGTGTCGCCGTGCTCCCACAGCACCAGCATCACCAGGTACTGCGGATACGTGAGCCCGAGGTCCTTGAGGATCACGCGGTAGACGCCGTTGAAGGCGCGGGACGCGGCGTGCAGGGAGAAGCAGATCTGGCGGTCGAGACGGAGCCAGTCCGCCTCGGTGGCGGTAGTGGGCGTGGCGGTCATGGATCCAGGGTAGCGCCGATGAGCGCCATTCGATTGTGTACAACCTAATTGTGTGCTCTACTTGTGGTCGTGAGGGCGGCCGGACAAGAGCCGCCGGAACATGACTTCGAGAGGGATGGTCTTCCATGGACGCGCTCTACACCGCTGTCGCCACCGCCACCCACGGTCGTGAGGGCCGTGCCGTCACCTCCGACGGCAAGATCGACCTCAAGCTGGCCCCGCCGGTGGAGCTGGGCGGCAACGGCGAGGGCACCAACCCGGAGCAGCTCTTCGCCGCCGGCTACGCCGCCTGCTTCGGCAGCGCCCTCGGCCTGGTCGGCCGCGCGGCCAAGGTGAACGTCAGCGATGCCGCCGTCACCGCCGAGGTCGGCATCGGCAAGCAGGGCGAGGGCTTCGCCCTGAAGGTCACCCTGCGCATCGAGCTGCCCGACACCGTGGACGAGGCGACCGGCCGCAAGCTGGTCGAGCAGGCCCACCAGGTCTGCCCCTACTCCAACGCCACCCGCGGCAACATCGAGGTCGACCTCGTCATCGAGTGACACCTCGTCCCTGAACGACCCGCGCCGACGCCTCCCCGTCCGGTCGGCACCAGCCCCCGCCTCCTCGGGCACACCGCGCCGGCGCGTGAGCGGCCGCCGGCGCACCCGGTGACGACGGACGACAGCGGAGCGCTCGGCGCGGGCCGACGCGGGCAGCGGAAGGCACGGACTCAGCCGTGCCGCCACCCGCCCTTCACCCCACCGGGTGAACCTGTCGCTCGCCCTTCCCCTGCGCCGGCAGCGTCGGCCAGTGCCGTGCGAGTGGCCGCAGCAGCAGCGGTACCCCGACCACGGGCAGCAGCCAGGCCAGCACGAGCAGCCGATCGCCCCAGATGTTGATGTCGGGATGCCCGGCCTGGGTGAGGATCCCGGTGAACGCCGCCGCCAGCAGGAAGCAGCCGAACGCGGGCCGCCGCAGCGCGCCCCATGCCCCGGCCGCCAGCGCCGCCGGGAACAGCGGCGCCATGAACTGCCGCCGTACCCACTCGATCCAGAAGCTCGACTCCAGATGCAGGAACTCCGGCCACGGATGCGCGCGGTCCGGCCGGTGGAAGTGGTCGGTCAGCAGGTCCTGGAGGCTCTCCGACTCGGACGGGTAGTGCAGCAGCCGCGCCAGGAGGACCGTCCCCAGCGCCGCGCAGCAGCCCGTCACCGCGATCGCCACGACTCCGCGCCCCACGGCACGGCCACGCCGCCGGCGCCGTACCGCGACCGCCGTGGCCGCCACGCCCAGGCACAGCCCCAGGAACAGCGACTGCGAGTGCTTCACGGTGAAGAGCGCGAGCAGACAGCCGGCGACCAGTGCCGTCCCGGCCCGGGGCCGGCGGTTCAGGGCCAGCGCGCAGCCCCACACCGCCGCCAGGGTCAGCGCCAGCATCAGCCCCTCGGCCATCGGGCGCATCGCCGTCGCGCCGCACGGCAGGACGTAGTAAAGGGCCTGGCCGGTCAGCGCGAGCGGCACCGGCACGGCCAGGGTGCGCAGGATCAGGAACGCGAGCATCCCGCCCGCGGCCGTGACGGCCACGCTCGCCAGCCACACCCCCCAGGTCACGCCGAACACCGTGACGAACGGCACCAGGAACAGCGGATACCCGGGTCGCACCTCGAAGATCCGCCTCAGCCGCGGGCCGTTGAACGGTGCGATGTGGCCGTCCGTCTGCCCGGCCCGCAGCCGCCGGTCCACGAGCCCCGACTCGTCCGCCCGGCACTGCGCGACCACCCGCCGCGTGGGGCTCGGCCCATGGAAGCGCACCGCGTTCACGCTCTGGTTGCGGCGCGCCAGGGACGCCCGGCCGGCGCAGGCCCAGTCGACGGTGGCCGCGGCCGCCGCCCGCTTGCTCTCGCCCGCCAGGTTCAGCGCGTACGACACGTAGTTCCTGGAGTCGGGCGTGTCCCGGCCGGTGACGTTCGCGAGCTGGAGCACCGCGAAGACGGCGGACAGGACCAGGACCCAGGTGCGCGGCCTCATGTCGAGGCGAGCAGGTCGTGACCGGTGGCCGGCCCCGGCACCCGCGCGGCGTCCGGCCCGGGCACGGTCTCACCGAGCAGCAGGGTCCGTACGACCCGCTCGGCCGCCCGCCCGTCGTCGAACTCGCAGTACCGCGCCCGGAACTCCGCCCGCAGCCGCGCCGACTCCTCGTCCCGCCACGCCCCGGAGGCGAACAGCCAGGCCAGCTCCCGGTAGGAGCGCGACACATGGCCCGGCGCCTCCGCGGTGATGTCGAGATAGGCTCCCCGGCTCGCCGTGTACGCGTCCCAGTCGTCGGCGTGGACCACGATCGGCCGGTCGAGGTTGGCGTAGTCGAACATCAGGGCCGAGTAGTCGGTGACCAGCACGTCGGAGGCGAGCATGACCTCCTCGACGTGCGGCTCGTCCGTCGCGTCGACCACCACACCCCGGCGGTGCAGCTCGGCCAGGCCCATCCCGCGCGCGGGACCCGTCGCGAGGGTGGGATGCAGCCGTACGACGAGGGTGCTGCCCTCGCCCAGGTCCGCCGCGAACCGGGCCAGGTCCACCCGGTCCACGTGGCCGCCCCGGCAGTATTCGCGGCGGGTCGGCGCGTACAGCACGACCCGGTGGTCGTCGGGGATGCCGTACCGGAAGCGGAAGGCGGCCCCGGCGTCCTCGGCCGGATCGACCAGTACGTCGTTGCGCGGGCTGCCGGTGCGCACCGAGGTGAAGTGGCAGGGGTAGGCCCTCTCCCACACCAGCTCCGAGTGGCGGTTGGCGACCAGGCTGTAGTCCCAGCGGTCGGCCCGGCGCAGCATCTGCGGCACGTCGATGCCGTGCCGGGCGCCGGGCTTGCCCAGCAGGTCGGCGCCCATGTACTTGAGCGGGGTGCCCTGATGGGTGTGGATGTAGACGCTGCCGGGGCGCTTGGGCAGGGTGGCGGGCCAGTTGACGTTGTTGACGAAGAACTTCGCCCGCGCGGCGATGGCGTGGCAGCGCGGGGTGTCCATCAGCACATGCTCGACGTCCGGGGGCAGCTGGGCCGCCTCTTCCTCGTCCCGCACCACCCACACGCCCCGGATGTGCGGGGCGATCTCCCGCGCCTTGCGGTACACGGCCGCCGGGTCGCCGAGCACCCCGAGGTGCGAGAACGCCGAGTACACGGCGAGGCCCGGGTCGAGGGGGCGCAGGGCGTGTACTTCGGACCAGCCCCGCTTGGCCCGGCCGGCCACCGCCCGGCGGACCTGGAGCCCCCGCCGCCCGAGCTCCCGGCCGGCCCGTCCGGTCTGCCGCCTCACCACGTACGCCGGGTACGAGCCCGTCAGCAGGGCGACCTCGCCGTCGGTCTGCGCGTTCTCGGGCCTGTGCCGGCGGAACATCGCCGCCGTACGCCGGAAGAACTCGGCCTTGTCGGAGGGCGGCAGCCGGTCCGGCTTGGCGAGGATGTCGAGGCAGTGCTCGCCCATCTTGCGGTGCAGATAGGGCCGCCAGCTCCACAGCTCCGGATGGTCGTCGACGTACGCGAAGACCCGCGCGTACTGGTCGTGGACGTCGAAGTGCTTGCGGCTGGTGGTGGACAGGATGTTGCCCTGGCGGCGCTGGCGGTAGTTCAGACAGATCCGGTCGAGGGCCGCGATCCGCCCGGCGCTGAGCATCACCGGGAAGGTCCAGGGCGTGTCCTCGTAGTAGCCGGGCGGGAAGCGGAAGCCGTTCAGCTCGACGAACTCCCGGCTGTAGACCTTGTTCCACACCACCATCAACAGGTCGAGGATCTCCGGGTGTTCGGCGGCCGTGAAGGTTCCGTCGCCCGCCTCGGTCAGCACATGGGCCAGCACGTTGCGGCGGGTCCCGCCCCACCAGTAGGTGCGCGCGTAGTCGAAGACCAGCACGTCCGGGTCGCCGGTCTCGTCCAGCCGGTCGGCCATGGCGCGCAGCGCTCCGGGCGTGAGGGTGTCGTCGCTGTCGAGGAAGAACAGGAAGTCGCCGGTCGCGTGGGGGAGTCCGGCGTTGCGGGCGCGGCCGAGGCCGACGTTCTCCGGCAGGTGCAGCACCTTCACGCGCGGATCGCGGGCCGCGTACTCGTCGAGGATCGCGCCGCAGCCGTCCGGCGAGCAGTCGTTCACGGCGATCAGCTCGATGTCGTGGAACGACTGCTCCAGGACCGAGTCGAGGCACTCGCGCAGGAAGCCCTGCACCTTGAAGCAGGGGACGATGACGCTGAAGCGGGGCACGGCTCGGTCAGCTCCTCACGAGGGTCGCGGCGGCGGGGGCGGGGATGCGCTCCGCGAGCGGGATCACGGGCGGGATCACCTCCGGCGGCCGGCCGAGCAGCACCCGCCGTACGACCCGCTCGGCGGCCAGACCGTCGTCGAACTGGCAGAACCGCTCGCGGAACGCGGCCCGCAGCGCCTTGGACTCCGGCCCCGTGTACGAGCCGTCTCGGAAGACGCGGGCGAGCTCCTCGGGTGTCTGGGCGACCGGGCCCGGCGGGGCCTCCATCAGATCGAAGTAGACGCCGCGCGTCTCCCGGTAGACCTCCCAGTCGTCGGCGTACACGACGATCGGCCGGTCGAGGTTGGCGTAGTCGAACATGATCGACGAGTAGTCCGTGACCAGCGCGTCCGCGGCCAGGCAGACGTCCTCCGAGGAGCGGTGCGCGGTGACGTCGATGATCCGGCCGCTTCCGGCGCCGAGCCCCCGGTCGTAGAAGTAGTGGGCGCGCAGCAGGACGACGACGTCCTCGCCGGCCGCCTCGCAGAAGGCCTCCAGATCGAGTCCGGTCTCGAAGCCGGTGTGGTGGTCGCGGTGGGTGGGGGCGTACAGAACGGCGGTGCTGCCTTCCGGCACGCCCAGGTCCCGGCGGATGCGCGCCACGTCGTGGGCGGTCGCCGTGTAGTAGACGTCGTTGCGCGGATAGCCGTATTCCAGGGTCTCGTACGAGCCCGGGAAGGCGCGCTCCCACATCTGGGTGGAGTGGCGGTTGGAGGAGAGGTTGAAGTCCCAGCGGTCGACCCGGCCGAGCAGCTTGGCGAAGCTCCCGGTCTGGGCGGCCACCACCGGGTACGTCGACTGGTCCACGCCCATCTTCTTCAGCGGGGTGCCGTGCTGGGTCTGGAGGTGCACGCTGCCCCGCCGTTTGACGACCCCCTCGGCGAAGTTGGCGTTGTTGACCAGGTACTTGGCGCGGGCCAGCACCTCCCAGTAGCGGCGGCTGCCGATCAGCGCGTAGTCGACGCCGTCGGGCATGGCGTGCGCCTGGTCGGGCTCCACCAGGAACACCGAGCGGATGTGTGGGGCGAGTTCGCGGGCCTTGGCGTGGATCGCGGCCGGACTGCAGGCGTAGCCGCGGCCCCAGTAGGCGCAGTACACGGCGAGGTTGGGGTCGAGGGGGCGGCGCAGCTGGATCTGGTAGCGCAGGCGGGTGCGCAGCATGTGGGGCCGCGGGACCAGTTCGGCTGCCCTCGCCGCGGACTGGTTGACGGCGCGCAGCGCGTGGAACGCGGTGTACGCCCCCGCCGCAAGGAGCCGGTGCTGAACACCCACGCTTCCGCCCGGCATCCGGAAACCGGCCGGGCGGTGGCGCCGGTGCAGATGGCGGGCCCGGCGGAAGAAGGCCCGGTGCCCGGCGGGCAGCCGCTCGGGACGGGCGGCGGTCTTCAGCACGGTGGCGAAGAGCTGCTCGAACAGCGGCCGCGTCCGCTCGCCGGTCAGCCCCCGGTCGGCGGCCCGGGTCAGCACCAGGTCCACCTGGTCCAGAAGCTCGTGCTGGTGCGCGCCCGGCAGATTGAGCCTGCTGCCCTGACGCCGCAGCCGGTGCCGGACGAGCACCGAGCGCAGCACCGCCAGCCGGTCCGCGGCGATTGTCGTCAGCCCGCCCCAGCCGATGTCCGTGAAGTGCCCTGCTGGAAAGGCGAGTTGGTGCGCGGCGACGAAGGAGCGGCGGTATGCGGCGCTCCAGGCCGGCAGCTGGACGCCGGTGAGCCCGGGCGCCCGGCCGGGGGAGAACGCCCCGGCCGGGGTCCTCGCCAGCACCGGCCCCGCCGGGTTGCTCGGCTCGCCCTCCCACCAGGGCGTCCGCTCGTGCTCGAAGTACAGGACATCGACGTCGCCGGTCTCCCCGAGCCGCGCGGCGAGCGCCGACAGCGCCCCGGGCACCAGCACGTCGTCGCCGTCGAGGAAGAGCAGATACGCCCCGGTCGCCGCCCGCAGCCCGGTGTTGCGCGCCCCGCTCAGACCGGCGGTCGGCGGCGAGTGCACCGGGGTCACCCGGGAGTCCCGCTCGGCGTAACCGGCGGCGACGCCGGCGGCCGGGGACCCGGGCTCGTCGCAGACCGGGATCAGCTCGAGGTCGGCGAAGGACTGTGCGAGGACCGAGTCCAGTGCCTGGGACAGCCGGCCCGCGACCCCATGGGACGGGACGATGATGCTGAAGCGGGGCATTCTGCTCTTTCTGTGGTGGTACGGACGCGGCTGGGCCGCCCGGTCGGCCGCCAGGTGGACGGCCGGGTGGGGGTGGGCCGCGAAGTGCTGAGGGGCATGGGAACTCCCGGTAGGGGAAACGGCGTTCAGCGGCCGTCGGTGACGGGGAGGGGGCCGGAAGGTTGCGGAAGGGTGGCGAGCGGGGTGCGGGCGAGCGCCGAGGCCGCCGAAGGCGCCGGGCGGCGCTCGTCGAGCGGGGTGAACGGCGGCTGCCCCTCGGTCCGGCCCAGCACGACGTGCTGGACGACCCGCTTGGCGGCGCGTCCGTCGTCGTACGGGCAGAAGCGCTCCCGGAACGCCCTGCGCAGCCGGGCCGAGCTCGAGCCGCGCCAGTGGCCGGACGCGAAGATGTCGATCAGCTCGTCCTCGCTGCGCGCGATCGCGCCCGGCGGGAAGGCGCGCAGGTCGAAGTAGGTGCCGCGAGCCGCCTCGTACACATCCCAGTCGGCGGTGTGCACGATGATCGGCCGGTCGAGGTTGGCGTAGTCGAACATGATCGACGAGTAGTCGGTGACCAGCGCGTCCGAGGCGAGGCAGAGGGACTCGACGCTCGGGTGGTCGCTGACGTCGATGATCCGGTCGTGCGCCTCGGCGAGCGGGCCGTCGTGCCAGTAGTGGGCGCGCGTCAGGATCACGAAGCGCGGGCCCAGGCAGCGCAGGACATGGTCCAGGTCCAGGGCGAGGCGCTGGGTGCGGCGGTGGTCGCGGTGGGTGGGGGCGTAGAGGATCGCGACCGAGCCGTCCGGGATGCCGAGCTGCTCGCGCAGCCGGGCCACGTCCGCCGAGGTGGCCCGCTGGAAGACGTCGTTGCGCGGGTAGCCGTACTCCAGCGTGGTGTAGCCGCCGGGGTAGACGCGCTCCCAGGTCAGGGTGGTGTGGCGGTTGGCGGACACGACGTAGTCCCACTTGTCGACGCCCCGCAGGAGCTCCGCGAAGTCCGTGTCGCGGGCGGCCGCCGGGCGCTCCTGGAGGTCCAGGCCCATGTGCTTGAGGGGAGTGCCGTGCTGGGTCTGGACGAAGACCTGGCCGGGGCGCTTGCGCAGCCGGCGGTCGAAGTTGACGTTGTTGACCAGGTACTTGGAGCGGGCCAGCGCCGTCCAGTAGGCGGCAGTGCCGGGGCGCAGCCGGCGCGGTCCCGGCGGGATCGTGTGATGGTGTTCGGGGTGGGCGATCCACGCCGTGCGGATGTGCGGGGCGTGGGTGCGGAACGCGGCCTCCAGCGCGCCCGGGTTGCAGCCGTAGCCGCGGCCCCAGTAGGCGGCGAACACGGCGCGGTCGGCGCGCAGCGGCAGGCGCAGCTGGACGCGGTAGTGCAGCTGGAGGGCGGCGGCCTTCAGGACGCGGGCGAGCCCGGCGGCGAGCCTGAGGGTGCGGCGGCGCGCGGCCATCGCCAACTGCAGGGCGCGGTAGGTGCGGTGCAGCCCGAAGCGGACGAGGGTGTGGCGCAGGCGTGAGCGCAGGGGGACCGAGGCGCCGGGGGCGTGGTAACGGCGGTAGTGCGCACGGGCCTTGACCAGGAACTCGGCGTGGGTGCCGCGCGGCAGCCGGTCGCGCTTGGTGAACACCGTCGAGAAGTGGTCGATCATGCGACGGAACAACACCGGCCGCCACCGGGCGAGTTCGGGCCGCTCGTCGATGAACGCGAACACCCGGTCGTACTGCTCGAAGATGTCGAAGTGCCCCCGGCTGGTGGTGCCGAGGATGTTGCCCTGCCGACGCTGCCGGTAGTGCACGCACACCTGGTCGAGGGTCGCGATGGACTCGGCCGCCATCAGGACCGGGTAGGTCCAGGGGGTGTCCTCGTAGTAGCCCGGCGGGAACCGGAAGCCGTTCGCCTCGACGAACTCCCTTCGGCAGGCCTTGTTCCAGGCCACCATCAGGACCCGCAGCAGCCCCGGGCGGTCCTCGAGGCGGAATGGGGCCGGGCCCTGTTCGGCCAGCTCGAGCGCGAACTTGTTGCGGGTGGCCTCGCCCGTCCACCGGGTGCGCGCGTAGTCGTAGACCAGGACGTCCGGTTCGCCGGTGTCCTTGATCCGGTCGGCGATGGAGCGCAGCGCGTTCGGAGCGAGGGTGTCGTCGCTGTCGAGGAAGATCAGGTAGTCGCCCTGGGCGTGCTTCATGCCCGCGTTGCGGGCGCCGCCCAGGCCCTGGTTCTCCGCCAGGTGTACCGCTCGTACGCGCGTGTCGCGGGCCGCGTACTCGTTGATGATCGCCCCGCAGGCGTCCGGTGAGTGGTCGTCGACGGCGATCAGTTCGAGATCGGCACAGGACTGCGAGAGCACCGAGTCCAGGCACTCGTGCAGATAGGCCTGAACCTTGTACACGGGGACGATGACACTGAACCTGGGCACGGCACATCCATGGGTCGGTCGGCGCGGGCGTTTCTGCCCGGGAACGGCCGCTGGAGTGAATTGGTTACGGTTCGTACGGCATGTGGGGGATGTCCGATGAACGGCGAAAGGCGAGCCGATAGCCGACTCGCCCTTCGGATGTGCCCTTTTTACCGCGATTTGACGGCTACTTGACCGCTCCTGCCATCACGCCCGACACGAACTGCCGCTGGAACGCGAAGAACACGGCCAGCGGGATCACCATGGAGATGAACGCTCCCGGCGCCAGTACGTCGATGTTGTTGCCGAACTGGCGGACCTGCGTCTGCAGCGCCACCGTGATCGGCTGCGTGCCCGACTTGGTGAACACCAGGGCGACCAGCATGTCGTTCCACACCCACAGGAACTGGAAGATGCCCAGGCTCGCGATCGCGGGCCCGCCCAGCGGCATCACCACCCGTGCGAACAGGCGCAGTTCACCCGCCCCGTCGAGCCGGGCCGCCTCCAGCAGTTCCCGGGGGATCTCCGCGAAGAAGTTCCGCAGCAGGAACACCGCGAACGGCAGGCCGAAGCCCACATGGAACAGGATCACCCCGAAGATCGTCCCGAACAGGCCGAGCTTGCCGAACAGTTCGGCGATCGGGATCAGCGCCACCTGCACGGGCACCACCAGCAGGCTGACCACACCCAGGAACCACCAGTCACGGCCCGGGAACTCCATCCACGCGAACGCATAGCCCGCGAGCGAGCCGATGACGACCACCAGGACCGTCGCCGGAACCGTGATCAGCACCGTGTTCCAGAGGGAGTCGGTGATGTCACCGTTCTCCAGCAGCTTCTGATAGCTGTCGAAGGTCAGCTGGGAGGGCTTGGCGAACACCTTCCACCAGCCGCTCGCGCTCATGTCCTCGGGCGAGCGCAGCGAGGAGATGAGCAGACCGATCGTCGGCACCAGCCAGAACAGGCCGACGACCAGCAGGAAGGCACGCACCAGCCCACCGCTGAGCCTTCCGGCGATCCGCGAGGCCGGCGACTGCCGCACCTTCACGGTCCCGACCGGAGCCGTCTTGCCGATGCTTCCGGCATGCGTCGTCATCGCCTGCCCTCCCGCCTCAGCCGGCGAACGTTACTGCGCATTGCCGGGGGACAACCCCCGGACCCCCGGCCGATGCAAGGCACATGCGTCCTCATCGCCTGCCCACCCGCCTCAGCCGGCGAACGTTGAACCACATCACCGGGATCACCAGCAGCAGCAGGAACACCGCGATCGCGCTCGCGATGCCCGGCTGGTCCTCCGCGAAGCCCTTCCGGTACAGCTCCAGGGCGAGCACGTTGGCGTCGTCCTGGGACGAGCCCGGCGCGATGATGAAGACCAGGTCGAAGACCTTCAACACGTTGATCATCAGAGTGACGGTGACGACCGCCAGGACCGGGGCGAGCAGCGGCACCGTGACCTTCCGGAACACCTGCCACTCGTTCGCCCCGTCGACGCGCGCGGCCTCCAGCAACTCCCGCGGTACGCCCGCCAGTCCGGCCGCGATCAGCACCATCGCGAAGCCCGCCCACATCCAGACGTACGATCCGATGATGGCCGGGGTGACCAGCGACGGGCCGAGCCAGTCGACGCCGTTGTACGGTGCCTTGAAGTTGCCCGCCGGAAGCCGGAGCCGAGCGCCGTCCGCGTCGGCGGGGAGCGTGAAGGTGCCGTCGGCGGCCGCCTTCGCCGAGGCCACCACCTTGCCGTCCTTCACCGCCTCGATCTTCATCCCCGCGTAGCCCAGCTCGGACGGGTCGGGGGTGCCCAGCTTTCCGACGCCCCTGCCGCGCGTGAAGTCCTGCCAGGTGGTGCCGGTGATCTTTCCCGGCTCGGGCTTCGCGGCCACGGCCTTCTTCGCGTTGTCGGGCATCTGGTCCGGGGCCACGCCCACCAGGGGCAGCGCGACCGTCTGGCCCGTGTGCACGGTCGCCGAGGTGATGAAACCGCCCGCGTCGGGCTCGAGCGGCGACTGGCGTCCCGGGTGCGCCTTCGGGAACGCCGACGACTGGGCGAAGGTGTCGTGGATGCCGACCCACACGGCGTTGGCGACACCCTTGTCCGGATCCTGGTCGTACACCAGCCGGAAGATGATCCCGGCGGCCAGCATCGAGATCGCCATCGGCATGAAGACGACCAGCTTGAACGCCGTTCCCCAGCGCACCCGTTCGGTCAGCACCGCGAAGATCAGACCGAGGGCCGTGGAGACCGTGGGCGCGAACACCACCCAGATGATGTTGTTCTTCAGAGCCGTGCGAATGCCGTCGTCCGTGAACAGGGCCTTGTAGTTGTCGACTCCGGTGAAGCCGTCGCCCGAGGAGTTGTAGAAGCTGCGGACGACCGAGTACCCGATCGGGTAGACCACGAGCGCGCCGAGCAGTACCAGGGCGGGCAGCAGGAACAGTGCCGCCACGGTCCTGCGGGTGCCGGTCACGCTCTTGCGACTCTTCGGTGTGGCAGGGCCCGGTGGGACCCCTGCCGCCGTGGCCGACGACATCGCCGGATCAGCTTCCGCTGCCGTACGCCGCCGCCGCGTCCTTCTCCAGCCTCGCCTGGGCGCCCGCGACGTCCTTCGGGTTCTTCAGGAAGTCCTGGAGGTCCTTCCACTCGCCCTTGCCGGGGGTGCCGCCGAAGGCCTGCGGGGCCTGGTCGGACATGTCGAAGCGGAAGTCGTCGCCCGAGGCGATGAGCGCCTTGGCGATCGTCTGCTGCACCGCGTTCGGGTACGCCGAGGCCGGCACGTTCTTGTTCGGGGAGAGATAGCCGCCCAGCTTCGCCTGGATCGTCGCCGCGTCCGGCGAGGCCAGGAAGGTGGCCAGCGCCTGGGCCCCCTTGGAGTCCTTCAGGATGACGGCCGCGTCGCCGCCGGAGACCACGGGCGCGGTGGAGCCCACCGCCGGGAACGGGAACACCTTGGCGTCCGTGCCCACCTTCGCCTTGGTCTCACCGATGTTGACCTGAGCGAAGTCGCCCTCGTAGACCATGGCCGCCTTCGGCTGGTCGCCGCCCGTGAAGGTCTGGGTGACCGAGGCCGGGAACTCGGTCTGCAGAGCCCCGTCGGCGCCGCCCGCCACATAGTCCTTCTTGCCCCAGATCTGGGCGAGGGTGGTGAGCGCCTGCTTCACCGACGGATCCGTCCACTTGATCTTGTGCTGGGCGAGCTGGTCGTACTTCTCCGGACCCGCCTGGGAGAGGTAGACGTTCTCGAACCAGTCGGTGAGGGTCCAGCCGTCGGCGCCGCCGACGGAGAACGGGGTGACACCGGAGTCGTACACCGCCTGAGCCGCCGTCAGCAGCTCCTGCCAGGTCTTCGGCTCCTTGGCGCCGGCGTTGTCGAACGCCTTGGCGTTGTACCAGATCAGCGACTTGTTGGCGGCCTTGTAGTAGACGCCGTACTGCTTGCCGTCGACCTTGCCGATGTCCTGCCAGCCCTGCGAGTAGTTCTTGGCGAGCTCCGCCTGCGCCTCGGCGCCGAGGGGCTTGGCCCACTTCTTGTCCACGGCCTGCTTGATGGCGCCGGGCTGCGGGAGCAGCGCGACGTCCGGCGGCTGACCACCGGCGATCTTCGAACCGAGGAAGTTGATGATGGGGTCCTGGGCGGGCACGAAGGTGACCTTCGCGCCGGTGCGCTTCTCGAACTCCCCGAGGACCTGCTTGAAGTTCTTCTGTTCCTGGCCGGTCCAGACGGCGGCGACCTCCAGGTTCACGCCGTTCAGCTTCGGCAGGGTGACGGTGCTGCCGCTCTCGCTGGCGCCGCTGCTCTTGCCGCCGTTGTCCTTCTTGCTGTCGCTGCCGCCGCAGGCGGTGAGCGCGAGGGCTCCTGTGAGAAGTGTGGCGAGTGTGGTGACGGCCCTGTTTGTCCGGATGGTGTTGCTCTTGCTACGCATCACTGCCCCGTTCTTCGTTCTCCGTTGAACGTCCGAGCGCTGTGCCGTGCGGTCCGGTCTACGCCCGGCTGCTTGAACGCGGCAAGAGCGCCGGCGCTGTCAAGTGGGAGATCGTGACCGCGTCGTGATCAGCGGGCTGGTGTCGGTGCGGGCCTCGCCGGGGGCCGGCGTCCCCGGAGCCCCGTTTGGGCTCGAACGGCCTCGTCCTCGAACTCCCCCACGCTCTATGAGCAGCGGGTGCCCCGGACGGGCCGGATGATGCCGACCGGCGCCGAGAGGGTGCCTCCGTTACAGAAGCGAAGGTATCTCCACCGCCGCGACCTCCCTCGCCGCCCGCTCCACCGCGCTGGCCAGCAGCGCCAGGTCGGTAGGGCCGTTGCCGAGCTCGCGCACGGGGCGCCGGGCCGGCGGGTCGCCCATACGGTGCCAGTCCAGGGGGACGACCGTGGGGCGCTGGGTCGCGGTGCGCGGGATACGGCCCGTCACGCGGCCCCCCTGGAACGCGGTCACGCGTCCGTCCGCCGAGGTCAACCGCCCGCGCCCGGGCGCCGGTTCCTCGGGCCCGGAGGCCGGCGCGTCCAGGGCGACGCGCAGGGTGGCCCGGCGGGCCGGTTCCGTCTCCGCCGTACGGCCGCCGGGCCCGGACGCGGCCACCAGGTGGACGCCGAGTCGCTCGCCCTCCTTGGCCACCGCCTCCAGCGCCCGTATCACGGACCCCGAGGCGGGCCGCCCCGGCGAACCCAGCGCCGGGGAGACCAGCGCGTCCAGGTCGTCCACGACCACCACGAGGCGGGGCAACGGCGGTGCCACCTCGGTCTGCTGACGGGACGTCGCCGCGGGCCGCAGCCGCAGCGTGGAGCTGGGCGGGGTGTCGAGGTCCCCGGCCCCGGACGGGGCGGGGCGTCCGTTCGCCGTGCGCTGCGTGACCATACGGCCCGACAGCGCGCGGTGCGCGTGCCACTCGGCGAAGCCGTCCCGGCCGAGCAGTTCGGCCCGGCGCTTCAGCTCGGCGCTCAGGGACTGGGCGAACTCCCGCATACGGACCGGGTCGTTCGCGGTGAGGTGAGTCGTGACGTGCGGGATGTCCGTGCAGACGCGCAGGCCCTCGCCAGGGCCGCCGGCCGTGCCGACGCCGTCGCGGCCGTCGATCAGGACGACGCCCAGCCGGTCGGGGCGCTCGGCGGCGGCGAGCGAGGCGACGACCGCGCGCAGCAGCTCCGTACGGCCACTGCCGTACGGCCCCTCGATCAGCAGATGCGGCCCGTCGGCCACCAGGTCCGCGCTGAGCGGGCCGCGCGGACCGGCGCCGAGCACGGCAACGGCCCGGCCGCCCAGCGACTCGGTGTCGTCTGCCGCGTCCGCCCAGCGCGCCATGAGTGATGCCGGGGTGGCCCGGGCGAGCCCCAGCTCGTCGAGCAGCCGTGCCGACAGCGGCAGCGGCGCGGCCACGCGCGCGTGCCGCTCGCCGACGGCACCGTCCGTGCGCAACGGCGCCAGCGCCCGTGCGAACCGCTCGGCCCAGGCCGGGGAGACCGCGTCGACCGAGGCGACCGTGCCGGGGCCCACGGGAACGGCCGAGCCGCTGTGGGAGTCCGTGCGCGCCACCCGCATCAGGTGCAGCGCCGTGGCCACGTCGCCGCCGAGCAGCGCCACGGCACCGCACTCACGGAACGTCGGCGCCACCGCGCAGGCCGCCTCGTACGTCTCCGTCACCGGTGAGGCGGGCGAGGCGGGGTCCGTCTCGGCGAGACACACGACGTGTATCCCGGCCCGGGGTCCCTCCAGTGCCAGCCGTGCCACCGCCTCGCGCAGACCGGCCCCGCCCGGGTCGCCGTCCACGACGACCACGGTGTACGGCCCGGCGAAGCCGCCCGTGCCGTCCTCGCCGAAGTCGTCCCGCGCCCAGGAGGGCCGCCGGGCCGGACGCCGCTCGCCGTCGAGGGCGGCGGGCCGGGGGACGTCTCGGACCAGAGGCAGCGCCGCCGTCCCGTCGGACACATGCCCTTCCAAGCGGTGCAGTAGTTCCTCGGTGCGCGCCGCGGCCTGTTCACGGTCGTGGGCGAGCAGCAGACGGCAGTCCTGGCCGTGGCCCGGGCGCACATGCGGGAGCCAGCCGAGCCAGGACCACTCGGCGGTGCGCTCCTCCAGGGTGCGCGCGCGGTCCGCGCTGATCAGGACGATCTCCAGCGAGTCGGGGGAGTGCAGCGCGGCGAGCTGCGCCAGTGCCGCGCGCGCCAGTCCCGACAGCCGCGCGCGCGGTCCGGCCAGGCCCAGCGCACCCGCCTCGCGCAGATCCGCGGTCACCGGTACGGCGGGCAGCAGGCCCGAGCCGTCCGGCGTGGCCCGGTCGGCCGTGCCCAGCCGGACCGTGAGGGTCTCGGGGTGTCCCGGCCCGCGCTCCCACAGTCGCGGCCCGGGGCCCAGCGCCGTCAGCAGCAGCGCGGCCGGGTCCGGCCAGGTCTCCGGCTGCTGGGGGACACCGGCCGCCGGGGCGGCCGCCTCACCGGCACCCTGCGCGCCGTACGCCTCCCGGCCGGCGGCCGGCTCCTCCCCGCGGCCGCCGGTCAGCCGCCGCGCCCACGCGCCTATGCCGCCGCGCCTGCGCAGGCCCTGGGGCACCTCGGTGCCACGGAGGGGAGTGCCCTTGCGTCCGGCGGGAAGCCCGTCCTCATGCGCGCGTGCGCCGGAGTGGGGGGCGTCCGGTGCCGTGTCGTGACCCGTCGTACCGGAGAAGGCGGCGCCCGTGCCGCCGACTCCGAAGCGGCCGACGTGGGTGTCCCCGCCGCGGCTCTCGATCCTGGGCGCGCCGCCCTGTTCCGGTACGACCGGCGGCTCCACGGGCCGGTGCTCCTGGGCGCCCGGGCCGCCGCCCGAGGAGCCACAGCCGGTCGAGCCGTACACGTGATGCGTGCCTGCGCCGGGAGCGTCGGCGCGTGCGGTGGCGTCCTCGCGCGCGTGGGGCGCCGGATCGTCGGGAGCGGTCACCGATCCGCCCGGGGTCACCCGGACGCACCCCTCCCCGTCGGGCACGGTCTCCACGCGCGCCCCCGGCCCCCCGGACGGAGTGAGCCGCAGAGCCGATTCGCCGATCCTGAGCAGGGCCCCCGGAGCGAAGCGCACCGGACGGGTGTCCACCCGGGTGCCGTCCAGGGCCGTTCCGTTCGTGGAGTCGAGGTCGGCGACCGAGACGCGGCCGTCGGCGGCGACGGTCACGGCACAGTGGAGCCGCGAGACGTCCGGGTCGTCGAGCGGGACGTCGGCGTCGGCGGAGCGGCCGATGGTGATCTGGCCGCCGTGCAGCAGATGGACGCCGCCCGCGTCCGGGCCCGCCACCACGTGCAGCTGGGTCGGGGCGTCGTCCAGCTCGGGATGTGCCTCGGGCTCTGCGGGGGCGCCCAGGGACAGCACGGCGCCGTCGAGCAGCGGGGGCTCGCCGAGGGTGCAGCGCCGGGCGTCCAGCCGCTCCGCCCCCGCGTACAGCACGACCGTGGCGGCCGCGGACTCGCGGCCCAGGCTGCCGTCGCCGGAGACCGCCGAGGCCAGGGCCGACGCCACCGCCGCCAGGTCCGTGCCGGCGGGCGCCGTGACCAGCACGTCGCGGCTCGCGGCGCGGCCCCGCTGCGGGGACGGGCCCAGCGGGTCTACGACGGTCAGCCGGATCTGCATCGCCGTCAGCGGTCCCTTCTGCACGGGCGCGGTATACCCCCCACCCCACGAGCACGTCGGCCAGTACTTCAGGCATCCTCGCACCTGCCACTGACAATCCGCCCGCGACCCGGTAACA
Organism: Streptomyces herbicida; assembly: GCF_032656585.1. Lineage (NCBI taxonomy): Bacteria > Bacillati > Actinomycetota > Actinomycetes > Kitasatosporales > Streptomycetaceae > Streptomyces > Streptomyces herbicida. The sequence goes on from NZ_JAUYWJ010000009.1 coordinate 60,355, forward strand.
AGTGATCTTGATTGGTCAGCTCTGCCCCTAAAAGTGCCTGACCAGTACCTCGCCGACGATCACTTGAGATCGGTCACGTCCGGGCCCGGCAACCATCGAGACCAAGGCGAGCGTCTTTCCATCGAACATGCAGGGGAACGCTTACGTAGTGCCCTACGGAGCGGCACTACAGTGGGTCGGAACACCAGCCATCAGCAGGGAGCGCATGACGTGCGGCCGGTAGGCAGCAAGTACCTCCTGGAGGAGCCGCTCGGACGCGGCGCCACCGGGACCGTCTGGCGAGCCCGCCAGCGTGAGACCGCGGGCGCCGAGGCGGCCGTGCCCGGACAGCCCGGTGAGACCGTCGCGATCAAGGTCCTCAAGGAGGAGCTCGCGAGCGACGCGGACATCGTGATGCGGTTCCTGCGGGAACGGTCCGTCCTGCTCCGGCTGACCCACCCGAACATCGTCCGGGTCCGCGACCTGGTGGTCGAGGGCGAACTGCTGGCACTGGTCATGGACCTCGTCGAGGGCCCCGACCTGCACCGCTACCTGCGCGAGAACGGCCCCTTCACACCCGTCGCCGCGGCCCTGATGACCGCTCAGATCGCCGACGCGCTCGCGGCCAGCCACGCCGACGGCGTCGTCCACCGCGATCTGAAGCCCGCCAACGTGCTGCTCCAGCAGCACGAGGGCCGGATGCACCCGCTGCTGACCGACTTCGGCATCGCGCGCCTCGCCGACTCCCCGGGCCTCACCCGCACCCACGAGTTCGTCGGGACGCCCGCGTACGTCGCGCCGGAGTCCGCCGAGGGCCGCCCGCAGACCTCCGCGGTCGACATCTACGGCGCCGGCATCCTGCTGTACGAGCTGGTCACGGGCCGTCCCCCGTTCGCCGGCGGGAGCGCCTTGGAGGTGCTCCACCAGCATCTCAGCGCCGAGCCGCGCCGCCCGTCCACCGTGCCCGACCCGCTGTGGACGGTCATAGAGCGCTGCCTGCGCAAGAACCCGGACGAACGGCCCAGCGCCGAGAACCTCGCGCGCGGGCTGCGCGTCGTCGCCGAGGGCATCGGCGTGCACGCGAACTCGGCACAGATCGCCGCCGCGGAGGGCGTGGGCGCCCTGCTGGCCCCCGACCCGGCGCCGACCGCCGTGCCCGGTGTGCCCGGGGCCGCCGACCCGACCCAGGTGCTGCCGACGGGCTCGGCGCCGGGCGCGTACGACCCGAACGCGGCGACCAGCGTCCTGCCGCACACGGGTGGTCCGGTCGGCGCGGCCGACCCCACCGCCGTACTGCCGAACACCGGGGCGGCGGACCCGACCGCCGTCATGCCGCCGGTGCCGCAGCACCAGCCGGGCGCCGGGCAGCAGCCCGAGCAGCCGCACCCCTGGCAGAACCAGCTGGCCGCGGCCCGCGACCGCAACGAGCAGACGCAGATCCAGTACCTCGACCCGAACGAGGACCCGCTGCGCCGCCGGCCTCAGCGGCAGGTGGCCCGCCCCCAGCAGCAGCAGCCGCGGCCGCAGCCCCAGCAGCGTCCCCAGCCGCGGCGGCAGCAGCAGGGCCCGCCGCCCGGTTACGGCCAGCCGCAGCAGTACGCCCCGCCGCAGCAGCCCCAGCGGTACGCGCCGCCCGCCGCACCGGCGGAGCCCCGGCGCCCGGCGCGCGAGCCCCGGCAGCGCAGCGCCAACCCGATGAAGATCCCCGGGCTCGGCTGTCTCAAGGGCTGTCTGTTCGTGATCGTCATCCTGGTCGTCGCGGGCTGGCTCATCTGGGACCTCACCCCCCTGCACACCTGGGTCGGGGAGGGCAAGGGCTACTGGCACCAGCTGCGTGACCTGGTGAGCACCGTGACCGGCTGGGTCAAGGATCTGGGCAACGCCACCAGCGGCAACTGATCGCCAGTCTGTGGATTTGTCGACATCTGGCGGGTGATTTCTGTCTCCGTGGTGAAGGTCGGCACGTCGGACGCGTACTTTTAACGACAACACGCGTCTGTAGGAGCAGCCTTGGCACGGAAGATCGGCAGCCGGTACACCGCCAACCAGATCCTGGGGCGGGGCAGCGCCGGCACGGTGTGGCTGGGCGAGGGACCGGAGGGTCCCGTCGCCATCAAGCTGCTGCGCGAGGATCTCGCGTCCGACCAGGAGCTCGTCGGACGCTTCGTGCAGGAGCGCACGGCGCTGCTCGGGCTCGAGCACCCGAACGTCGTGTCGGTGCGCGACCTGGTCGTGGACGGCAACGACCTGGCGCTCGTCATGGACCTGGTACGCGGTACGGACCTGCGCACCCGGCTCGAGCGGGAACGGCGGCTGGCGCCCGAGGCGGCGGTGGCGATCGTGGCGGACGTCGCGGACGGGCTGGCCGCGGCGCACGCGGCCGGGGTCGTGCACCGGGACGTGAAGCCGGAGAACGTGCTCCTGGACATGCAGGGGCCGCTGGGTCCCGGCGGTGCGCACCCCGCCCTGCTGACGGACTTCGGCGTGGCCAAGCTGATCGACTCCCCCAAGCGGACTCGTGCCACGAAGATCATCGGCACGCCTGATTACCTGGCCCCGGAGATCGTGGAGGGGCTGCCCCCGCGCGCGGCGGTGGACATCTACGCCCTGGCGACCGTTCTCTACGAGTTGCTGGCCGGCTTCACGCCGTTCGGCGGCGGGCATCCGGGGGCCGTGCTACGGCGGCACGTGACCGAGACGGTCGTACCGCTGCCGGGGATTCCGGACGAGCTGTGGCAGCTGATCGTGCAGTGCCTCGCGAAGGGGCCGGCGTCGCGGTTGCGGGCGTCCGAGCTGGCGGCGCGGCTGCGGGAGCAGCTGCCGCTGCTGGCCGGGATGCCACCGCTGGACGTGGACGAGCCGGACGCGGAGGCGGCCGAGGAGGCGGGGGAGGAGTCCGCGGCGCCGGTTCCCGCGTCGGCGGGGGATCAGGTACGGCGGCGGGGGGCGGTGTCTCTCGTCCCCGGCGCGCGGCCGGACTCCAACCGGGACACGCATACGTCGATGAGGGTGCCGGGGCCCGACGAGCTGGCCGGGGGCGCGCGGGGGACGGCCCGGGCGCCGCGGGCCTCCGGGGCGCCGCGGCCCGGCTCTGCCCGACATCGGGCTGTCGCCCGGCGCCGGAGGATCACCCTGGGGGTGGCGGGGGTGGTGCTGGTGGCGGCGGTCGGTGTGGGGGCGTGGTTGGCTACGTCGGATGACGATGCGGAGGCGCCCCCGCAGAACACGCACACATCATCGACCCCCTGACTCGGCCCGCCTCGGTGGGCTGGGGGCAGCCCCGTTTGCCCGCGTGCCCGGCCCGTCTCGGTCGGCCGGGAGGTCGCGTCCTGGGGCTGCGCCCCAGACCCCGGCGGGGCTTCGCCCCTGCGCCCCGATGGGGCTCCGCCCCAGACCCCGTTTGCCCGCTTACCCGGCCTGTCTCGGCTGGAGCTGCCGTCCTGGGGCTCTGCCCCAGACCCCCGAGGAGGCTCCCCCGGACCCCCTTCGCCCGGCCCGCCCGGCCCGTCTCGGTCGGCCGGGAGGTCGCGTCCTGGGGTTGCGCCCCAGCCCCCGGCGGGGCTTCGCCCCTGCGCCCCGATGGGGCTCCGCCCCAGACCCCGTTTGCCCGCTTACCCGGCCTGTCTCGGCTGGAGCTGCCGTCCTGGGGCTCTGCCCAGACCCCCGAGGGGACTCCCCCGGACCCCCTTCGCTCGCCCGCCCGGCCCGTCTCGGTTGACCAGGAGGTGCCGTCCTGGGTCTCTCCCCCAGACCGCGGCGGGCTCCGCCCCAGACCGTGCCGACATCAACCCGAGACCCTGTCGGCTCCGCCCCCGTACCCTGGCGGGGTCTTCCTGGTGGGGCTTTGCCCCAAGCTCCGTGGGGCTTCGCCCCTGCGCCCCACGCGGGGCCCTGCCCCAGACCCGAGCGGCGCTCTGCCCCAGCCCCCGGCGGCGCTCCACCCCCGCGCCCCATTCCGGTCTCTGCCCCAGCCCCCGGCGAGGCATCCCCCTGCACCCCGGCGCAACCCCCGCCCGCCCCTCGCCGCACCCCTGTCGCCATCCCCCGTCGCCGGTTCCCGCCCCCAGCCCGTCCGCCCTCCGCGGGCGATGGGGGCCCTGGGGGCGGCAGCCCCCAGGCAGGGGAGGGAGAGTGCCGGGGCACTCTCGGGCGGGGTCGGGCGGCGGAGCCGTTACGCTGGAGGCGTGGCAGTCCTCGATGTATCCGAAGAGCTCAAGTCCCTCTCCTCGACCATGGAGTCGATCGAGGCCGTTCTGGACCTCGACAAGCTGAGGGCAGACATCGCCGTGCTCGAGGAGCAGGCGGCCGCGCCGTCCCTGTGGGACAACCCGGACGAGGCGCAGAAGATCACCAGCAAGCTGAGCCACCTGCAGGCCGAGGTCAGGAAGGCCGAGGCGCTGCGGGGGCGGATCGACGATCTCGCCGTGCTCTTCGAGATGGCCGAGGAGGAGGACGACCCGGACACCCGCGCCGAGGCGGAGTCCGAGCTCGCCGCCGTCCGCAAGGCGCTGGACGAGATGGAGGTCCGGACGCTGCTCAGCGGTGAGTACGACTCCCGTGAGGCGCTCGTCAACATCCGCGCCGAGGCCGGCGGGGTCGACGCCGCGGACTTCGCCGAGAAGCTCCAGCGCATGTACCTGCGCTGGGCCGAGCAGCGCGGCTACAAGACCGAGGTGTACGAGACCTCGTACGCGGAGGAGGCGGGCATCAAGTCCACCACCTTCGCCGTCCAGGTGCCGTACGCCTACGGCACGCTCTCGGTCGAGCAGGGCACGCACCGCCTCGTGCGCATCTCGCCCTTCGACAACCAGGGCCGCCGCCAGACCTCCTTCGCGGGTGTCGAGGTCCTGCCCGTCGTCGAGCAGTCCGACCACGTCGAGATCGACGAGTCCGACCTGCGCATCGACGTCTACCGGTCCTCCGGCCCCGGCGGCCAGGGCGTCAACACCACCGACTCCGCCGTGCGCATCACGCACATCCCCACCGGCATCGTCGTCTCCTGCCAGAACGAGCGGTCGCAGATCCAGAACAAGGCCACCGCCATGAACGTTCTGCAGGCCAAGCTCCTCGAGCGGCGCCGGCAGGAGGAGCAGGCCAAGATGGACGCCCTCAAGGGCGACGGCGGCAACTCCTGGGGCAACCAGATGCGTTCGTACGTGCTCCACCCGTACCAGATGGTCAAGGACCTGCGGACGGAGCACGAAGTCGGAAACCCCGAGGCCGTGTTCAACGGTGAGATCGACGGCTTCCTCGAGGCCGGCATTCGCTGGCGCAAGCAGCAAGAGAAGTAACTTTGTCGACTTGGTAATCCCTGATAACTGCCGCCCTGGAGGCGGCAGTTGTCATTTGTCTGGGTTTTACGTCACAGTCACAATTCCCAACCATCGGCAAACGCCCCGCAAGTGGACATCATGCGCGCATCGGCCTTGACGTTGCTTTGAAAAATGGGAAGGGTGAAGCGCGGCATGCGTACATCTGGGGCGCATGTGAACCGGGGGACTTGAGCTACAGCGGATCTCGTCAGCCGCCCCCGTCGATCACCGCCGTCCCCAGGCGCCGCTCATTGACACTCAGCTACTGGGGGTAGCAACACATGACCAATAAGACGCGGATCCGGATCGCGCGGATCGCCGCCGGTGCTGTGATCGCCGCCGGCGCCTCGCTGACGGCCGCGGGCGCCGCCTCCGCCGCGGAGTCGGACGACTGCGTGCTCGGCGTGCTGTGCGCCGACGAGAACCCGACGCCGGACCCGGGCCCGACCGACACGACTGTCCCCACCGAGGTGCCGTCGCAGACCACGGTCCCCACCGACGAGCCGACGGACCCCACGGAGGAGCCCACCGAGCCCACCGAGGAACCGACCACCGACCAGCCCTCCGAGCAGCCCACCTCCACCCCGACGCACGGCAACGGCGGCGGTCACGGGAACGGCAACGGCCACGGTCAGGGCAACGGCGGCGGCAACAGCAACACCGACCCCGACGGCGGCTCCGGCACCTCCGCCCAGGAGGAGGGCAGCTCCGCCCTCACCGACACGTCCTCCGGCACCCAGGCCCAGGGCAACGGCAAGCAGCTCGCCGACACCGGTGCCGGGCAGACCGCGTTCCTGATCGTCGGCGCCGCCACCATGATCGCCGGTGGCATCGGCTTCCGCATCCTGCCGCGCCTCGTGGGCGGCCGGGGCGGCGCGGCCGCCTGACGGTGGTCGGGCGATTACGGAACGTACTCGCGTCGTACGCCAAAGGGCCCGGAGCTTGCCGCTCCGGGCCCTTCAGCCGTCCTGTGGCAGTTCTACGCGGTCTGGTGCGCCAGCAGCGCCACCGCGGCGATCAGCACCGCCAGCAGCGCGATCAGCGCCATCGGGTTCAGTCCCGCGAGGAAGTTCTCCTGCTGCAGCCGCTCGCGGTTGGCGCGGCACACGGGGCACCGGCCCTCGTTCACGGGCGCCGCGCAGTTCGCGCACACCAACCGGTCGTACGTCATGCGCTCGCCCTCCTTGCACCGGCCTTCACCTACACAACGCTTCCCGGAACGAGAACGTTCCCCCTCCACTGTGCCAGGTTCCAAGGCAAAGGGCGCGGTCGTCCGGAGAGAGCTCCCCGGCACAAAAGCGCACAACCCGCACGCAACCTCGACCGGCGACTGCACTCGTGCACCTGGTTCGCGTATGGTCACGCTCATCTACCCCCGGCGACCCGTGGTGCATCCGTGATCCGATTCGACAACGTCTCCAAGGTCTACCCCAAGCAGACCCGCCCCGCGCTCAGGGATGTGTCCCTGGAAGTGGAGAAGGGCGAATTCGTCTTCCTCGTGGGGTCCTCCGGCTCCGGAAAGTCCACTTTCCTGCGGCTGATCCTCCGGGAGGAGCGGTGCAGCCATGGGCAGGTGCACGTCCTGGGCAAGGACCTCGCCCGCCTCTCCAACTGGAAGGTGCCGCAGATGCGCCGCCAGCTGGGAACCGTGTTCCAGGACTTCCGGCTCCTGCCGAACAAGACCGTCGCGGAGAACGTGGCCTTCGCGCAGGAGGTGATCGGCAAGTCGCGCGGCGAGATCCGCAAGTCCGTGCCGCAGGTGCTCGATCTCGTCGGGCTCGGCGGCAAGGACGAGCGGATGCCCGGCGAGCTGTCCGGCGGTGAGCAGCAGCGTGTGGCGATCGCCCGTGCGTTCGTCAACCGGCCCAAGCTGCTGATCGCCGACGAGCCCACCGGCAACCTCGACCCGCAGACCTCCGTCGGCATCATGAAGCTGCTCGACCGGATCAACCGGACGGGTACCACCGTGGTGATGGCGACGCACGACCAGAACATCGTGGACCAGATGCGCAAGCGCGTCATCGAGCTGGAAAAGGGCCGCCTCGTCCGCGACCAGGCCCGCGGCGTCTACGGCTACCAGCACTGACGATCCACGACGGAAAGGCTTAAGCAGACGCCATGCGCGCCCAGTTCGTTCTGTCGGAGATCGGTGTCGGTCTCCGCCGCAATCTGACGATGACCTTCGCCGTCATCGTCTCCGTCGCCCTGTCCCTGGCCCTGTTCGGCGGTTCGCTGCTGATGAGCGACCAGGTCAGCACCATGAAGGGCTATTGGTACGACAAGGTCAACGTCTCGATCTTCCTCTGCAACAAGAGCGATGCCGATTCCGATCCCAACTGCGCCAAGGGCGCGGTCACCGAGGATCAGAAGAAGCAGATCCGCTCCGACCTGAAGAAGATGTCGGTCGTCGAGAAGGTCAGCTACGAGTCGCAGGACGAGGCGTACAAGCACTACAAGGAGCAGTTCGGCGACTCCCCGCTGGCCAGTTCGCTCACGCCGGACCAGATGCAGGAGTCGTACCGGATCAAGCTCAAGAACCCGCAGAAGTATCAGGTGATCGCAACCGCCTTCGACGGACGTGACGGCGTGCAGTCGGTGCAGGACCAGAAGGGGATCCTGGACAACCTCTTCGGGCTGCTGAACCTGATGAACCGGGCCGCACTCGGCGTGATGGCGCTGATGCTGATCGTCGCGCTGCTGCTGATCGTCAACACGGTGCGTGTCTCGGCGTTCAGCCGTAGGCGCGAGACCGGGATCATGCGACTGGTCGGTGCCTCGGGCTTCTACATCCAGGCGCCGTTCATCATGGAGGCCGCGGTCGCCGGTCTGATCGGCGGCGGTCTCGCGTGCATCTTCCTGGTCGTGGGGCGCTACTTCACCATCGACCACGGCATGGCCCTGTCCTCGAAGCTCAATCTGATCAACTTCGTGGGCTGGGACGCCGTGTTGACCAAGCTCCCGCTGATCCTCGCGACGAGCGTGCTGATGCCCGCTCTTGCCGCATTCTTCGCGCTGCGCAAGTACCTGAAGGTGTGATGCATGCCAAGAGGGCCGTACGGTCAACGAACCGTGCGGCCCTTCGCGTTGTCCTAGACTCACCCGCATGTCAGGCCGCGACCTGTTCTGTCAGCCCCGCCGTATCCGCCGCGGGGCGGCCCTGACGTTGGTCTTCGCCGGCGTGCTGGTCGCCGGCGCCGCGACCGGTGCCTTCGACTTCGATCACTCCGACCGCAGGACCGCACCGGACTCGGCCCGTACGGCCCCCCGGCACGATGCCGTCCAGAAGGCCGCCGCCGCGGCCCTGGCCGACGGCACCTCCCCCATGGAGGCCGCCGAGCGGGCCGTCAGCCGCAGCGGGGACCGCTGGGCCGCCGTCTACTCCGAGGGCGAGTACCAGGAGTTCCAGGAGGCCCTCGACGGCGAGTACACCGGCGTCGGCCTGTGGGCCCGGCGCGAGCGCGACGGACGGATCGAGGTGACCCGGGTGCAGTCCGGGTCACCCGCGGCCGAAGCCGGAATCCGCAAGGGCGACCGGCTGCGCAGCGTCGACGGGGAGAAGGTCGACGGGCGGCCCGTCACCGAGGTCGTCTCATTACTGCGCGGTGACGCGCAGGACGCCCCCGCCGGCACCACCGTCCGCCTGGGCCTGGAACGCGGCACGCGCGCGTGGAGCCAGACGCTGCGCCGGGCCCGCCTCTCCACCGACTCCGTCACCGTCCGCAGGCTCCCCGGCGATGTCCTCGTCATCAGGATCGCCGCCTTCACCAAGGGCTCCGGCGACGTCGTCCGCGCCGCCGTACGGCAGGCCCCGGCCGGCGCCGGGATCATCCTCGATCTGCGCGGCAACTCCGGCGGCCTGGTCACCGAGGCCGTCACCACCGCCTCCGCCTTCCTCGACGGCGGCCTGGTCGCCACCTACGACGTCGAGGGCGAGCAGCGCGCCCTGCACGCCGACGCCGGCGGCGACACCACCAGACCCCTGGTCGCGCTCGTCGACGGCGGCACGATGAGCGCGGCCGAGATGCTCACCGGCGCCCTCCAGGACCGCGGCCGCGCGGTCGTCGTGGGCTCCCGCACCTTCGGCAAGGGCTCCGTCCAGATGCCCACCCGGCTGCCCGACGGCTCCGTCGCCGAGCTGACCGTAGGCCACTACCGCACCCCCTCCGGCCACTCCGTCGACGGCCGCGGCATCACCCCCGACCTGGAGGCCGGGCGTCGGCCCCTGCAGCGGGCGGAGAGCATCCTCGGCGGCCTGGGCGACGCCTCCTAGCCGCGTCGCCCGTTGCTAATCGGCTTCCCTCGCACCCCCTGCGTAGTGCGAAAATGGACGGCACTATGAGCAAGGGAATGTACGTACCGAAAGAGTCCCAGCAGAAGCAGGGGACGGCCGCCAAGTCCCGGGACGGCGAGAAGGGCGGCAAGCGCAAGATCGTCGCGCAGAACAAGAAGGCGCGCCACGACTACGCGATCATCGACACCTACGAGGCGGGTCTCGTGCTGACCGGCACCGAGGTGAAGTCGCTGCGTCAGGGGCGGGCCTCGCTGGTCGACGGCTTCGTGCAGATCGACGGGAACGAGGCGTGGCTGTACAACGCCCACATCCCCGAGTACAGCCAGGGCACCTGGACCAACCACTCGGTGCGCCGCAAGCGCAAGCTGCTGCTGCACCGGGAGGAGATCGACAAGCTGGAGGTCAAGGCCGAGGAGACCGGTCACACGATCGTGCCCCTCGCGCTGTACTTCAAGGACGGCCGGGCCAAGGCCGAGATCGCCCTCGCACGGGGCAAGAAGGAGTACGACAAGCGGCAGACGCTGCGTGCCCAGCAGGACCGCCGGGAGGCCGACCGTGCCATCGCGGCGGCGAAGCGCAAGCAGCGCGGCGCCTAGCGGCGGGGAATGCGCTGGCACCGACCCGCGTTGTTCACGTACGATGACATCTGCACCGCACAGCAGGTGTGAGGCCCTCTTCGGAGGGGCCCTCTCCGGAGGGTTTGAAAAATCAACATGGGGATGATCGGTTTCGACAGCGGCTGTCGAGGCAGGGGAAGCGTGTCGAGAAAGCGGCCATGATCTCGTAAACCACAGGCCGAAAAAAATAATCGCCACTGTTAAGAGCGATTCTCCCGAGCGTTTCGCGCTCGCTGCCTGATAAGTAGCGACTTGCGAAACTCTCCTTAATGGGAGTGTCAGCCCGGGGATGTTCCCGACCCGGATCCTGGCATCAGCTAGGGGACTAAACCTTGATCCCGGTCACGGGGTGAAGAGGGAAACCAAACAGTGACTGGGCCCGTCGGAGACTTGTCCGCGTGATCTCCGGGGCCGAGAAAATCGAAGCGGACTGCACACGGAGAAGCCCTGGTTCCGCACCGTTGGACGCGGGTTCGATTCCCGCCATCTCCACTCATCCCATGTGGGCAAGGGCCCCGGCGCTTTCGAGCACCGGGGCCTTTGTCATGTGCGGTCATACCGGCAACGTCAGCGGGGAGCCGGCAGTTCTACGTCCCTCAGGCGCAAGCGGTTCGACGAGTCGAACGGAGGGCCGTCGCCGAGGAGTTGATCAGCAGGGCCAGGGCCGCCGCCGTGACCGGTGCCGTGAACGCGGTGGCCGGGGAGGCGTGGTCCGCCACGTAGCCGCCCGCCGCCGAACCGCAGGCTATGCCGGTCAGCAGGCCGGTGACGACGAGGCTCATGCCCTCGTTCAGACGGTCCTCGGGCGTGAGCCGCTGGACCAGGGTCATCGCGGTCACTATCGTCGGAGCGGTCGCCATGCCCGCCATGAGCAGGGCTGCGGCCAGCGCCCAGAGGGAGCCGGTCGTGCGCGCGGCAAGCAGCGGCAGTGACATCAGCGCGGTCATCGCGAACAGACACCTCGACAGCCGCGGGGCGGCCGGCTTCAGCGCTCCGTACAGCAGCCCCGCCGCGCAGGAACCCGCCGCCTGGAGCGCCAGCACCGCACCCGGCGCCGAGCGATGGCCCTGTCCGTCGGCGTAAGCGATGGTGACGACCTCCATCGAGCCGAACACCGCTCCGGTGGCCACGAAGCAGGCCAGCAGGGGCGGGACACCGGGCGTGCACAGCGGCGACGCGGCCCGGGTGCGTCCCCGGGGCGGCGGCTCGGTCGCGCGCTGTGCGGTGAACAGCAGCATGCCGGCCACCAGCAGAGCGGCGCCCACGAGCGTGCCCGCCTCCGGGAAGAATGCCCCGGTCAGGAAGGACGCCAGGACCGGGCCGAGCATGAAGCACAGCTCGTCGGCGGCCTGTTCGAAGGAGTTCGCGGTGTGCAGCGCGTCCGGGTCGTCGTGCAGCACATGGGCCCAGCGGGCGCGGGACAAGCCGCCGATGTTGGGGGTGGTGGCGGTGGCGGCGTACGCGACGAACAGGGTCCAGTCCGGGGCGCCGAGGCGGACACAGAGCAGCAGCGCGAGGCTGCCCAGCACGGCGGTGACCGTGGCCGGTACGGCGACCCGGGCCTGTCCGTGCCGGTCGACGAGCCGGGCGACCCAGGGCCCGGCCGCCGCCGTGGCGGCCAGCCCGGTCGCGGTGACGGCACCGGCGAGCGCGTACGAGCCCCGCGCACCGGCGATCATGACGACCGCGCTCACCCCGAACATGCCCATGGGGAGCCGGGCGATCAGGTTCCCGGCGGTGAAGGCACGGGTGCCGGGGCGGGCGAAGAGACGCCGGTACGGGGCAAGGCGGAGCCGGGGCACGGTGAGCTGAGGCATGACCCCACCGTCACCCGGAGTGGATCAAGGGGTCCAACACCTGATACCTGCCGATTGACACACTCACGTTGTAAATTCGCCGGATGCCGACCCACGCCCACCTGGACCCACGCCTCCTGCGGGCCTTCGTCACCGTCGCCGAGGAGCTCCACTTCACCCGGGCCGCGGCCCGTCTGTACGTCGCCCAGCAGGCGCTCAGCCGGGACGTACGGCGGCTGGAGCGGGAGCTGGCCGCCGAGCTGTTCGTACGGACCACCCGGCAGGTGACGCTGACCGCCGACGGCGAGCGGCTGCTGCCGTACGCCCGCCGGGTCCTCGCCGCCCAGGACGAACTGCTCGCCGCGTTCGGCCAGGCCCGCCCCCTGCTGGTCGACCTGAACTCCCCGGGCCTGGCCACCGCCCGCCGTGTGCTGCACCGGGCCCGGGAACTCGCGCCCGACTGCGAGCTGATGGCCCGCTACGAGAGCGGACTGACCGGCGCGGCGGCCGAACTGCTCGCCGGGCGTCTCGACGCGTCCTTCGGACGGTTCGCGGGCCTGGCCCCCGCGCTGCGGGCCGGCCTCGCGCACCAGCCCGTGCGGTACGAGCCGATGGCCGTCGTCCTCCCCGACGACCATCCGCTGGCCCCGCTGGAGGCGGTGCCGCTGGCCGCGCTGGCCGGGGAGACCGTGTACGCCGGTGCCGGCAATCCGCGCACTCCCGAGTGGACCGACCTCGCCCATCACCTCTTCGAGGGACGCGGCATCCGGGTCGCCTCCCCCCTTCCGCTGGCCGTCGGGGACGAGGAGTTCGAGCGGATCATGGCGAAGACGCGCAACCCCATCCTCGCCGTGGTGGACTTTCCGGCCATGCCCCGGACGGTGCTGCGGCCCCTCGTCGACCCCGTCCCGTTGTCGCCCGTGTCTCTCGTGTGGCGAAAGGGGCTGATCCATGCCGGGTTCGATGCGCTTCGACGGGCGGCGACGGAGATTGCCCGATCCGAGGGCTGGCTGATACGGCCGACCAATGGATGGATTCACGCCACGGATGAGGCATTCATGAATGCCCACAAATGACACATAACGAACATCGTCCCACTCGCTGCGCGCTCTACATTCACGGCCTGAGCACGCTGTGGCACAAGGGGGCGCTCGGGCCCGATCCGCCGGCGACGCGACCCACGACCCCACGAGGTCACGGGCCGGCTCGACGCCGTACCGCTCGGAGACGCGCACCTGAGCCGGGCGGAGAGCTCCGCGCGCGGTGGCGGTGAGGGTTCCGACGGACCGGTCTTCGTCGACGAGTCCGGCCGCCACAGCCGTATGCTGTCCTGCTCCAGCACTCCCCGTCCTGGCAGGAACTGCCGGGCCGCCTGCGCCGCTGGGACGAGCTGGTCGTCGCGACGAAGTGAAGCCCGAGGCTGCGGCCGAACGGTTCGAAGAGCCGCGCACGCCGCAGGGAGTGACACGCTCCTTTTCACAGGACCTTTGCAAGGGCCAACCACCGCGCGACGCCGGGCTGTTGCATTGTCACAGATGGGTAATCATCACCCTTTACTGAAGCGGCAGTTACCCACCCTCTGCCCATCTGTGCCCTATTCGTCATACCGCCGCGGAGCAATTCGCCCTGGTGCAGCGGCAGTCGGGCCCGATAGCGTATGGGGCTGCTTCTCAGACCTCAACCGCCTCACCAGGAGCCCACCGTGACCCGCCGATCCCGCCTGCTCACGACTGCCGCCGCCGGTGTGACGGCCGTACTTCTGCTTGCCGGTTGCGGTGGGGGTGGGTCGAAGGCGAAGTCGAACGACAAGATTCCTGGAGCGGATACGACGGGTGGGAAGTCGGCATCTCCGAGTGCGCGGGCGTCCAAGGCCGCCGGACGCCCGGAGATCACCTTCCCCTCCGATGCCAAGAACGTCTTCGAGGACACAAAGACCGGTGACGCGACGAAGGACGCGGTCCTTGCGGACAGCGCTCTGAGTATCAACGCCGTGGATGAGGCGATCTTCAAGGGGAGCGCGAGCACGAAGGCGCTCGGCTTCTACAACGCCGGCAAGGCCCTGAGTTCGTCGATCACGTACGTGCAGGGGTACCTCAAGGATGCCGACACATGGGTCGGCGAGACGAGGTATTTCGACCGCAAGGTGAGTCTCTCCGGGGCGAACAAGGCGTACGTCACCTACTGCTCGGACGAGAGCAAGTCTTTCATCAAGAACAAGAAGACCCAGAAGGTCGACAAGACGCCCACGACCGCGAATGCCTATGTGCTGTACCACTCCGCACTGACCAAGAACGCCGAAGGCGTCTGGCAAACCACCGACATCGTTTCCAACAGGGGGGACAAGGCGTGTCAGCCGTAAGGAAGTTGGCGAGGATAGCAACGGTCCTGACTCTTGCCGGTGTTCCCGTCCTGGCGTCCACCGTGGCCTACGCCGAGCGCGGCAAGCACGGTAGCAACGGTCAGACCGAACAGCACGCTGACACCGGTGACGACGGATCGGTTTCCGTGACCGTCGGGGGCGTCGTGTTCGACCGCTCCAAGAACGGCAGCGGAAGCTCCGCGGGTGCTCTGACGTCGACCACGTCCTGGACGCCGCCTCCCTGTTGGTACGCACCGAAGTACACCCCCAAGCAGTTCCAGGCGTACGTGGAGCCGATCTGGGCCGTCGATTCGACGGGATACCAGTGGGATGCCGAGCAGCGCGACCGCTACGTCAACGGTCATCCCTACAAGGACTTCAACAAGGACAAGGCCGGCAAGGGCTTCTGGTGGGACTCGTACTCCGACAAGAGCTTCCCGCCCGGCTGGGACAAGTGCGACGAGCAAATCTTCTGGGTGGACAAGGGTGACCCGCCGCCGGCCAACATAGAGAACGCCGTCACGCCCAAGGTCCTGGCCGAACTCGCGTACAACGAGATTCGTGTTCCCGGCACCAAGGTGACCCTGGCTCCCGCGAACACGACGAAGGTCAACCTTCCGACCTGGGCCTGGCTGGACGCCGCCGATTTCAAGCCGGTGTCGGTCACCGCGTCCGTGCCTGCGATCGGCGTCGCGGCGACCGCGACGGCGGAACCGGTCTCGCTCAAGATCGATCCGGGTACCGCGGATGCGGAAACCTACCCCGCATCCGGTGTCTGCGAGCTCACCAATGGCCACATCGGCGAGCCCTACGCCAAGGGCAAGGCCGACAAGACGCCCCCCTGTGGTGTGAAGTACCTCCGCTCCTCGGGCAACGGCTCCTATCAACTCAAGGCCACCATCACCTGGAAGATCCACTGGACGGGCACCGGCGGCGCGGGCGGCGACCTGCCTGATGGCTCGTTCGGGGCCGACCAGGATGTGGTCGTACAGGAGATCCAGGCCGTCAACCGGTGAGGGTGGCTGCTGGGGTGGACCGGCGCGAAGGCTTCCTGGGGGAGAGCGAGGACCGGCGTCGACGAGCATGATCAAACGTGCCCCACTCGCATCGTCTGCTCGCCGACCCCGACCACCCCACCAGGAGCCCGCCGTGCCCCGCCGATCCCGCCTGCTCACGACTGCCGCCGCCAGTGCGACGGCGGCACTCCTCCTTGCGGGATGCGGCGGCGACGAAGACGACGGGTCGAAGGCGAGCGACAAGCCTGCTGGAGCGGACTCCCGCGGCTCGGCATCGCCTGCTCCGGCCCCTTCGACTCCTACGACTGCTTCGGCGGCGACCGCGGCTGGGCGGCCGAAGATCACATTGCCGTTGGACGTCACGGACAAGTACGAGCACTGGAAGACCGGTGACGCGACGAAGGACGCGATCCTGACGGACATCGAGGCACGCATCGACGCCACGAACGACGCCATCCTGCGCGGTGACACGAGCGCGCCGGCCCTTTCGTTCTACTACCGGGACCAGGCACTGAAAGGCGCCGTGGCGTGGGTGCAGGCCTACCTGGATGCCAACCTCTCCTTCACGGGCACCACCCGCTACTACACACCCAAGATCACACTTTCCGGTGGCACAAATGCGTCTGTCATCTATTGCTCCGACGAGAGCAAGGGATTCAACAAGAACCGCAAGACCGGCAAGGTGGACAAGAGCCCGTCGAAACAGAGCCCGTACGTCGGGTACAGCACGCGTCTGCAGAAGAACGAGAACGGCGTGTGGCAGACCACCGACCTGAGCTCGAAGCGAGGGAACAAGACATGCGGCGCCTGAGCGGATGGAGCGGTCTGCTCATGACGGCTACCGCCGGCGCAACGGCGGCACTTCTGCTTGCCGGTTGCGGTGGCGGCGGGTCCGATTCGAAGTCGAACGAGAAGGCGAACGACAAGCCTGCGGCGACGGACACGACGGGAAGCGAGGCCTCTGCGTCGCAAGGCACGTCGGCCTCCGCAGCCACCGACCGCCCGAAGATCGAGGTGCCGTCCGACTTGTCGTACAGCTTCGACTGGCCCGAGACGGGCGACAAGGACAAGGATGCGGTTCTGTCCGACAGCGAGCAGTCCATCGAGGCGGTGGATCTCGCGATCGCCCATCAGAATGCCCTCGACAAGCCCTACCTCTACTACTACGAGGGTGAAGCCGCCGTCGGCACACAGAAGTTCATCCAGAACTACGTGGACCACAAGGCGAGCATCACCGGCGCCTACCGCTTCTACTCCCCGGCGGTAGCAGTCACCAAGAACGGAACGGCCTCCTTCAGCTACTGCGAGGACCAGGGCAAGGCATTCGTCAAGTACCTGCACCCCAGGAAGATCAAGAAGACCGAGGTCACCGCAAAGAGCTACGTCAGCTACCACACGTCGCTCAGGAAGAACGGCAACGGTGTCTGGGTGATCCAGAAGATCACTTCCCAGAGCGGGAGCACTGAGTGCCGGCCCTGATGGGCCAACTGAAGGAGCTTCAGCCACTGGCGGCAGCAGCTCGACGCGAAGGGCAAGGCTGACGAGACGCCACCCTGTGGAGTGAAAAAACCTGCGCTCCTCGGGCACTGGCTCGTACCCGCTCAGGGCCACCATCACCTGGAAGATCCACTGGACCGGCAGCGACGGCAACGGCGGTGACCTGCCGGACGGCGCGTTCGCGGCGACCCAGAATGGGGTCGTGCAGGAGATCCAGGCCGTCAACCGATGACAGCCGGGCAGCACATCCAAGGTATAGCCGGACGAAAACATGGATAGCGTGATTCCGCTTTCAGGCGAGGGCTGACAACCCAGGGGAGCGGAACACGTGGCAGACCGACTGACCGTCGACGACGACGAGCTGAAGCACTTCATGAAGTTGCTGAACAAGTCGAGCGACTCACTGAGGGGCCTGCGCAAGGCGCTCAGCGACGCGACGGTCACCGGTCTCGGCACGGACGACCTGGACTCCGCCTGCGAGGACTTCCAGGACGACTGGAGGTACGGCACCGAACAGATCGGCGAGCAGACCGAGAACCTCGCGAAGATCATCGGTCAGTGCAAGGACAGCTACCAAGAGGTCGACAAGGCACTGGAAGCGGCACTGAGGAAGGGCGGTCACGGCAAGGGCGGGGCGGCGAGGTGACGACCACCGCAGGAGTCGGCGCCAACGCCGGCCCGGGCGTCCACAACCCTTACTCCCACCTCGGCTTCGACCCGGCCCCGGGAAGTACGGAGACGGTACGGGCCCTGCACAAGAAGCTCGCCTCCTGCGCCAAGGTCCTGGACGAGACACACGGCCTGGTCACCAAGCTGATGGACGGCAGCTACTGGAAGGGCGACGCCGCCGTGGCCTTCCGGGAGGAACTCCAGGCCGGACCACTGGCCCTGAACCTCAAGAACGCCGCTCACTCGGTCAACAAGGCGGCCAGGCAACTCGCCAGCTGGGAAAGCGAGCTCGACGACTTCCAGCGCCGTGCCAAACGCCTGAACGACGATGCGAAGGACGCCCAAGAAGCTCTGAACAAGGCCAAGGGCGGCCAGGCAACGAAGACGGAGAGCGCCCCCGACCTGGACCAGAAGGCCCTGACCCAGCTGAACACAGCGGTAGAGAACGCTCAGGCCGACCTGGACGAGATCATCGGCAAGGCGAAGAAACTGGCCGAGGAGCACAGCGAGAAGGCTCAGTACCGGGCCGCAAAGATCCACGACGCCACCAGAAAACTGGCACCGCACGAGCCTGGCGCGTGGGACAAGTTCCTGGATTGGTTGGGCGACAATCTGCCTGACATTCTCAGCTGGACCGCTGCCTTCATCGGCATCATCGCCCTGTTCGTGACCACCGGCGGAACTGCCGCAGCGGTGCTCCTGCTGGCCTCCGCTGCTTTGAGCGCGGGAGCCGTCGCCGGAAGACTGGCGGATCCGGTGGTGCGCGCATCCCTGCGGGACGGTTTCCGGCATGGCGAGTTCGACGCGGACTTCTGGAGCAACGCGGTCGGCTTGGCGGCAGATGGGTTGGGCACACTGCCTGGGCTGGGGGCCGTCGTGAAGGGTGCACCTGCTCTCCTGAGGGGAGTTGGTGATGCGGGCGAGGCGCTCACGGCCGGACAAAGGCTTGCTGCTGCAGGCGGCGAGATGATGACGAGTGCCAGGGAGTTCACCGATCTGCACAACCCCATCGCGACATGGGTGGTGGCGAGGGCGCCCCGGTTGAGGTCGACCTTCGAGGCCACCGAGACCGCCGCCCCGTGGGCCGGCTTCGCCACCGCTTCCTATGGGCTGGCCACGAGCAAGCTCGACGCGATGGACAGCGACACGGCAGCGAACATCGGTACTGCCCTAGACGGTTATTTCCTCGGGCCGGTCGACGTGGGAGAAACCATCGATCTTGCCAGCCGTGTATTCCGTCACTGATTCAGTCGCTCTGATTCACCGATCGAGAATGAGGAAACCGCCAATGTATTCCACCGGCCACACCACGGCGTGGGATCACTCAGGGACCCGTGGCGCCTGGATGAGGCACATGTTCATGAACATGATCGGGGTCGTCGCTTGGCCCGGAGGCTGGATTGCATTGCTCGATTTCTCGACGGTCACGCCGAACTGGGCCGTGTGGGTCTTCATGCCCTACTTTCTTTATGGCTTCTATCGCTTCTTCAATCAGCTCACCTATTTCCCTGTGGCATTTCGTATCCGCCGCATCTTGCGCGAGTACCCCTGGCAGCTACTTGAGAAGGTTCCCAGTGGTCTCGGAAAGTATCCCGGAGCCCGAGACAACGGAATGTGGTTCGAGTTCCGGAATCCGGTCGACTGCGACGAGAAGATTCCCTTGATCTTCATCAAGCATCAGCGATCCTATTGGTGGCTGAAGCGTCTGGACGGACCTCGCACCAAGCCCAAGCGCAGAGCGCAGATTGAACCTCTCTGGTTCGCAGGCGACCCGCGCTTCCTTGCCGTCGTTGCCGCTCCCGCCGCAGGAGGCAAGGCGCCGAAGCGCCTTCACCTTCTCTACCAGCGCTCGGTTTTCGATAGCCGTTACCCTCCTGCAAGTTGGGCTGCTGGCGCTGTTGACCTCGAGCGTGCTCGCCGAGCCGGTGCCGCGTATGTCGAGACCGTTCCGCAGTCCCATGCGTAGCACCGGGGCCTTCGCGAATTTCTGGTCCGAGGAAGACGGCCTTCGGTTCGCCATCCCTCCGGGGTTCACCTCGCTGCCGATGGATAGCCTCCTTGCCCGCCCGGAATCCCCCGGGGCGGAACAGCTGAATGCGACAGTGGAGTCCATTCTTGCCTCAGCGCCAGACCGCGCAACACGTGAACGGATTGCCGCAAACGTGGCTTTGGCTCAGCGGATGATTCGCGGGTTGCGAGTGGGTGGCACGGTCCACTGCTCACTGGGCTTGCATCGCGATGACAGCAGGTTTGGTGATGCAGACGTTCTGTTCTCCCTGTTCACCATCACCTGGGTGGATACCTGCTGGGCTCCGCGAGCCGCCATCGCTGCTCGAGCCCTTACAAATATTCAGGGGCACACGCATATCTCATACGCCGAACTGGCCTGTGGCCCGGCAGCATTCAGTGAGGCATTACGCATGCCATTTCCGGAATCGGGGCTTCCCGAAACGCCGCTGCTCCAGCTCCACGCGTACCTGCCCCACCCGGATGGTACGGGCTTGGCGCTCCTCACCCTGAGTACCACCGCCACGCACCACCGCGACAGCTATCGCACATTGCTGCGCCAGATCTCCGAACTGGTCGCTTTCGAGGAACCGTCTACACGCACAGCCGAGAACGCGAGATCCCGATAACCAGGACACCCCCTGAGGCCGTTGGACGGTTTGGGTCACGCAGGGGGCTGGAACCGGTCGCGGCTGAGGGCTACTCGTCGAACCACACCACCAACCGCACGTTCTCCGTGCCATGTACCGCCGCCAGCGTGCGCATCACCGTCCAGACCGGGCGCCAGTCGCCGTCCTCGGGGACCGCGTCGCGGCGGTAGTCGCGTTCTGCGCGGAAGAGGGTCGTGCCGGTGTTCCATACCGTGCCCTCGGGGCAGAGGTCGGGGATGCTGGAGGGGTCCGTCGTCAGGGTGTTGATGCCGCTCGCGCGGGCGAAGGCGCGGGACCGGACCGAGGGGTCGGTCAGGTGGAGCGTGCCGTCGGAGGCGCGGTCGTAGCGGGCTGTTCGGTTGGCTCCGGGGTCGCCGGCTCGTTCCAGTCGACGGCCGCTACCTCCTTCCAGGTCAGCCATGTCGTGCCGAATGCCGCAGTGGCCCAGGAAGCCAGTTCGGTACGGGTCGTGGCCGACGCGTCGGGGCAGGCCGCGGTCGGCTGCGACCGGGCGCCACAGGCCGCTGAAGTTGCGTACGCCGAAGAGGCAGGCGAAGGCCTCGTAGTCCCTGGTCACCATGCCGAGCATCGTGAGGTCGATCGCCGCGTGCCAGGACGTTTCGCCGGCGTCGAGGCCGGGGGCCCAGGCGTGGCATTCGATCAGGCCGTGGATGTCCGTTCCCATGCGGTGATTGTGCCGTGGGCCGTGACTGTGCCAAGGCTCTGCCAAGTTCCCGTCAACCGGGGCCCCTTCAGGTGCTTCGTCCCGTACCGGCGTGGAAGGCTGCCCTGGTTGCGCAAGTGAAGAGAGTGAAGCCGTCGACGGGGGAGTGGACGCAGTGAGCAAGCGGCAAGTGCGGAAGATGTTGCAGCTGATGGCGAGCGGTGAGCCCGTTACGCTCACCAACTCGATGGCTTCCGTGAAGAAGATCGCCCGACTCGCCTTCATCGCACAGCAGTTCGGGTACGAATACGCCGACGCCCGGTTCACCGGGTCGCGCAACAACGTGCTGAAGATGCTCATCGTGCCGGACCACACTCCGCAGGCCCGGGCCCGCGCCGCGCAGAACTGGGCGCAGTATCCGAACGCCGCGGACGGGGTCTCGCTGCCGCCCGTCGTGCCCGACGCGCTCGAACTCCTCAAGGCCCGCATCCAGTTCGACCTCACCGGCAAGAACGCCGAGAAGCGGATGCTGTAGGGCGCCGGTGGCATCACCCTCGGGCTGCTTCTCTACACGGTGCGCAAGGGCGGCGGCGCCTTCAACTTCATTGTCGCCGGCGCCGCTTGGGTCATCTTCATGGGCATCATGGGCATCGGGTTCCTCGTCACCCGGCGCCGCAACGCCAAGTTCGCCGTCCGGCTCCAGGCCGCCGGGTTCATGCCGGTGACCGGTGAGGGCGGGCGGTTGCGTTATCTGCCGCCCGGCACGCAGGTTCCGGGACCGCAGCAATGGCAGCAGCCCCACCAGCCGCAGCAGCCCCACCAGCCCCCACAACAGTCGCACCAACCGCAACAGTGGCAGCAGCAACAATGGCCGCAGCCGCAGCCGCAGCAAATTCAGCAGCCTCAGCAGCAATACGGGCAGGCCGGGGCGTACTCCGGCGGTCCGTACACCAATGGTCCCTACGGTGGGCAGGTCGCCGGGCCCTACGGCAATCACGGCGGCTACGGGCAAGCCGCCGCTCCAGGACCGTACAACCCCCAGCAGTACCCGCACGGGCAGCAGCAGCCTCCCAGCCCCCCAGCCTCCCCAGTACTGATCGCTGATCCCCGCCGACCACGCGCAGGCCGGCGTTCGCAGTCCGTACAGCGTCCCGTCGTCGCATCCCCCGCGGTACCGCCCTCACGGACGCCCTTCCGGTCGAGTGAGAGCAACGTTCCCTTCCGGTCACCCACAGCCACAGCCCGGAAATGACTCCTCCCTACCTTCGGGCTCAGTCACTCGTGGAAAGACCGAGCCCCGGAGCACCGTGGAGGCGTCATGACAGCCCCTAGCACAGCCCCCGCCCCGAGCAGCAGGGGAGGCCGCTGGATCGAGCACTGGGATCCGGAGGACGAGGCATTCTGGAACGCGACCGGCGAGAAGGTCGCCCGGCGCAATCTTGTCTTCTCCGTGCTCTCCGAGCACATCGGGTTCTCGATCTGGACCATGTGGTCCGTGCTGGTGCTCTTCATGGGCCCGGAGTACGGGCTGACCCCGGCCGACAAGTTCCTGCTGACCTCGATGGTCACGCTGGTCGGCGCCGTCGTCCGCGTGCCCTACACCTTCGCCGTCGCGATCTTCGGCGGGCGGAACTGGACGATCATCTCGGCCGGGCTGCTGCTGGTCCCGACCGTGGCCGCCTTCGCCGTGATGAAGCCGGGGACCTCCTTCGACACCTTCCTGCTGGTCGGCCTGCTGGCGGGGATCGGCGGCGGGAACTTCGCGTCGAGCATGACCAACATCAACGCCTTCTTCCCGCTCAGGAAGAAGGGGTGGGCGCTCGGGCTGAACGCCGGCGGCGGCAACATCGGTGTGCCCGTCATCCAGCTGGTCGCCCTCGCCATCATCGGGGCCAGTGGCGGTCCGCGTGTGCTGCTGGGCATCTACATCCCGCTGATCGTGATCGCGGCCACTTTCGCCGCTCTGTTCATGGACAACCTCTCCACCGTGAAGAACGACACCGGTGCCGCCAAGGACGCCGTGAAGGACGCCCACACCTGGATCATGTCCTTCCTCTACATCGGCACCTTCGGGTCGTTCATCGGCTACGCCTTCGCCTTCGGGCAGGTGCTGCAGGTGCAGTTCGGGCGTACACCGCTGCAGGCCGCGTACCTCACCTTCGTCGGCCCGCTCCTCGGCTCGCTCATCCGGCCCGTGGGCGGCTGGCTCGCCGACCGGTACGGCGGCGCGAGGATCACTCTCTGGAACTACGTGGGCATGGCCGCGGCGACCGGCGTGCTCATCGTCGCCAGCATGCAGAAGTCGCTGCCGCTGTTCGTCTCCGTCTTCGTCGTCCTGTTCGTGCTCAGCGGGCTCGGCAACGGGTCGACGTACAAGATGATCCCCGGCATCTTCCAGGCGAAGGCCCTGGCCAAGGGCCTCATCGGCGAGGAGGCGGCCTCCTACGGGCGGCGGCTGTCCGGTGCCTCCATGGGGCTCATCGGGGCCGTCGGAGCGCTCGGTGGCGTCGGCATCAACCTCGCCTTCCGGCAGTCCTACCTCTCCTACGGCTCCGGCACCGGCGCCTTCGTCGTCTTTCTCGCCTTCTACGGCCTCTGCTTCGCGGTGACATGGGCCGTATACCTTCGCCGCCCGGCCGCAGTGGCGCACGCCACGGCCGCCGCCGAGGCAAAGCCACAGCTCAGCTACGCCGAGGTGTGACGTAACACCGGTGACATCAAGTCGAACCGAGCCTGTCACGCGCCGTTGACAGGCTCGTTCGACATCCAGGTACCCAGCGGGACGAACCGAGCGGGGCGATCTGCCGGCAGTACGGACACAGAGCAGCAGGACTACTCGAGTGCGGGACGAGGGCCATGTACGACGAACACCAGCGACCAGAACACGGGCCCCTCGCGGGGTTCACCGTGGGTGTGACGGCCGCGCGCCGGGCCGACGAGCTGGGCGCGCTGCTCCAGCGGCGCGGTGCCAGCGTTCTGCACGCGCCTGCCCTGAGAATCGTGCCGCTCGCCGACGACGGTGAACTCCTCGCGGCCACCAAGGAGATCATCGACCAGGCACCGGACGTGGTGGTCGCCACCACCGCCATCGGTTTCCGCGGCTGGATCGAGGCCGCCGACGGCTGGGGGCTCGGCGAGCCGCTGCTCGGCCGGCTGCGCGGGGTGGAGCTGCTGGCTCGCGGGCCCAAGGTCAAGGGCGCCATCCGGGCCGCCGGGCTCACCGAGGAGTGGTCGCCGTCGAGCGAGTCCATGGCCGAGGTGCTGGACCGGCTGCTGGAGGAAGGGGTCGACGGGCGCCGTGTCGCCGTACAGCTGCACGGCGAGCCGCTGCCGGGGTTCGTGGAGGCATTGAGGGTCGGGGGAGCGGAGGTGCTTCCGGTGCCGGTGTACCGGTGGATGCCACCGGAGGACATCGGGCCGGTGGACCGGCTGATCGACGCGGCCGTCTCGCGCGGGCTGGACGCGCTCACCTTCACCAGCGCCCCGGCCGCCGCGTCCCTGCTGTCCCGGGCGGAGGCGCGGGGGCTGCTCGGTGAGCTGCTCGCCGCCCTCAACCACGATGTGCTGTCGGCCTGTGTGGGGCCGGTCACCGCTTTGCCGCTCCAGGCGCGGGGCATCGACACGGTCCAGCCGGAGCGGTTCCGGCTCGGGCCCCTCGTTCAGCTGCTGTGCCAGGAACTGCCTGGTCGGGCGCGGTCGTTGCCGGTCGCCGGGCACCGGGTGGAGATCCGGGGGCATGCGGTGCTGGTGGACGGGGCCCTGAAGCCGGTGCCGCCGGCCGGCATGTCGCTGCTGCGGGCGCTGTCGCGGCGGCCGGGGTGGGTCGTCGCGCGGGCCGAGCTGCTGCGGGCCCTGCCGGGGGCCGGGCGGGACGAGCATGCGGTGGAGACGGCGATGGCCCGGTTGCGTACGGCACTTGGGGCGCCGAAGCTGATCCAGACCGTGGTGAAGCGGGGGTACCGGCTGGCGCTGGACCCGGCGGCGGATGCGAAGTATGCGGACACGTGAGCTGGTGCGGGGTGCTGATGTGACCGTCCCTGGGGGCTGCCGCTCCCAGGCCCCCGCTTCGGCCTGAACGGCCTTGTCATCAAGCTCCCCCAAGCTCTACGAGCAGGCGGTACCCCCGGACGGGCTGGTACGGCCGGTCGGGGACGAGGAGCGGCCGTACAGGATCAGCGCCCTCGCCAGGCACCCCAGCGCCACCGTCGACAGCAGGGCCCGTACGGCGTTCCACGCCACCCACGCGTTCTCGAACCGGTCCCGCAGGTCCGACGCGTCCCCGGTCTTCGCCAGCGCGTCGTTCAACGGGATGTTGAAGGCGACCGTGACGAGGAACGTCAGGGCGTACGCGGCGAACCCCGCCCACACCCACCGGGCGCAGGACGCGTGCCGGAGCTGCCACGCCGACACACCCGTCAGTACCAGCGCCCCCATGAAGCTCAAGAAGAACACGGGGTTCTGGATCACATCGTTGATGTTCCGCATGACCTCGACATAGACGCGGTCGCCGCTGCGGTGCAGGGCGGGCATGACCGCGCAGGAAAAGATGTAGAAGACGCCGGCGATCAGGCCCATGGTGACCGTGGCCGCGCCCAGGACGACACCGGCGGTCGTGCGCCGTCGGATGCTGATGCTTTCTGTCATGTCCTTCAGTCAACCTGCGTGATCACCGACAGGACATGGCCGAGACGCGCGGCCGCATACGTGCGCGTCCAGCGCCGGTACGAGGGGTTCCGGACGCGCGAGCGGGCAGGCACTGTGAGAGAGGGAACGGTTCCCTGCCCTAGGCGGTGACAGGCACATGGCACTGGGTACGGCCACGACCCCGTACGAGCTGCGGTTCGACGCCGGGCGGATCTGCCTGGATCTCCTCTCGACGAGCCATCCCGGTGAACGCCTGGAGTCGGTCGGGCCGTTGCGTGCCTGGATCGTCGGTTCCGGACTCGTCCCGGTGGGCACCGCGCTGGCGCACGCCGATGTCGGCTGGCTCGCGGGCTTCCGTGAACTGCGGGGGCATGTCGAGCTGCTGGTGCGGGGCGGGCTCGCGGCCGACGGACGGTCGTACGGGTCGGCGCTCGGCCGCCTCAACGAGATCGCCCGGGTCGCGCCCCCGGCCCCGCGCGCCGTACGCGACGAGGGCGGCTTGCTCGTGCGGGAGTTGGACGGCCCGCCCGGGTGTGCGGCGCTGCTCGGGGCCGTCGCCCGGGACGCCGTGGAACTGCTCACCGACCCCGTTGCGTGGGCGGCCGTCAGGGAGTGCGAAGGGGACAACTGCCCCATTGTGTACCTGGATACCTCCCGGGGGCGTCGGCGGCGCTGGTGCTCCAGTGAGGTCTGCGGGAACCGCGAACGGGTGGCCCGGCACCGTCGGAGGGCGGCCCTCGCGCGAGCCTAGATGTCCGCTTGGCCGCTTCTGTGTGTCGGTGACCGCTTCGGCGTCGAAGTGATTTCGACAACACTGCGTTTGCCTTCGGCGTTGCACGGGCAGCCGGCGCGCCGCAGTCAATGTGTCGGAAATGTAAAGATCACACGGTGGGAATGTGGCTCCATGTCCCTCTCGTCATGGCACCCCTGAGAAAAGTGTCACGTCACGTTGAACACGTCGCGCCCCACCTCCGTACCTGTGGACGAGCGACCGACTGGGGGAACCCCCGGACATCGGAGGTGGGCGTGCGCAAGGATTCCGTCGTGGCCAATGAACGTGGATCGAGGGCCCGACATCGCATGTCCCAGCCCTCGGAACCTGATGAGGAGCTGATGCGTGCTCTGTATCGAGAGCACGCCGGACCACTCCTTGCGTATGTCCTTCGGCTGGTCGCCGGTGATCGGCAGCGAGCAGAGGACGTCGTGCAGGAGACGCTCATCCGTGCCTGGAAGAACGCCGGTCAGCTCAATCGAGCGACCGGATCGGTACGCCCCTGGCTGGTGACGGTCGCACGCCGCATCGTCATCGACGGCCACCGCAGCCGGCAGGCCCGGCCGCAGGAGGTCGATCCGTCGCCGCTGGAGGTCATCCCCGCGGAGGACGAGATCGACAAGGCGCTGTGGCTGATGACGCTGTCTGACGCGCTCGACGACCTGACCCCGGCCCACCGGGAGGTGCTCGTCGAGACGTACTTCAAGGGGCGTACCGTCAACGAGGCGGCCGAGACGCTGGGTATACCCAGCGGCACTGTCCGTTCTCGGGTGTTCTACGCCCTTCGGTCGATGAAGCTGGCACTGGAGGAGCGGGGGGTGACGGCGTGATGAGTGGATACGGGGGACACGGCGGATTCAGCACGGGTGGTCCGGGTATGTCTGGACCCATGAGCCCCAATCAGGGATCTGCGGTGCCCAACGAGCACGAGACCGTGGGCGCCTACGCCCTCGGCATTCTGGACGACGCCGAAGCAACCGCTTTCGAGGCCCACCTCGCGGGTTGCGAATGGTGCGCCCAGCAGCTCGACGAGCTCGCCGGGATGGAGCCGATGCTGGCCGCGCTCGCGGACCTGCCGGGCACCGGCAGCACGCCCGCTATCGGCGAGTCGCTGTCCGCCAAGCCCAGCCCACGGCTGGCGGAGAAGCTGGTCGTCGAGGTCTCGGAACGCCGTGCGGTCAAGCGCCGCCGGACCATGTTCATGCTCGCGGCATCGGCGGCGCTGATCGTCGGCGGCCCGCTGGCCGTGCTGGCGGCCACCGGCGGCTCGGACGACGGCGGCAACAGCAACATGGCGATGGGCCCCGCCCAGGCGGCCTTCCAGACCATGACCGACAAGAAGACGGCCACGGACCCGGCGACCCATGTCACCGCGACCGTCGCCCTCGAGAAGAAGGACTGGGGCACCCACGCGGTCCTCCAGCTCAAGAACGTCACCGGCCCGAAGAAGTGCTCGCTCATCGCCGTCGGCAAGAACGGCGAACGCGAGACGGTGACCTCCTGGTCCGTCCCGAACTGGGGCTACGGCATCGAGAACGCCAAGCACGAAGAGGCCAAGAAGCCCCTCTACGTCCACGGCGGCGCCGCCTTCGACCCCAACCAGATCGACCATTTCGAGGTCATGACCTTCGACGGCAAGAAGCTCGTGAACGTAGACGCGTAGCTTCCGCGGGCCCCCTTCGCGTACGGTTGACGGCTGCCCAGCACGTCAGAAGGGGGCCCGGTGGCCGCTCAGGCTCAACAATCTGCGGTCGGCTCGGTTCGCGACGAGGTACACGACTCCGTACGGGACCGAGAGATCAGCGTCGAACAGGAACACCTCGACCGGGTGTACCGGCGCCTTGAGGAGAAGATCCACGAGGCCGAGTTCCTGATGAACGACGCGGCCAAGCGCGGCCAGGTGGGCACGCCCGGCGCGCTCGCCGAGCGGGACGCCCAGGTCTTCCGGGCGGGCATCCACCTCAATCGGCTCAACAACGAGTTCGAGGACTTCCTCTTCGGGCGCATCGACCTGCTGCTCGGCAAGGACGGCAAGAAGGGGCCCGACGGCGCCTACACCGCGGTCGAGCCGGCCGAGGGCGCCGTGCGCTCCGACAACACCGCCGACATCGCCGAGACGCTGCACATCGGCCGCATCGGTGTCCTCGACCAGGACTACGCCCCGCTGGTCATCGACTGGCGGGCACCCGCCGCCGCCCCCTTCTACCGCTCCACCCCGGTCGACCCGGGACGGGTCGTACGACGCCGGGTCATCCGCTCCAAGGGGCGCCGGGTGCTCGGTGTCGAGGACGACCTGATGCGCCCCGAGCTCAAGGCCTTCCTCGACGGCGACGAACTGCCCGCCATCGGCGACGGCGCCCTGATGGCCGCGCTCGGCCAGGCCCGCAGCCACACCATGCGGGACATCGTCGCCTCCATCCAGGCCGAGCAGGACCTGGTCATCCGGGCCCCCGCCGCGTCCGTGACCTACGTCGAAGGCGGACCGGGGACCGGAAAGACCGCCGTGGCGCTGCACCGGGCGGCCTACCTCCTCTACCAGGACCGGCGCCGGTACGCGGGCGGCATCCTGATCGTCTCGCCGACCCCGCTGCTCGTGGCCTACACCGAGGGCGTGCTCCCCTCCCTCGGCGAGGAGGGCCAGGTCGCCATCCGGGCGATCGGCTCGCTGGTCGACGGGGTCGGGGCCACCTTGTACGACTCCCCGTCCGTGGCCCGGGCCAAGGGGTCGTACCGCATGCTGAAGGTGCTGCGGAAGGCGGCGCGGGGCGCGCTGGAGCTGGGGCCGGGCGGTGCCGGACCCGGTGCCGCACGTCCGCGTGCCGCCGGCTCCGGGCAGCTCGCCTTCGGCGACGAGGGCACCGGCGCGGCCGAGAGTGCTCCCGCCGGCCCGCCCACCCTGCTGCGGGTCGTCGCCTTCGGGCGCCGGCTCGAACTGGAGGCGGCGGAGCTGGAACGTATCCGCCGCACCGCCCTGGGCGGCACCGCGCCCGTCAACCTGCTCCGCCCGCGCGCCCGCAAGCTGCTCCTCGACGCCCTGTGGGCGCAGTCCGGCGGGGCCACCCGGCACTCCGACCCCGAGCTGGCCGCCGAGCTGCGGTCGTCCTTCGACGAGGACGTCACCTCCGAGGACAGCTTCATCCGGTTCCTCGACGCGTGGTGGCCCGAGCTCACGCCCAAGGCCGTCCTTGCGGCCATGGCGGACGAGCGGCGGCTCGGCCGCTGGGCCCGCCGCATCCTCAACCCCGGCGAGGTGCGCAGGGTCGCCCGCTCGCTCCGGCGCGACGGCCACTCCGTGCACGACATCGCCATGCTCGACGAGCTCCAGGCCGTCCTCGGCGCCCCGGCCCGCCCGAAGAAGAGACGCGAGCTGGACCCGCTCGACCAGCTCACCGGCCTCGAGGAGCTGATGCCCGTGCGCGAGGAGTCCCAGTGGGAGCGGGCCGAGCGGCTGGCGCAGGAGCGCACCGAGTACGCGCACGTCATCGTCGACGAGGCCCAGGACCTCACGCCGATGCAGTGGCGCATGGTGGGCCGCCGCGGCCGGCACGCCACCTGGACGGTCGTCGGCGACCCGGCCCAGTCCTCCTGGTCCGACCCCGACGAGGCGGCGGAGGCCCGCGACGAGGCCCTCGGCACCCGCCCCCGGCGCCGCTTCCGGCTCACGGTGAACTACCGCAACCCGGCCGAGATCGCCGAGCTCGCCGCCAAGGTGCTCGCCCTCGCCATGCCAGGCTCCGAGTCCCCGTCGGCCGTACGGTCCACCGGGGTCGAACCGCGCTTCACGGTCGTCCGGGGCTCGCTGGAGAAGACCGCGCGGGCGGAGGCCGAACGGCTCCTCGACCAGGTCGACGGAACGGTCGGCGTGGTCGTCGCCATGAACCGGCGCGAGGAGGCCGCGCGCTGGCTCGCCGGGCTCGGCGACCGGGTGGTGGCGCTCGGCAGCCTGGAGGCCAAGGGCCTGGAGTACGACGCCACGGTGGTCGTCTCACCTGCGGAGATCGCCGATGAGTCACCGGCGGGCCTGCGGGTTCTGTACGTCGCCCTGACCCGGGCCACGCAGCAGCTGACGGTGATCTCGGGCGAACGGGACGTGCCGGACGCGGACGGGGTGCCCGATCTGCTCAGGGACTGAATCACGCGGGTGATTCCTGTGAACTCTCCGTACGGGAATGGTTCCATGCGATCCGTTTGTTAGCCTGACTGTGGCACCGGCTCGATCCAAGCCCCCGGGCCCAACCTTTGTCGCTACGAGCGACCACTTGCCGCGAGGCGAGCATGGCGGGTCGGTGTCATGAACGGTGAGGGGACCCACGTCATCAGTGACGTGGGTCTCCTTTTTTCGGTAGTGCCCCGCGAATTTCGGCAGCGCCCCGCGAACAAAACGTTCGCAATTCAGGACCGGCTAACGCCTACTCGACGGTAGGTGCGACGATCGGACGGCACATCTTCGCGACACGGTGAAAGCAGAGGAAGTCGGCCATGGCAACGGCGCCCAGCGTCTCCTACTCGATGACCATCCGGTTGGAGGTGCCCGCGAGCGGAACCGCCGTCTCGCAGCTCACCACCGCGGTGGAGTCCTCCGGAGGCTCGGTGACCGGCCTCGACGTCACCGCGTCCGGCCACGAGAAGCTCCGCATCGACGTCACCATCGCGGCCACCTCGACCGCACACGCCGACGAGATCGTCGAGAAGCTCCGCGGTATCGAGGGCGTCACGCTCGGCAAGGTCTCCGACCGTACGTTCCTGATGCACCTCGGCGGCAAGATCGAGATGCAGTCCAAGCACCCCATCCGCAACCGTGACGACCTCTCCATGGTCTACACGCCGGGTGTGGCCCGCGTCTGCATGGCGATCGCCGAGAACCCCGAGGACGCCCGCCGCCTCACCATCAAGCGCAACTCCGTTGCGGTCGTGACGGACGGCTCCGCGGTGCTGGGCCTCGGCAACATCGGCCCGAAGGCCGCACTGCCCGTCATGGAGGGCAAGGCGGCACTCTTCAAGCGCTTCGCCGGCATCGACGCCTGGCCGATCTGTCTTGACACCCAGGACACCGACGCGATCGTCGAGATCGTCAAGGCGATCGCCCCGGGCTTCGCCGGCATCAACCTGGAAGACATCTCCGCGCCGCGCTGCTTCGAGATCGAGGCCCGGCTGCGCGAGGCCCTCGACATCCCCGTCTTCCACGACGACCAGCACGGCACGGCGATCGTCGTCCTCGCCGCCCTGACGAACGCACTTCGCGTGGCGGGCAAGGCAATTGAGAACATTCGTGTCGTGATGTCCGGCGCCGGCGCGGCCGGCACGGCCATCCTCAAGCTGCTGCTCGCGGCGGGCGTCAAGAGCGCCGTCGTGGCCGACATCCACGGTGTCGTGCACGCCGGCCGCGAGGACCTGGTGGACGCGGCGCCGGACTCGCCGCTGCGCTGGATCGCCGACAACACCAACCACGAGGGCCTGACCGGCACGCTGAAGGAGGCCGTGCGCGGCGCCGACGTCTTCATCGGCGTCTCCGCCCCGAACGTCCTCGACGGCGACGACGTGGCCGCCATGGCCGAGGGCGCCATCGTGTTCGCGCTCGCGAACCCGGACCCCGAGGTCGACCCGGCAATCGCCCGCCAGACGGCCGCAGTTGTGGCCACCGGCCGCTCCGACTTCCCGAACCAGATCAACAATGTGCTGGTCTTCCCGGGTGTCTTCCGCGGCCTGCTGGACGCGCAGTCCCGCACGGTCAACACGGACATGATGCTCGCGGCCGCGAAGGCCCTCGCGGACGTGGTGACCGAGGACGAGCTGAACCCGAACTACATCATCCCGAGCGTCTTCAACGACAAGGTCGCGGGCGCGGTGGCGGGTGCGGTGCGGGACGCGGCGAAGGCGGCCGGGGCGGCGGCGCAGCCCACCGTGCCGTAGTGTGCAAGTGCTGTGAGGATCGCCACGGCGGCCCTCACAGCGGCGCGTCGCGGAACCCCCTACCGCCGAGTGCCCTCTAGGGTGACGGCCGACAGGCGCTTTCGTGTGACTCCCTAGGGTGTTCTCACGACTCCTGCGGGTGCCGGATTGGCTTTCCCGCCGCAGGTAGGGGCAGGATGCGTCCACGGGCGCGAGCGCATCGGCTTCGCTGTGCCAGGGTGCGGCACCGCCGCCTGGCACACCCCAACGGCAAGAAGAACACGGGAGTAACAACATGAACCGCAGTGAGCTGGTGGCCGCGCTGGCCGACCGCGCCGAGGTGACCCGCAAGGACGCCGACGCCGTTCTGGCCGCGTTCGCCGAGGTCGTCGGCGACGTCGTCTCCAAGGGCGACGAGAAGGTCACCATCCCCGGCTTCCTGACCTTCGAGCGCACCCACCGTGCCGCTCGCACCGCGCGCAACCCGCAGACCGGTGAGCCCATCAACATCCCGGCCGGCTACAGCGTGAAGGTCTCCGCGGGCTCGAAGCTCAAGGAAGCGGCCAAGGGCAAGTAAGCGCTCCGCCGAGAGCGCCGTGGGCAACTGCGGGCCCGTCGTAGCTGGTCACGCAGTTCCCCGCGCTCCTTCGGGGGCGCGTCCGCAGCTGATGCGGACAACGACAAACGGGGCGGCCCCCTTTCCACAGGGGCCGCCCCATCGTCGTATCACTCACTGACGGACTGTCCGGTCTCGGACCGACGGACTATCCGAGTGCCTTCCCCGGCAGTTCCACCTTCGCGCCCAGTTCCACGAGCTTCTCCATGAAGTTCTCGTAGCCGCGGTTGATGAGGTCGATGCCGTGGACCCGGGACGTGCCCTGGGCCGCCAGCGCGGCGATGAGGTACGAGAAGCCGCCCCGGAGGTCCGGGATGACCAGATCGGCGCCCTGGAGCTTGGTGGGGCCCGACACGACCGCGGAGTGCAGGAAGTTGCGCTGCCCGAAGCGGCAGTCGGAGCCGCCCAGGCACTCGCGGTAGAGCTGGATGTGTGCGCCCATCTGGTTCAGCGCCGAGGTGAAGCCCAGCCGGGACTCGTAGACCGTCTCGTGGATGATCGACAGGCCCGTGGCCTGCGTGAGGGCCACGACGAGCGGCTGCTGCCAGTCGGTCTGGAAGCCCGGGTGCACGTCCGTCTCCAGCGCGATGGACTTCAGCTGGCCGCCGGGGTGCCAGAAGCGGATGCCCTCGTCGTCGATCTCGAAGGCACCGCCCACCTTCCGGTACGTGTTGAGGAACGTCATCATCGAGCGCTGCTGCGCGCCGCGGACGTAGATGTTGCCCTCGGTCGCCAGCGCCGCCGACGCCCAGGACGCGGCCTCCAGACGGTCCGCGAGGGCGCGGTGGGTGTAGCCGCCGAGTTTCTCCACACCGGTGATGCGGATCGTCCGGTCGGTGTCCATCGCGATGATCGCGCCCATCTTCTGCAGAACGCAGATCAGGTCCTCGATCTCCGGCTCGACGGCCGCGTTGGACAACTCCGTGACGCCCTCGGCGAGTACGGCCGTCAGCAGCACCTGCTCGGTCGCGCCGACGGACGGGTACGGCAGCCGGATCTTCGTACCGCGCAGCCGGTTCGGCGCCTCCAGGTACTGACCGTCGGCACGCTTCTCGATGGTCGCGCCGAACTGGCGCAGCACGTCGAAGTGGAAGTCGATGGGCCGGCCGCCGATGTCGCAGCCGCCGAGGCCCGGGATGAACGCATGGCCGAGGCGGTGCAGCAGGGGGCCGCAGAAGAGGATGGGGATGCGCGAGGAACCCGCGTGGGCATCGATGTCAGCGACGTTCGCGCTCTCCACGTGCGTCGGATCGAGCACCAGCTCACCGGGCTCGTCACCCGGACGGACCGTCACCCCGTGCAGTTGCAGCAGGCCGCGTACGACACGAACGTCACGGATGTCCGGTACGTTACGCAGTCGACTTGGCGCACTGCCCAGCAGGGCGGCGACCATAGCCTTCGGCACGAGGTTCTTCGCACCGCGGACACGGATCTCGCCCTCCAGCGGGGTTCCGCCGTGGACAAGCAGGACATCGTCGTTGACGGTCATGAATCTCGCGTTCCGTGGAGTTGGGCAGGGGCCGGAGAGACAGGGTAATCGCCCACCGCCCCCCTGCCGTAAGCCCAAGTACAACCCAGCATCGCCACAGCTCTGTCACAACACGAACCGTTCCCTATCGGGCACATGGGGTCACCGTCGCGGTCGTGCGCGTGGGGCGCACCGGTGCGCCCTGAGCTGCATTCACTCCCGTACCCGCATTGGCTCCCCACACGAAGGGAAGATGCGGGATCATGTCTGGCATGACCGAGGTGTCCTCGCTCACAGGGCGGCTGCTCGTGGCCACGCCCGCCCTGGCGGACCCGAACTTCGACCGTGCGGTGGTGCTCCTTCTCGACCACGACGAGGAGGGCTCCCTCGGTGTCGTCCTCAATCGTCCGACCCCCGTGGACGTGGGCGACATCCTGGAGGGCTGGGCGGATCTCGCCGGGGAGCCCGGGGTCGTCTTCCAGGGCGGCCCGGTGTCGCTGGACTCCGCGCTCGGCGTCGCGGTCATCCCCGGCGGCACGTCCGGCGACCGGGCCCCGCTGGGCTGGCGCCGGGTGCACGGTGCGATCGGGCTGGTGGACCTGGAGGCCCCGCCGGAGCTGCTGGCCTCGGCTCTCGGGTCGCTGCGGATCTTCGCCGGGTACGCCGGGTGGGGCCCGGGGCAGCTGGAGGACGAGCTGGTGGAGGGCGCCTGGTACGTCGTGGAGTCGGAGCCCGGTGATGTCTCGTCCCCGGCTCCGGAGAGACTCTGGCGCGAGGTGCTGCGCCGCCAGCGCAATGAGCTCGCGATGGTGGCCACCTATCCGGACGACCCTACGCTCAACTGATACGGGTGAGCTTCAGTACCCTTGGCGATATGAGCACTCTCGAGCCCGAGCGCGGGACTGGTACGGGGACCCTCGTAGAGCCGACGCCGCAGGTGTCCCACGGTGACGGCGACCACGAGCGCTTCGCCCACTACGTCCAGAAGGACAAGATCATGGCGAGCGCCCTCGACGGCACGCCCGTCGTGGCGCTGTGCGGCAAGGTGTGGGTGCCGGGCCGCGACCCGAAGAAGTACCCGGTATGTCCCATGTGCAAGGAGATCTACGACTCCATGGGCAGCGGCGGCGACGAAGGCAAGGGCGGCGACAAGTAGCGCGCCCGCCCGGTCCGACGCGGCACGCCGCACGGAGCCGCTGACGGCGCCGTCGGCGCGCGAGGACCGGACGTAGCACGGCCGCGGTGCCCCTGCGGGGGACTGCGGCCAATGCTGTACGCGGGAGAATCCGAGCGCGGAAGCACGCTCCGGTGTGCCGACCGGAAGCCCGGGTACGCGCGTGGGGTCCCCTTGCTCTAAGGGCTCGGCCGGGAGGGGCGTTCTGGGCGCCCGGCCCGAGATGGCGGGGGACGGGGGAGCTGACCTCGCGGTGCCGCGGCATTGGTCCAACTGTGTGACCCGAGGTTCGCGTTGCGGGCGGCGCACGGCAGGCAGTGGTACGGGCGGGCTCCCGGGAGGCCTGGGCTCTCGGCGCGGCGATGAACACGAGGGTCGGCAGCGCCAGGTAGCCGCTGGGTGCGGCGGAGCGGGCCGGGGAATCGGACGGCGGCGCGTTGTCACCGGTGTGGGGGTACTGCCGGACGGACCGCCGGCATTTCCTCTTCGTACCGTTACGGATCATCGCCGCCTGCTCGGTGTGACCGGCCCGCAGACGCGGTGGTGGACTCCCGCTCTCCTGGACCTGCGCCCACTTGGGCTCGCGCCCTGCCGGGCCTCCCCTTGCCGTGCCGACGACTCGCGCGGCCCGGCCGTGCAGTGGGCGTGAGTCTTTGTGGATTCGGTGCTTCGGCGGCGGAATTGGTGCTTGCATCGCTCCGCGGCCTCGGCGGGAAACCCGAACAGCCCCGAGACGGCCGCGTCGGCGGCCACCATGGCAGGGAGATTCCGGTTCTGGTTCCGGGGTGGTTGGTGAGCATGCCGGTGGGGGTTCGCGAATGGCGTCGAACGTGTTTACTGGCGTGGTGGATCTGATTCCCGAGCCCGATCATGTGACTGCCTACGGCGCCAACTGGTTCGAGTTGGGCCCCGGAACCGGACTGGCCGCCGGAGAGGGTACGCAGCGGACGGAACGCTGGCTGCGGGCGACGCTGGGAGCCGCCACTGGTCTGCCGCTCGCGCCGAAGGAGCCGGGCGGGGACGACGTCATCCATCTGTACATCGACCCGCTGGTCACCAAGGATCTCGGTGCCGAGGGCTACCGTCTCGCCGTCATGCCGACCGGTGTGCATCTGGTCGGCGGCGGGCCCGCCGGGCTTTTCTGGGGCGCCCAGACGCTGCGTCAACTGCTCGGTCCTGGTGCATTCCGACGAGCCCCGATTTCCGGCCCCTGGCGGCTGCCGCTGATCCATGTCCAGGACTCGCCCCGATTCCGCTGGCGCGGACTGATGCTCGACGTCGCCCGGCACTTCATGCCCAAGGAAGGCGTCCTGCGCTACCTCGACCTGATGGCCGCGCACAAACTGAACGTCTTCCACTTCCATCTGACGGACGACCAGGGCTGGCGGGTCGAGATCAAGCGGTACCCGAAGCTGACCGAGACCGGTTCCTGGCGTGCACGTACGAAATTCGGACACCGGGCCTCGCCGCTCTGGGAGGAGAAGCCGCACGGGGGTCACTACACACAGGACGACATCCGGGAGATCGTCGCCTACGCCGCCGAGCGGCATATCACCGTCGTCCCCGAAATCGACGTACCGGGCCACTCGCAGGCGGCCATCGCCGCTTATCCGGAACTCGGCAACACCGACGTCGTCGACACCACGGCCCTCTCCGTCTGGGACAACTGGGGGATCTCTCCGAACGTACTCGCCCCCACTGACAACACCCTGCGTTTCTACGAGGGCGTCTTCGAGGAACTCCTCGGTCTCTTCCCCGCGGATGCCGCCGAGTTCTCGGCGTTCTTTCACATCGGCGGTGACGAATGCCTCAAGGACCAGTGGAAGCAGTCCCCCGCGGCACAGTCCCGCATGAAGGAACTCGGTCTCGCGGACGAGGACGAACTGCAGTCCTGGTTCATCGGCCACTTCGCCAAGTGGCTCTCCGCGCGCGGGCGCAGACTCATCGGCTGGGACGAGATCCTGGAAGGCGGGCTTCCGGAGGGTGCGGCCGTGTCGTCCTGGCGCGGCTACGAGGGCGGGGTCGCCGCCGCGCGGGCCGGGCACGACGTCGTGATGTGCCCGGAGCAGCAGGTCTACCTGGACCACCGGCAGGCGGCGGGCGCGGATGAGCCCGTACCGATCGGGTACGTGCGCACCCTGGAGGACGTCTACCGGTTCGAGCCGGTTCCACCGGAACTGGACGGACGGCAGACCGGCCGGATTCTGGGGGCCCAGGCCAACGTGTGGACCGAGGTGATGGAGGACCACGCACGCGTGGACTACCAGACGTTTCCGCGCCTCGCCGCCTTCGCCGAGGTGGCCTGGAGCCGTCTGCCCGCCCCCGGGGAACGGGACTTCACCGGCTTCGAACACCGGATGGCCGCCCACTACCTGCGACTTGACGCCCTCGGCGTCGCCTATCGCCCGCCTGCCGGGCCCCGGCCCTGGCAGCGGCGCCCCGGTGTGCCCGGCCGGCCCGTCGACGGACCGCCTCCGAACAAGTGATGGAAAAGGCCTCAAGTGTCACCGAAGAGTGTCAATCGGTCCTCGATGGTGATGAGGTGCGAAAACGGACCATCTACCCGGTGAAGTGGGCGAATGGCTCCTAGCGGACCCCCGCGCTCGAGTGTTGCGATGATGTGCCAGAGTTGCCACGTCCGCCCTGTGAGCACGTACCGTACGGCCACACAGGTGGGACCAGGTGGGGGCAGCGGGAAGGGGCAGCCGGTTTGACCACGCACGCACCGCAGGCGGCGCAGGCCGTCACGCTGCCCACGACTCTGGACGAGGCCGTGGCGGCGCTCTCCGCCATGCCCGCGGCCGTCCCCGTGGCGGGCGGCACCGACCTCATGGCCGCCGTGAACTCCGGACAGCTCAGGCCCGCCGGCCTGGTGGGCCTCGGCCGGATCAGCGAGATCCGCGGCTGGCAGTACCAGGACGGCCACGCGTTGCTCGGCGCGGGCCTCACGCATGCGCGCATGGGCCGCCCCGACTTCGCCGCCCTGATCCCCGCGCTCGCCGCCGCCGCGCG
This sequence comes from Streptomyces herbicida, assembly GCF_032656585.1. Classification (NCBI taxonomy): domain Bacteria; kingdom Bacillati; phylum Actinomycetota; class Actinomycetes; order Kitasatosporales; family Streptomycetaceae; genus Streptomyces; species Streptomyces herbicida. Next base: position 98,787 of record NZ_JAUYWJ010000009.1, read on the forward strand.
CGCCGCGGGTCCGCCGCACATCCGCAACGCGGGCACCCTGGGCGGCAACATCGCCTCGGCCGCGCCCACCGGGGACGCGCTTCCGGTCCTCGCCGCCCTGGAGGCGGCGCTGATCGTCGCGGGCCCGGGCGGGTCCCGGCGGGAGATCCCGGTGTCGCACCTGCTGGCGGGCATGGAGATGCTGCGCGCCGGCGAACTCATCGGCTACGTGCGCGTGCCGCTGCTGCACGCCCCGCAGGTCTTCCTGAAAGCGACCGGCCGGACCGGACCGGGCCGGGCGACGGCCTCCGTGGCCCTGGTCCTCGACCCCGCCCGGCGCGGGGTGCGATGCGCCGTCGGGGCCATAGCGCCGATGCCGCTCAGGCCCCTGGAGGCCGAGCAGTGGGTCTCCCGGCTCATCGACTGGGACAACGACCGCGCGATCGTCCCCGAGGCGCTGAACGCCTTCGGGGAGTACGTCGCCGCGGCCTGCATCCCCGACCCGGCCCCGGAGGAGGACGGCTCCGTACCGCCGCTTCCGCCCGCCGTACTGCACCTGCGGCGCAGCGTCGCCGCGCTGGCCCGACGAGCACTGGGGAGGGCGCTGTCGTGACCGACGACCAGCACGGAGAGGGCGCGTCCCGGGGCCGTAGCCGCTGGGACCCGCTGCCCCAGGGCGACTACGACGACGGCGCCACCGCTTTCGTGAAACTCCCCGAAGGGGGCATCGACGCCCTCCTGGCCGGCGACACCCCGCTCGCCGCGCCCGGTCACGGCTACGTACCGCCGCGGATAGCGGTGACCCCCGGCCAGGACGCCGTGACCGACCCGGGGGCGACGGGTGCCTGGGCCGTGCCGGCCGACGGCGCGCAGTGGCCCGACCCGAACGCCGTGCCCCAGGAGCCGGGCGCGGACGACCGGTTCGCATACAACCCCATGTCCACCCAGCAGTGGACCTTCGACGAGACCGCCGCGCCCGCCGCGCCCCCCGCGCCCCCCGCGTCCGCTCCCGGCCACGACGTGACCGGCCAGTGGTCCATCCCCGTCGCCGGCGGCGACCTTCCGGACGAATCGGGCGAGTTCACCACGTCCTCCCTCGTCGAGCAGTGGGGCGGCACCCCGCCGGCCACCCTCCCTGGTGGCGCGCCCGCGCCCTGGGCGACGGAGGGCGCCGGACAGCCCTGGGGACAGCAGACGGCGGATCCGCGGGCGGGCGAGACCCGGGCGGGTACCGGACACGTCGTCGTGGAGCACCCGGACCGTGCGCCCGACGCCGGTCACCCGGGCGCCCCGGGCCACTCCGCCCCGGAAGGCGGCGCGACCGGCGTCGGATACCCCGAGCCGCCGACCGACCACGACACCGGAGCCGGGGCCGGACACGGCCCGGGCGCGCACGACGCGGAGCCCGACGCCGACCACGCCTCCCGGCCCGCGCCCGAGCCGGCCACCGCACCGGCGTACCCCGCACAAGAGACCGACGGGACGCCGGAGCCGGCCGAGGACGCCGAACCGGCCGAAGGGATCGGGGCCGAGGACGCCCACGGGGCCGAGGAGGCCCCTGAAGGGCCCACCGGCAGCCCCGCGGGCCACGGCGTCACCGCCGATGCCGAACCCGCCCCGGAGGCCCGGGAGGCGGCCGCCACGGGCGACGACGGCGCGGCCCCGCAGGACCGGGCGCCCGCGCACGACGACCACCCCCTCGCCTCCTTCGTCCTCCGCGTCAACGGCGCCGACCGACCGGTCACCGACGCCTGGATCGGCGAGTCCCTGCTGTACGTCCTGCGGGAGCGGCTCGGGCTCGCGGGCGCCAAGGACGGCTGCTCGCAGGGCGAGTGCGGGGCGTGCAACGTCCAGGTGGACGGCCGACTCGTCGCCTCCTGCCTGGTGCCCGCGGTGACCGCGGCCGGCAGCGAGGTCCGCACGGTCGAGGGGCTCGCCGTCGACGGGCAGTCTTCCGACGTACAGCGGGCGCTCGCCAAGTGCGGTGCGGTGCAGTGCGGTTTCTGCGTGCCCGGCATGGCCATGACCGTGCACGACCTCCTCGAGGGCAACCCGACGCCGACCGAGCTGGAGGCGCGCCAGGCGCTGTGCGGCAACCTGTGCCGCTGCTCCGGCTACCGGGGCGTCCTGGACGCCGTCAACGCGGTCGTCGCCGAACGCGAGGCGCACGCCGCGGCGGAGGCCGAGACGGACGGGGACGAGGCACGTATTCCGCACCAGGCGGGCCCGGGTGCCGGTGGCGTCAACCCGTCGGCGTTCGAGGCGTCCGGACCGCCGGTCCCGCACGACCAGTCCTATGGGCACGACCAGTCCTACGGACAGGATGAGTCCTACGGACAGGACCAGTCCTACGGACAGGATGAGTCCTACGGACAGGACCAGTCCCACGGACAGGACGGAGGCCAGGCGTGAGCAACGAAGCCGCCACCGCGACCACCGCCGCGGAGGCCGCCCCCGCCCCCGAGCCCTTGCCGCACGGCCTCGGCGCCTCCCTGCTCCCGGCCGACGCCGGTGCCAAGACCGAGGGCACGTTCCCCTACGCGGCCGACCTGTGGGCGGAGGGCCTGCTGTGGGCGGCCGTGCTGCGCTCCCCGCACCCGCACGCGCGCATCCTGTCCATCGACACCACTCACGCGCGCGAGATGGCCGGCGTCCGGGCCGTCGTCACCCACGAGGACGTGCCCGGCACCCCCCGGCACGGCCGGGGCACGCCGGACCGCCCGGTGTTCGCCTCCGAGGTCGTACGCCACCACGGCGAGCCCATCGCGGCCGTCGCCGCCGACCATCCCGACACCGCGCGGATGGCCGCGGCGGCCGTCATCGTCGAGTACGAAGTGCTCGATCCGGTGACCGACCCGGAGCAGGCCTTCGAGGCCGAGCCGCTGCACCCCGACGGCAATCTGATCCGGCACATCCCGCTGCGCCACGGCGACCCGGACGCGGCCGGCGAGATCGTCGTCGAGGGTCTGTACCGCATCGGCCGCCAGGACCCCGCCCCCATCGGCGCCGAGGCCGGCCTCGCCGTGCCGCGCCCGGACGGCGGCGTCGAGCTCTACATGGCCTCCACCGACCCGCACACCGACCGCAACACGGCCGCCGCGGTCTACGGGCTGACCCCCGACCGAGTGAAGATCGTCGTCACCGGTGTCCCCGGCGCCACCGCCGACCGCGAGGACCAGGGCTTCCAGCTCCCGCTCGGCCTGCTGGCGCTGAAGACCGGCTGCCCGGTGAAGCTGACGGCGACCCGTGAGGAATCCTTCCTGGGCCACGTCCACCGGCACCCCACCCTTCTGCGCTACCGCCACCACGCCGACACCGAGGGCAACCTGGTCAAGGTCGAGGCGCAGATCCTGCTCGACGCGGGCGCGTACGCGGACACCTCCTCGGAGGCCCTGGCCGCCGCGGTCTCCTTCGCCTGCGGCCCGTACGTCGTCCCGAACGCCTTCATCGAGGGCTGGGCCGTCCGCACCAACAACCCGCCCTCCGGCCATGTACGCGGTGAGGGCGCCATGCAGGTGTGCGCCGCCTACGAGGCGCAGATGGACAAGCTCGCCAAGAAGGTCGGCCTGGACCCGGCGGAGCTGCGCCTGCGCAATGTGCTCGCCACCGGGGACGTACTCCCGATCGGCCAGACGGTGACCTGCCCGGCCCCCGTGGCCGAACTCCTCCAGGCGGTACGGGACTTCCCGCTCCCGCCGCTGCCGAAGGACACCCCCGAGGACGAGTGGCTGCTGCCCGGCGGCCCGGAGGGCGCGGGCGAGCCGGGCGCGGTGCGCCGGGGCGTCGGCTACGGCCTGGGCATGGTGCACATGCTCGGTGCGGAGGGCGCCGACGAGGTCTCCACGGCGACGGTGAAGGTCCACGACGGCGTCGCTACCGTGCTGTGCGCGGCGGTGGAGACGGGCCAGGGCTTCACCACGCTGGCCCGTCAGATCGTCCAGGAGACCCTGGGCATCGACGAGGTGCACGTCGCGCCCGTCGACACCGACCAGCCCCCGGCCGGCCCGGGCTGCCGGGGCCGCCACACCTGGGTCTCGGGCGGCGCGGTGGAGCGGGCGGCCAAGATGGTCCGCACCCAGCTGCTCCAGCCCCTGGCGCACAAGTTCGGCATGTCCACCGAGCTGCTGCAGATCACCGACGGCAAGATCACGTCGTACGACGGCGTGCTGTCGACCACCGTCACCGAGGCGATGGACGGCAAGGAACTGTGGGCAACGGCACAGTGCCGCCCGCACCCCACCGAGCCGCTGAACGCCGAGGGCCAGGGCGACGCCTTCGTCGGCCTCGCCTTCTGCGCCATCCGCGCGGTGGTGGACGTCGACATCGAGCTCGGCTCGGTACGGGTCGTGGAGCTGGCCGTCGCCCAGGACGTGGGCCGGATCCTCAATCCGGCGCAGCTCTCCGCCCGCATCGAGGCGGGCGTCACCCAGGGCGTCGGCCTTGCCCTCACCGAGAACCTGCGCACCCCGCGCGGCCTGATCCGCCATCCCGACCTCACCGGATACGCCCTGCCCACCGCTCTGGACGCGCCGGACATCCGGATCGTCAAGCTGGTGGAGGAGCGGGACGTGGTCGCCCCCTTCGGGGCGAAGGCCGTCAGCGCGGTGCCGGTGGTGACCTCCCCGGCGGCGATCGCCTCCGCCGTACGGTCCGCGACCGGCCGCCCGGTGAACCGCCTCCCGATCCGCCCGCAGGCCGCGGTCGTGACGGGCCAGTGAGCGCGCCCGAGAACGAGCCGCGCTACGAACCGCCGCCCAGCATCGGCAAGTTGCTGATCTGGATCCTGCTGTTCGTGCTCGCGGCGGTGGTCGTCGTGCTGGGCGGCGTTTACTTCACCTGAGGGGCGGCGTCGTCGTCACCGGGCACGTGATCCTCGCCGTGACGGAACGGGCCAGGGGCGCCTGACGTCCTTTATCCGCGAGCCGTTGTCAGTGGTGCGGCGTAGGGTTCTGGGCAGTGGGGGACTGTCGGGCGGGCACCACGCCGTACGACGCCGTACTACAAAAAATCGCGGGGGAGCGATGAGCACGACCGACGCCGGTGTCGCGGCGATCACCTTGACCGAGCACGAGCTCGATCCGTACGTCACGCACGTGCCGACGCGCGGCCTGCTGACCGGCGCCGGACTGCCGTGCGACGGCGATCTGTTGACGTTCGCGCCGCTGCGCACCGCCGGTCTGCGCACGCTCGCCGACGCCACGGACGGCCCGGCCCGTCTGGCGGAAGAACTGCGGGACCGGCTGGTGATAGGGGAACTGCTCGCCCCGGCGGCCATGGGGACGGAGTCGATCCTGCTCGACGGCGACACCGGCGAGATCACCACCACCTGCCTCGTAGACCCGTCGGACAGCCGCCCGCTCGCGCCCTCCCTGAAGACCCTGCTGCGATTCGCCGCGGTCACCGAGGAACTGGCCGGTCTGCGCGGCCGTTTCGCCTCCTTCGCGGGCCACTACGGCACCAAGACGGTGACCGAGGCGTCCCGCAGGCTCCTCGCCCTCTTCGAGGAGGACACGGACGGCGACGTCCCGCCGTACTGGAAAGCGGCCGCGCTGATCCGGCCGCTTGCCCTCGCGGCGGGCCCCGGCAGGAACTCCGGCCTCACCCTGGACGTCCCCGCGCGCCTCCTGGACCAGGAGTTCGGCCACGGCCGGGTGGCCCGGTTCGAAGAGGTCGACTTCCCCGCCACGCTCACCCACGAGCCGACCCGCCGCTTCCTGCGCGAGACGGGCCTGCCCGAGGCCGCGGTCCTCTTCCACCTCGACACGGACGTGCCGCTGCCGACGCTGACGGAGTACTACACGGACGAGCGCGCCGACGAGTACCCGCTCGACGAACTCCCCGCCCACTCCGACCACTTGATACGCCTCGGCCATCTCGTCGAGGACAACAGCCTGGTGGTGGACGGCACGACGGGCGCGGTCCTGAACTTCAGCGAGTCCGAGGCGACCCTCCACCCGCTCAACACGGACGTCTCCACCCTCGCCTTCACCCTCTGGCTGCTGCACCGCGAGCGGGCGATCGACGCGGACCTGGGCGGCGAACTGACCACCGACGCGTACGACCAGCTGGCCGCGACGATGATCCAGGTGCTGTCCACGGTCGACCCGACGGGCACGACGTCCGACGCCGACTGGCACTACTGGACGGAACTGTTCCAGGACGAGGCGGGCGGCGTGCTCTGACCGTCGGCCGCCCGCAGGGGGCAGCCGGTGCCGACACGTGTGCCCAGTTCGGCGCGCAGGGCGGCGAGTTCGGCCATCCGCGCGTCGATGACCCGGATCTTCTCCTCGAACAGCGCCGACAGCGCTTCGGCGGAGTCCGGGGCGTCCCGCAGTTCCTCGCCGTGCCGGGCGATCTCGGCCAGTGAGAAGCCGAGGGTCTGGGCGGTGCGGACATAGTGCAGCCAGGGCACCGTCTCCGGCGGGAAGTCGCGGTAGCCGTTGGCCAGCCGCCGCCCCGTGACGAGGCCGATCTTCTCGTAGAAGCGGATGGTGTCCCTGGTCATGCCGGCCTGCGTGGCCAGTTCCCCGATACGCACGACCCTCCACCGGATCCTGGACTCGACGGGCTGGATGGGCTTGCTGGGCTTGACCTTGGACAGTACTCCACTGTTTAGCGTCGGGCGTCGTGAACCGACACAGACTCCTCTCTCCTTCCCACCCCGCCTATCTGCGCCTCGTACGAGCGAGCGCCTGGTACGACCTCGTCATCACGGCGGGGTTCGCGACACCGTGGACCTACGCCCTGCTGCACGACGCGCTGTCCTCGCTGGGCGAGACCATGGGCCTGGGCACCCTGCCCGCCCTCGACCCGATGCAGACCCTGTACGCCAACCTGCTGGGCTCGGTGGTGGTCGTCTGGGCCCTCCTGCGGATCACCGGCCCCCTGCCATTGCACGGCCTCCTGGACGGCACGGCCCGCATCCTGTTCGCCCTGTGGCAGTCCTACGCGGCGACCCACGGCGCCTTCCACCTCCTGTGGATCTTCTTCGCCGTGGAAACGGCATTCGGCACCGCGCAACTGACGCCCTGGCTCTGGGCACGCCACAGCACACCGAAATCAGAGGCCGTGGCGGGATTCGAACCCGCGTAGCTCCCCGCGGGCGGAGCCCGCTGATCGATGCAGTGCAGGCGAGCTCCTGAACCACTCGGGCGCGCGGCCGACTGCCCGCCAGTGGTCGGACGCGCCGGGTTTGGAGGCCGTGGCGGGATTCGAACCCACGTAACTCGCTTTGCAGGCGAGCCCCTGAACCACTCGGGCACACGGCCATTGGTACTTCGTTCCTCCACGGCCGTGGAGGAAGTCGAACCCGCGTAACTCCCCGCGGGCGGAGCCCGCTGATCGATGCAGTGCAGGCGAGCCCCTGAACCACTCGGGCACACGGCCGTGTGCGTGGAATGACCGTAGGGCGGGGGCGGCGGGCGGCTCAAGGGAAGCGCGGGGGCTGCAATGGGACTGCCACACGCCGTTCACGAAAGCAGGGCCTACGACCAAGGTCCGAGGCCGGGGACGACTCGCGACAGGGGCGAAAGGGGGCAGTGCGACTTACCCTGGCGACCATGACCGCCCTTGAGCCGCGCGACGCCGGAGTCGCCGAGGAACCTGCCGACAGAGCCGACGAGAGTGTGCTGGGGCGGTCGTACCGTGCGCTCAGTGTCGGGATCGTCTCCGTCGTCCTGCTGATCGCCTTCGAGGCGACGGCCGTGGGGACGGCGATGCCGGTCGCGGCGCGGGAACTGGACGGGCTGGCGCTGTACGCGTTCGCCTTCTCCGGGTACTTCACCACCAGCCTGTTCGGGATGGTGCTCTCGGGGCAGTGGTCGGACCGGCGGGGCCCGCTGGGCCCGCTGACCACCGGCATCGCGGCCTTCGCCGCCGGGCTGGTCGTGGCCGGGACCGCCGGTGCGATGTGGGTGTTCATCCTGGGGCGCGCCGTGCAGGGGCTCGGCGGCGGGCTGGTGATCGTCGCGCTGTACGTCGTCGTGGGGCGGGCCTATCCGGAGCGGCTGCGCCCCGCGATCCTGGCGGCGTTCGCCGCCGGGTGGGTCGTACCCTCCATCGTCGGGCCGCTCGCGGCGGGGGCCGTGACCGAGCATCTCGGCTGGCGGTGGGTGTTCATCGGGATTCCGGTGCTCGTCGTGTTCCCGCTGGCGCTCGCCCTGCCGCAGATACGGCAGCGGGCCGGAGGGCCGGTCGACGCGGGCGCGGCGGGAGCCGCAAGCCCCTCGTTCGACCGGCGTCGCATCCGGCTCGCCCTCGGGATCTCGCTCGGCGCCGGCCTGCTCCAGTACGCCGCGCAGGGTCTGCGGTGGGTCTCCGTGCTCCCCGGACTCGCGGGCGCCGCCCTCCTCGTGCCGGCCGTGCTCGGGCTCCTGCCGCGCGGTACCTACCGGGCCGCGCGCGGGCTGCCGTCCGTCGTGCTGCTGCGCGGGGTGGCCGCGGGGTCCTTCATCGCCGCGGAGTCGTTCGTGCCGCTGATGCTGGTGACCCAGCGGGGGCTGTCGCCGACGCTGGCCGGGTTCTCGCTCGCGGCGGGCGGGGCGACCTGGGCGCTCGGGTCGTGGGTGCAGTCGCGGCCGCGGGTGGAGCCGTACCGGGAGCGGCTGATGACCCTGGGGATGGTGCTGGTCGCGGCCGCGATCGCCACGGCGCCCAGTGTGCTGATCCACACCGTGCCCGTGTGGATCCTCGCCGTCGCCTGGGGCTTCGGCTGCTTCGGCATGGGGCTGGTGATCGCCTCCGCCGGAGTGCTCCTGCTGCACCTCTCCGCCCCCGCAGAGGCCGGCGCCAACTCCGCCGCCCTGCAGATCTCCGACGCCCTCTCCAATGTGGTCCTCCTCGCGGTGGCCGGCGCGGCCTTCGCGACCCTGGGCGGCGGGAGCGCGGCACACGCCACGGTCACGGCGGCGGGCGGCTCCGGGTCGCATCCGGCCGCCTTCGCCGCCGTGTTCCTGCCCATGGCCGGGGTGGCCTTGATCGGGGCCTGGGTGACCACACGGCTGCGGGAGCGGTGAGTGGGTCGCAGACGGCGAGCGGTCCGTCGGCCGTAAAGAGATCGCCCGGCCCCGGCCGTTGGGCCTACCCTCCCCGCATGCACCAGCCCGAGCTGACCCTCACCCTCGACCCGGCCACCCGGCAGGCCCTCGACGACCTCGCGGACGCCCAGGGGCGCACGCCGCAGGACGTCGCCCTGGACGCCGTACGCAGGCATCTGCACGACGAGGAGCTCGCCGTGCGTGCCGTCGCCGGGCGGCTGGCCGGGGCCCACGCCGACCTGCTGAGGAGGCTCGGCGAATGACCCGTCACCTCACCGTCGCCGAGGTCACCGCGCTCGCCGAGGTCGCCTTCGGGGGACGGGCGCCCGAGGCCCGGGAGCCGGGGCTGCTCGCCTCGGCCGTGCACCGGCCCCGCGCCCGGATGTTCGGTACGGCGGCCTACCGGGACCGGTACGAACAGGCCGCCGCGCTGCTCCACGCCATCGCCACCAACCACCCCCTCGTCGACGGCAACAAGCGCACCGCCTGGCTGGCCGCGGCCACCTTCCTCGCCGTCAACGGGGTCGACCTCGCAGGCGTGGACCAGGACACGGCGTACGAGCTGGTCATCGACGTGGCCTCCGGCGAGGAGAGCGATGTCGCGGTGATCGCTCGGCGGTTGCGTGCCCTGTGACGTGGATCCCACCCACGGGCGACCGGGCCTCGTCCGGGCGTTGACACCACCGGGCCGCCGGTAGGGTGGCCCGGTTGTCATACGTAGCCGAGCCGCCCGCCCGTCACCCGGCACCGCCCGACCGACGCGGTGCGCGCGGCCCCCTCCATTCGACCCCCTCCACGGAGACCGTGACTACTACCGCCGCTTCCTCCCACTCCCACCATCTCTCCCCGGCCTTCCCGGGCCGCGCTCCCTGGGGCACCGCCAGCAAGCTGCGTGCCTGGCAGCAGGGGGCGATGGAGAAGTACGTCCAGGAGCAGCCGCGCGACTTCCTGGCGGTCGCGACCCCCGGCGCGGGCAAGACGACCTTCGCCCTCACCCTCGCCTCCTGGCTGCTGCACCACCATGTCGTGCAGCAGGTGACCGTGGTCGCGCCGACCGAGCACCTGAAGAAGCAGTGGGCGGAGGCGGCCGCGCGGATCGGGATCAAGCTCGACCCCGAATACAGCGCCGGACCGCTCGGCAAGGACTACGACGGGGTCGCGGTCACCTACGCCGGTGTCGGCGTGCGCCCGATGCTGCACCGCAACCGGGTCGAGCAGCGCAAGACCCTCGTGATCCTCGACGAGATCCACCACGCCGGTGACTCCAAGTCCTGGGGCGAGGCCTGTCTGGAGGCCTTCGAGCCGGCCACCCGACGGCTCGCGCTCACCGGTACGCCCTTCCGGTCCGACACCAACCCCATCCCCTTCGTGACGTACGAGGAGGGGACGGACGGCATCCGGCGGTCCGCCGCCGACTACACCTACGGGTACGGCAACGCGCTCGCCGACCATGTCGTCCGGCCGGTGATCTTCCTCTCCTACAGCGGCAACATGCGCTGGCGGACCAAGGCCGGTGACGAGATCGCCGCCCGGCTCGGCGAGCCCATGACCAAGGACGCCGTCAGCCAGGCCTGGCGCACCGCCCTCGACCCGCGCGGCGAATGGATGCCCAGCGTGCTGCGCGCCGCCGACCAGCGGCTGACCGAGGTCAGGAAGGGCATCCCGGACGCGGGCGCCCTCGTCATCGCCTCCGACCAGGACTCGGCTCGCGCCTACGCCAAGCTCATCCGCGAGATCACGGGCACGAAGGCCACCCTCGTCCTCTCCGACGACGCCGGCGCCTCGAAGAGGATCGACGAGTTCAGCGAGAGCAACGACCGCTGGATGGTCGCCGTCCGCATGGTGTCCGAAGGCGTCGACGTGCCCCGGCTCGCCGTCGGGGTCTACGCCACCACCATCTCCACACCGCTCTTCTTCGCACAGGCCGTCGGCCGTTTCGTACGGTCCCGGCGGCGCGGCGAGACCGCCTCCGTCTTCCTGCCGACCGTCCCCGACCTGCTCACCTTCGCCAACGAGATGGAGGTGGAGCGGGACCACGCCCTCGACAAGCCGAGGAAGGAGGGTGAGGAGGACCCGTACGCCGAGTCCGAGAAGGAGATGGAGGAGGCGAACAAGGAGCAGGACGAGGACACCGGCGAGCAGGACATGCTCCCCTTCGAGGCCCTCGAGTCCGACGCCGTCTTCGACCGGGTGCTGTACGACGGCGCCGAGTTCGGCATGCAGGCCCACCCGGGGAGCGAGGAGGAGCAGGACTATCTCGGCATCCCGGGGCTCCTCGAACCCGACCAGGTGCAACTGCTGCTCCAGAAGCGGCAGGCCCGGCAGATCGCGCACAGCCGCAAGAAGCCCGACTCCGAGGCCGACCTGCTCGAACTGCCGGCCGAGCGGCGGCCGGTGGTCAGCCACAAGGAGATGATGGAGCTGCGCAAGCAGCTCAACACGATGGTGAGCGCCTACGTCCACCAGAGCGGCAAGCCGCACGGGGTGATCCACACCGAGCTGCGGCGGGTGTGCGGGGGGCCGCCGAGCGCCGAAGCGACGGCCGGGCAGCTCAGGCAGCGGATCGCCAAGGTGCAGGAGTGGGCCACCCGCATGCGGTGACGCTCCGCTGGGTTCGCCGAAATCTTCCGCCCACCCGCCCACCTGTCTCGGTCGGCCGGAGAGGGCCGTCACGGGGCTCCGCCCCCGCCCCCGTCTCGGCCGCCTGCCCGCCCCCGCCTCGGTGGGCCGCCCCGGCCGCCCGCCCCAGCTGCCCGTCTCGATGGGTCAAGAGGTGATCGTCACGGGGCCTTGCCCCGAACCCCTGCTCGGGCGGCCCGTGTGCGTATCCGGACGAATGTAGGCAGGCCGGATCTGGTCTTGCCCGGATTCTGGACGGAGGCTTCCGCTCAGCGAACCGGCTTCGCTAATGTCCCGCTACGCACACGCCCCGTGGCAGCGCCGCCGCGGAGCGCAGCCGTGAAGCGACTGGGCCCGGAGCCGCCGGGCCGCCATGCCGATCGGCGGCCTCTGAAGCGCGTCGCCGACGGGACTCTGCGACGCATCCGCCGCGAAGGGGTTGCCGACCTCACCACTTAAGGAGTGGGCGTCGTGACCGCGGAGACCTCTCAGACGCTCGACCGGGGACTGCGCGTCCTCAAGCTGCTGGCCGACACGGACCACGGGCTGACCGTCACCGAGCTTTCCAACAAACTGGGCGTGAACCGGACCGTCGTGTACCGGTTGCTGGCCACGCTCGAACAGCATGCGCTGGTACGGCGTGACCTGGGCGGGCGAGCCCGGGTCGGGCTGGGAGTGCTGCGCCTGGGCCGGCAGGTGCATCCGCTGGTGCGCGAGGCGGCACTGCCCGCACTGCGGGCGCTGGCCGAGGACATCGGGGCGACGGCCCATCTCACGCTCGTCGACGGCACGGAGGCACTGGCCGTCGCGGTGGTCGAGCCGACGTGGACGGACTATCACGTGGCCTACCGGGCGGGCTTCCGGCATCCGCTGGACCGCGGAGCCGCGGGCCGGGCGATCCTCTCGGCGCGGCAGTCGCCGCTGACGGAGCCCGGATACACCCTGACACACGGTGAGTTGGAGGCGGGTGCCAGCGGGGCAGCGGCGCCCCTGCTCGGCGTCACGGGGGTGGAGGGCAGCGTCGGTGTCGTGATGCTGGCGGACTCCGTGCCCGAGCGGGTGGGGCCGCGGGTCGTGGACGCGGCCCGGGAGGTTGCCGAAGCGTTGCGCTAGCGCGAATTCTTTGGCCGATCCGTAAATCGGCTCGCTCCACCTTTGGTCGATTCCCTCACCCCGGCTTCGTCGTCCCTCCGCATCATCAGGGGCCATAACAGCCCCACGGCGGAGGGAAAGACACGGTGGAGACAGTCGGAACACGGCCCAGGGCCGGGCAGGAAGCGAGACCGGCAGGCCGCCTCACCCGGCGGCAGGCCGTCGGCACGCTCGTCGGTGAGGCCGAGGGCAGCCCGCTCAAGCGGACCATGGGGGTCGCACAGCTCACGCTGCTCAGCGTCGGCGCGACCCTCGGCACGGGCATCTTCGTCGTGCTCGGGCAGGCCGTCCCCGAAGCGGGCCCGGCCATCGTCGTCTCCTTCGTACTCGCCGGGGTGACCGCGCTCTTCTCGGCGCTCTCCTACGCCGAGCTGGCCGGCATGATCCCGGGCTCGGGCTCCTCGTACAGCTACGCCTACGCCACCCTCGGGGAGTTGGTGGCCTGGGTCTGCGGCTGGTGTCTGATCCTGGAGTACGGGGTGTCCGTGGCCGCGGTGGCCGTGGGCTGGGGGCAGTACGTCAACGAACTGCTCGACCTCACCCTCGGTGTCACGCTGCCCGAGTCGCTCAGCGCGCCGCCCGGCCTCGGCGGCACGCTCAACATTCCGGCCGCCCTCATCGTCGTACTCGCCATGGTCGTGCTGCTGCGCGGCGCGAAGGAGAGCGCCGTCGCCAACACGATCATGGTCGCGGTGAAGATCGCCGCCCTGGTGATGTTCTGCGCCGTCGCCTTCACCGCCTTCCACGCCGGGAACTTCCAGCCCCTGTTCCCGCTGGGCGCCGCGGGCATGAGCGCCGGTGCCGCCTCCCTCTTCTTCTCCTACATCGGCTTCGACGCCGCCTCCACCGCGGGCGAGGAGGCCAGGAACCCGCAGCGGGACCTGCCGCGCGCCATCATCCTGTCCCTCGTCCTGGTCACCGCCCTCTACGTCCTCGTCGCCGTCGCCGCACTCGGCGCCATGCCATGGACGAAGTTCGAGGGGACCGAGGCCACGCTGAGCCAGGTGCTGGTGCAGGCCGTCGGCGGCGGGAACGTCTGGCCCGTCCTGCTGTCGATAGGCGCTGTCGTCGCCACCACCAGCGTCGTGCTGACCGTGCAGTACGGGCAGATCCGCATCCTGTTCGCCATGGCCCGGGACGGTCTCGTGCCGCCGCTGTTCGCCAGGGTGCATCCGCGCACCGGGGTGCCGCGCGCCAACACGGTCATCGTCTCCGCCTTCATCGCGGTGCTCGCCGCGCTCGTCCCCCTCGGCAGCCTCGCCGACGCCACCAGCATCGGCACCCTCTTCGCCTTCATGCTGGTCAACCTGGCGGTCGTCATCCTGCGCCGGCGCAGCCCCGAGGCCGCCCGCTCCTTCCGCGTCCCCTTCTCCCCGGTCACGCCCCTGCTCGGCGTCGGCTTCTGCGCCTACATGCTGTTCAGCCTCGGCGCCGACACCTGGATCGCGTTCGGCGTGTGGATGGCGGTCGGCCTCGTCGTGTACGGCCTCTACGGCATCCGGCACTCCAAGCTCAACCAGCTCCCGCAGGACCTCGCATGACCTCCCTGGACCTCACCGCCGGCATCGTCGACCTCACCCGGGCCCTCGTCGACCTCCCCTCCGAGAGCGGGGAGGAGGCCGCGATCGCGGACGCCGTGGAGGCGGCCCTGGCCGCCCTCCCCCACCTCACCGTGGAACGCGTCGGCAACTCGGTCGTCGCCCGCACCGGGCTCGGCCGCCCCCGACGGGCCGTGATCGCCGGGCACCTGGACACCGTGCCGGCCGCCGGCAACCTCCCCTCCCGGCTCGCCGACGACCGCGTCCACGGACTCGGCGCCTGCGACATGAAGGGCGGGGTGGCCGTGGCCCTGCGCCTCGCGGCCACCGTCCCGGACCCGGCGCTCGACCTCACCTACGTCTTCTACGAGTGCGAGGAGGTCGAGGGCGAGCGCAACGGGCTCGGCCGGATCGCCGCCGAACGGCCCGGTCTCCTCGAACAGGCCGACCTGGCGATCCTCATGGAGCCCTCCGACGCCGGGGTCGAGGCGGGCTGCCAGGGCATCCTCAGTGCCGACATCGTCGTCCGGGGCGAACGCGCCCACACCGCCCGCGCCTGGAAGGGCGTCAACGCCGCCCACAAGGCCGCCCGGGTCCTCCAGCGGCTCGACGACCACACGCCGGAGCGGGTCGTCATCGACGGGCTGGAGTACCGGGAGGGGCTCGGCGCGGTCGCCGTACGGGCCGGGGTCGCCGGGAACGTCGTGCCCGACGAGTGCGTCGTCACGGTCAACTCACGCTTCGCGCCGAGCCGTTCGGCCGAGGAGGCGGAGGCGTACGTCCGTGGGCTCTTCCCCGAGTACGAGGTGCGGGTCACCGAGGTCGTGCCGGGGGCGCTGCCCAGGCTGGAGCGGGTCGGTGACCTCGTCGCCGTGCTCGGCGCGCAGCCCCGGCCCAAGCTCGGGTGGACCGATGTGGCCCGGTTCGCCGCGCTGGGCGTGCCCGCGCTCAACTACGGCCCCGGGGACCCGTCGCTCGCGCACACGGCGGGGGAGTACGTCCCCGTGGCGCATCTGCGGGAGTGCGAGGACCGCCTCAGGAAGTGGCTCCTGTGAGGCCCGCGAGGACCCTCAACTGGAGCCACAGCACCAGACGTTCGTCGGGATCGTCCAGGGCGATCCCGACGTGCTGCTGGGCCTGCTTCAGACGGTAGCGGCAGGTGTTGGGGTGCACGGCGAGCAGCTTCGCCGCGCCCGCCATGTCGCAGCCCGCGTCGAACCAGCAGACCAGGGTGCGGGCATAGTCCGTGCCCTGCTCCGCGTCGTACGCCAGCACCCGGCGCCAGGCGCCCGCGCTCAGCTCCCGCCGCTCGCCCAGCAGTTCCGTCAGCCGCAGCAGGGTGATGCGCGGGCGCACCTCGTCCACCGTCGCCACCGGCAGCTCGGGTCCCAGCACCCGCAGCACCAGGTCCGCGTCCGCCCGCGAGTCGGCCACCCCGCCGAGGTCCGGCACCACCTCGCCCAGCGCCGCCCGCACCGGCACCCGCAGCGCCTGCCCGGCCCGCCGCACGATGTCCTCGGCAAGCGCCCGGTGCCGGGTCCCGGGGCCCGGAAGCAGCGCGTACACCACCCCGTCGGCCAGTACGCACGCATGCCGCCCGTAGCGCGCCTGGCACTGCAGGCGTACGACGTCCAGCAGACGCAGGGCGGTCCGCTCGGAGTCAGGCACGCTCGCCGCCGAGTCGAGCACGAACGCGGCCACCCGCACGGCGCCCTCGAGCCCCAGCCGGTGGGCGGCCGTCGACGCGTCGGCCGTGCCCTCCAGCAGCCGGCGCAGCAGATCGCTGTTCTGGTGGCGGGCCAGTTCCTGCGCGGCCCGGGCGCGCAGCAGGAGCAGCGCGGCCGTGGAGGCGCCCTGGGCGAGGGTCTCCTCGGCGTCGGGCGCGAGCGTGCCGCCGTCGACCACCCAGACCGAGCCGAGCGTCTCGCCGCCCGCCCGGACGGGCATCGCCAGCCGGGGCAGGTCCGCGTCCCGCAGCGCGGGCAGCCGCACCGGCCGGTCGGCCGCGAACAGCACCCGGTACTGCTCGGTGTTCTCCGAGCTGGGCGGCACCTGGAGGCCCAGGATGCCCTGCCGGCGGTCCTCGTCGACGGGCTGATCGGGGACGGTCGAGTAGGCCAGGATCCGCTGCCGGGTGTCCTCGATGGCGGTGGCCCCGCCGGCCGCCGCGGCGATCGCGTCGGCCAGCGCGAACAGATCACCGAGGCCGCTGCCGGAAGCGGCGGGGCGGGTGCCGATCGCGGACGCCAGCAGCAGATGGACGTGGTGCCAGGCCGCGTCCTCGTCTACCGACAGCAGCGCCACGCCCCGCGCCTCCGCCTCGCCGACCGGCCCGTCCGCCCCCCGCACCACCACCCCGGTCATCCCCGCCTCGGCGGCGGCCCGCACCAGCGGCCCGGCCGCCGCCGCGTGCACCCCGACCGCGAGGAGCAGCGCGCCGGGCAGCTGGGGGACCGGGGCGTGGGCGTCGTACAGCACCGCCTCGGTGACCGGCACGGTCAGTCCGGCGGGGGCGGTGTGCAGTCGTACGGAGGGACCGCCGATGACGTCCAGGAGGTCGCCGAGCGTGCAGGCGTCCATGGGGTCCTCACCTTCCGGTGTCGGTCCACGGTATGGACCGACGGTATGGGCCGCGGCATGGCCGACGTATTGGCCGATCTCCAAACGAACGTACGCGTGTGTTGTCCACTCGCACAACACGCGCCCGCCCTCCGCCTCCGAGACTCGGACCATGACAGGAGTCACCATCCGTACCGTCCGCGACGTCACCGGGCTCGCGGCCGTGAGCGCCTACTTCAGCGACGTCTGGCAGACACCCCGCTCCGCGCCCCCCTATCCGGCCGAGGTGCTGCACAGCCTCGTCCACGCGGGCGGCGCCGTGCACGCCGCCTACGACGGGGAGCGGCTGGCGGGGGCGTCCGTGGCCGTGTTCGGCCCGGGCCAGGAGACCTACTCGCTGGTGGCGGCCGCCGACCGGGGCCTCGGACACGCGGTGAAGCAGGCCCAGCGCGCCTGGGCGCTGGGCCTCGGTGCCCGCACCATGCGCTGGACCTTCGACCCGCTGGTCGGCCGCAACGCCCGCTTCAACCTGGCCAAGCTGGGCGCGGTCGGCACCGCGTACCTCGTCGACTTCTACGGCCCGATGGCGGACGGCGTGAACGACGGCGACGAGAGCGACCGGCTGACGGTGACCTGGGACCTGACCGCGCCGAACCCGTCGTACGACACGGCGGACGACCGCGCAGGGGCGCCGGCGACTCACATCGCCCCCGACGGCGACACCCTCGCCCGCCGCGACCTCGCCGACCGGCAGGTGCACTGCCGGGTCCCGGACGACATCGTGAAGCTGCGCGCCGCCGACCCCGTGCTGGCGCTGCGCTGGCGGTACGCCGTGCGCGAGGTCTTCACCGAGGCCTTCGCCGAGGGATTCACGGCCACCGGAATGTCCCGTGACGGCTGGTACACGCTCACCCGGACGGAGGAAGCGGCATGAAGCTCGAGCGCGTAGAGATCGTCCACGTCGCGATCCCGCTCGTCACCCCCTTCCGCACCTCCTTCGGGACCATGACGACGAAGGACACCTTCCTCCTGCACGTCGTCACCGACGAGGCCGAGGGCTGGTCGGAGTTCGCCGCCGACCCCGAGCCGCTGTACTGCTCCGAGTTCACCGCCGGCGCCGAGATCGTGCTGCGCGACTTCCTGCTGCCGCGCGTCGCCGCCCTCCCGCATCCCACCACGGCAGCGCTGGCCCCCGCGATGGCGAAGATCAAGGGACACGAGCTGGCGAAGGCCGCCCTGGAGACGGCGGTCCTGGACGCGGAGCTGCGCGCGCACGGCATGCCGCTGGCGACCTACCTGGGTGCGGTGCGGGACCGGGTTCCCGCCGGTGTCTCGGTCGGCATCAAGAACTCCGTCCCCGAGCTGCTGGACGACGTCGAGCGCTATCTCGCCGAGGGGTACGTCCGTATCAAGCTGAAGATCGAGCCCGGCTGGGACGTCGAGCCGCTGCGGGCGGTGCGTGAGCGCTTCGGCGCGGCGCTGCCCCTCCAGGTCGACGCCAACACGGCGTACACCCTCGCCGACGCCGAGCATCTGCGGCGCCTCGACGACTTCGGGCTGCTGCTCATCGAGGAGCCGCTGGAGGAGAACAACCTCTACGCCCACGCGCGCCTCCAGCAGCGCATCACCACCCCCGTCTGCCTGGACGAGTCCCTGCACAACGCCGCCGACACCGCCTCCGCGATCTCCCTGGACGCGTGCCGGGTCGTGAACGTCAAGCCCGCCCGGGTGGGCGGCTACCTGGAGGCCCGCCGCATCCACGACGTGGCCCATGCGCACGGCGTGCCGGTGTGGTGCGGCGGCATGCTGGAGACGGGCGTCGGCCGTGCCCCGAACCTGGCCCTGGCAGCCCTGCCCGGCTTCACCCTCCCCGGTGACACCTCGGCGTCCTCCCGCTACTTCGCCGAGGACATCACCGAGCCCTTCGTGCTCCGGGACGGCCATCTGCCCGTCCCGACCACGCCGGGCATCGGCATCGAGCCGCTCCCGGAGGCCCTGCGCCGCTTCACCCGGGAGCGCCGGGACCTGTACCGGGCCGGCCAGGGCTGACCCGCCGCCCCGTGCCGGTGGCCGGAAGTGCTCGCCACGTTAGATTGACCTCGTGCTCTCTCGCCTCACGCGCCTCCAGGCCGTCGCCGTCTGCGCCCTGCCCGTCGGGGCCCTGCTCGCCGCGGCGGCGTTCGCGCCGCTGCCGTTCTCGGTGGCGCAGCCCGGGATGACGGCGAACGTGCTGGGCAAGAACCGGGGCACCGAGGTGATCACGATCTCCGGGGCGCCGACCCGGGACACGAACGGGCAGCTGCGGATGACGACCATCGAGGCGACCGGCCCGGACACGGAGGTCTCGCTCGGTGACGTGGTCGACAGCTGGTTCCGCACGGACCGGGCGGTGATGCCGCGCGACGCGGTCTACCCGACCGGCAACAGCGTCAAGGAGATCGAGCAGCACAACGCCGAGCAGATGCGGCAGTCCCAGGACTCGGCGACCCAGGCGGCGCTCAAGTACCTGAAGCTGAGCGACAAGGACGTCAAGGTCTCGCTGAAGCTGGCCGACGTCGGCGGGCCCAGCGCGGGACTGCTGTTCTCGCTCGGGATCATCGACAAGCTGGACGGGAACGGCAGCGGCGGCGACCTCACGGGCGGCCACACCGTCGCCGGCACCGGGACCATCGACACGAACGGCACCGTCGGCGCGGTCGGGGGCGTGGCCCTGAAGACACAGGCCGCACGGCGGGACGGGGCGACCGTCTTCCTGGTGCCGAAGGATGAGTGCCGCGAGGCCAAGTCGGAGCTCCCGAAGGGACTGCGACTGGTTCCGGTGACCACCCTGAAGGGGGCGGTGGACTCCCTGGTGGCGCTGGAGAAGGGGAAGGGCTCGGTACCGAGCTGCTAGGCGAGGGCCGGCCGCGGGGCCGAGGCGAGCCGCAGGCCGACCTCGACCAGGGTCCAGCCGAGCCGGACGCGCAGCTCGTTCGGGCGGTGGGCCTCGGTGGCGAGGCGATGGGCGTCGGCCTGGGCGTGGAACTCGGCGATGCGGTGCCGGGCGAGCTGGTCGCTGTCGTGCATGGCGGGGCCTCTCAATCCGTCTTGATCGGGAACAGGTGCGTGTGGATGCGTACTTGCTCGGCCTCGGGGGTGTCCGCGTCCGGTACGCGGTCCCGGTAGCCGTCGATCAGGTCGTGCATCTTGTCGATCAGCTCCAGGGCGAGGCCGGGCGTCAGCCGTAGCGTCATGTCGCTCATGTCGCTGGAGCGCGACCATGCCCTGGACCATTCGTCGCGCGTACCGAGCCAGGCGGACAGTTCACGGGCGTGGGTTCCGGCCATCTCGTGCAGGAACACCTCCGTCAGTCCCCGCACTTCCGGGCTCGCGTCCTCGAACTGCGCGCTGTCGAAGACCAGGCCCTGGTCCACCGCCTTCCACCAGCGCTCCCGCCCCTTGCCGTGCTCCGGGGCGTCCTCGACGAAGCCGTGCGCGGCGAGTTGCCGCAGGTGGTAGCTCGTCGCGCCGCTGGACTCGCCCAGCCGCGCGGCCAGTTGGGAGGCGGTGGCCGGACCGTTGTGCCGCAGGGCGTCCAGCAGCTGCATCCGCAGGGGATGCGCGAGGCCGCGCAGCGAGCGGGCGTCCAGGAGGCGCTGTTTCCGGTCTTCGTGCTCCGTCATGCGTACAAAGGTAGCGTTGCAAAGAATCCGTTGCAAGGACTTCTTTGCAAGCATCTCTTTGTAACTCCCCCGGTACGCCTCCTACTTCACGAACCCCTGCGCCTTCATCCAGTTCAGAGCCACCTGATGCGGATCCTCCCCGTCGACGTCCACCTTCGCGTTCAGCGTCTGTGCCACGGCGTTGTCGAGCTTCGCCGTGACGGGGTCGAGTACGGTGGCGATCGCCGGCCACTTCTCGAGGGTGCGGGAGTTGATCTCGGGGGCCGCGTTGTAGTTGGGGAAGAACTTCCGGTCGTCCGCCATCACCGCCAGGTCCATGGCCCTGATCCGGCCGTCGGTCGTGTAGACCTCCCCGTAGGTGCAACTCCCCTTCGCCGTCTCGGTGTAGATGATCCCGGTGTCCATCTGCGTGATGTCCGACGCCGGAACCTTCATCCCGTACGCCTTCTGCATCCCCCGCAGCCCGTCCGCCCGGTTGGCGAACTCGCCCTCCACGCACAGCGTCACGGCCCCGGGACGCGAGCTGGTCAGCGCGGCCACGTCCGACAGGGTCCGGGTGCCGTACCTCCTGGCACCGGCCCGGTTCACGGCGAGGGCGTAGGTGTTGTCCAGCCGCGACGGCGTAAGCCAGGTCAGCCCGTTGGCGAGGTCCGCGTCGCGCACGGCCTGCCACTGCCGGTGCGGGTCGGGGATCGGCTCGCTGTTGCCCTGGTACGTGATCCAGGCGGTGCCCGTGTAGTCGTACATGGCGTCCGCGTCCCCGCTCCTGACCGCCTCCCGCGCCCCGATCGAGCCCTGGATGCCGGTCCGGTCGAGGACGTCCGCGCCCGCCGCCTGGAAGGCGATGCCCATCATCGCGCCGAGGATGAGGCTCTCCGTGTCCGCCTTCGACGTCACCGTCAGATGGGCGCCCTTGAGCGGCTCGCCCTGCCCGATGGTGCCCGGCCGGACGTCGTCGACCATCGGGGACCCGCTGCTCAGCCCACAGCCGGACACCGCCACCAGCACCCCGGCCAGCAGCAGGCGGGTGCCGCGGCTCATGTCTCCACCGCCAGTCCGCGTGGGCGGAGGACCAGTTCGGCCAGGGAGGCCAGCCAGTCGACGAGCAGGGCGAGGGTGACCGTGAGGACGGAGCCCAGGACCAGTACCGGCATGCGGCGGGTGGTGATCCCGGCGGTGATCAGCACGCCGAGTCCGCCGCCTCCGCCGAAGGCCGCGAGGGTGGCGGTACCGACGTTGAGCACCAGCGCCGTGCGCACGCCGGCGAGGATCAGCGGGACGGCGAGGGGGAGTTCCACGCGGGCCAGCACGCCCGGCGAGGACATGCCGATGCCGCGGGCGGCTTCGAGCAGGGTCGGGTCGTTCGCCTTGAGTCCCGTGACCGTGTTCGCGAGCACCGGCAGCAGGGCGTAGGCGGTGATGCCGATCAGGGCTGCCTTCATTCCGGTGCCGAGCCAGATCACCAGCAGGGCGAGCAGTCCGATCGCCGGTGTCGCCTGGCCCGTGTTGGCCATCGCCATGACGACCGGGGTGGCCCTCCGGAACGCCGCGCGGGTCAGCAGGATGCCCAGCGGGATCGCGATCACCAGCACGAAGAAGGTCGAGATCACGGTGAGCTCGATGTGCTGCCACAGGGCCTTGGACACCTGGCCGTCGGACAGCGCGTTCCGGGAGACCTCGTCCAGGCCGGCCCGCCGGAACCACAGCAGGGTCGCCAGCAGGACCGCCGCCAGCACCGCCGGCAGGACGGTCAGCTTCTGCCAGGTGAGCCGGCGGCGCGGCCGGGGCGGCGGGGTCCGGGGTCCCTCCGGCCCGGTGGCATCCGCGGACCCGGCCCCGGCCGCCGGTTCCTCCGGCCCGGCCGGGCCCTTCAGCTCATCCGGGCGGTCCGGGGTCGTCACGCCGTGCTCCTCCCTCCGCCGTCCGCCGGCCGGTCGGCCGCCAGCAGTTCGTGCACGGAGTGCATCAGTGTCCCCACGTCGACGACACCCACGTACTCGCCGTCGGCCCCGGTCACCGCGACCCGGCCCGCGCTGTCCGTGAGCAGCGCCTCCAGCGCGTCCCGCAGCGTCGCGTCCCGGGTCACGGTGCGACGCACCGGTGCGCCCGTGCGGGGCGCAGAGCTGCCGGTCCGCACGAGGTCGCCACGCCGGAGCCAGCTGCCGGGGCGGTGCTGCCGGTCGAGGAGGAGGATCTCGTCCGTACCGCTTCCGCGCAGCCGGTCGAGGATCTCGTGCAGCGGGGTGTCCTCGGTGGCCGTGGGACAGCCGGCGATCCCCACATCTCGTACGCGGGTCAGATTGAGCCGCTTGAGCGCCGCCCCCGCGCCCACGAACCCGGCCACGAACTCGTCCGCCGGGCTGGTGAGGATCGCCTCCGGGGTGTCGAACTGGGCGATGTGCGAGCGCTCGCGCAGCACCGCGATCCGGTCGCCCAGTTTGATCGCCTCGTCGAAGTCGTGGGTGACGAAGACGATCGTCTTGTGCAGCTCGCGCTGGAGCCGGAGCAACTCGTCCTGGAGGCGGTCGCGGGTGACCGGGTCCAGCGCGCCGAACGGCTCGTCCATCAGCAGGACCGGCGGATCGGCGGCAAGCGCCCGGGCCACCCCGACGCGCTGCTGCTGGCCACCGGAGAGCCCGCGCGGATAGCGGTCGTGGAACTCGCCGGGGTCGAGACCGACCAGGGCGAGCATCTCCTCCACCCGCCGCTTGATCCGTGCCTTCGGCCAGCCGAGCATCCTCGGTACGAGCGCGATGTTCTGGGCTGCGGTCATGTGCGGGAACAGCCCGGACGACTGGATCGCGTACCCGACGTTCCGGCGCAGCCGCACCGGGTCCATGCCGGTGACGTCCTCGCCGTCGATCCGGATCCGGCCCGCGGTCGGCTCGATCAGCCGGTTGATCATCTTCAGGGTGGTCGACTTGCCGCAGCCGGACGGGCCGACGAGCACGACGGTCTCGCCCGCCCCGATCCCCATGGTCACGCCGTCCACGGAGGGGCCCGCACTGCCCGGATAGCGCTTGGTGAGGTTCTCCAGCCCGATCGCGGCGCCGTGGGTGCCGGTGTTGCCGCCGGGCTCGGCCACGGATCCCCCTGGAAGCTCAGCCACGGATCCCCCCGGAAATCGTCAGCCGTCCGACCAGCACGTACGCGGCGTCGAACAGCAACGCGAGGACGACGATCCCGAGCGTGCCCGCGAGCACCTGGTTGAGCGCGTTCCTGCTGCCCAGGGAGGCGATCCCGCGGAAGATCTCGTTGCCCAGACCGGGCCCGGAGGCATAGGCGGCGATGGCCGCGATGCCCATCAGCATCTGGGTGGAGATCCGGATGCCGGTCAGGATCGGCGGCCAGGCGAGCGGCAGCTCCACCCGCAGCAACCGGGCGCGGCGGGACATGCCGATGCCCCGCGCCGCGTCCAGCAGCACGGGATCGACTCCGCGCAGGCCCACGACCGAGTTGCGCACGATCGGCAGCAGCCCGTACAGCGTCAGCGCGATCACCGTCGGCGGCACGCCCAGCCCCACGGCCGGGATCAGCAGGCCGATCATGGCGAGCGACGGGATGGTCAGGATGGTGGCGGTGGCCGTGGTGGCGAGGTTCCCGGCCCATTCGCTGCGGTGGGTGACGACCCCGATCAGCACCCCGAGCAGGGTCGCCACGACCATGCACTGGAAGACGACACTGGCGTGCTGGTAGGCGTCCGTGAGCAGTTGCCGGTGCCGATCGCCCAGGTACTCCCAGAAGCCCACGCCCTGCTCACCCCCGGGTCGGTCGGGTCAGGTTCCGTCCCGGTCCTCCGCCGCCTGCTCCACCAGCGGGATGATCCGCAGCGGGACGGGGTTCTCCATGACGATCGCCGTGGAGGCCCGGACGATGCCATCAAAACCGACAACCCGGTCGATCACCCGCTGGAGATCGGCGTTCGAGCGGGCCACCAGCCGGCACAGCATGTCCCCGGTGCCCGTGGTGGTGTGCAGCTCCAGCACCTCCGGCACGGTCGCCAAGTGGGCCCGCACATCGGGCCCTTGACCCTGCCGGATCTGGAGCGTGGCGAACGCGGTGACCGGGTAGCCGAGCGCCGCCGGATCGACCTGCGGT
Organism: Streptomyces herbicida; assembly: GCF_032656585.1. Classification (NCBI taxonomy): domain Bacteria; kingdom Bacillati; phylum Actinomycetota; class Actinomycetes; order Kitasatosporales; family Streptomycetaceae; genus Streptomyces; species Streptomyces herbicida. The sequence goes on from NZ_JAUYWJ010000009.1 coordinate 123,429, forward strand.
CCGAATCCGCGGATGACTCCGTTCGACTGAAGCCGGTCGAGGCGCGCCTGCACGGTCCCCCGGGCGACCCCCAGCCGCCGGGACATTTCCAGGACCCCGAGCCGCGGCTCGCGGGCCAGCAGCAGGATGATGCGCCCGTCCAGATGATCGATCGCCACGTCGCCTCCCGGGTTGGTCATCCTGTACAGAAAGTCCGCCGATACGGCCGTAGTACTGAACATATTGCTCAGTCGATACGGAAACTATTGCGCACCTTGCAGAGCGGAGCCAGTCTTCCGCCATGACGCAGACCACACACCACACTCCCGACACCGCCCGGCAGGCCGACCCCTTCCCGGTCAAGGGAATGGACGCGGTCGTCTTCGCCGTGGGCAACGCCAAGCAGGCGGCGCACTACTACTCCACCGCCTTCGGCATGAAGCTGGTCGCCTACTCGGGACCGGAGACCGGCAGCCGCGAGACCGCGAGCTATGTCCTGGAGAACGGCTCCGCCCGCTTCGTGTTCACCTCGGTCGTGAAGGCGAGCAGCGACTGGGGCGCCTTCCTCACCCGGCATGTGGCCGAGCACGGCGACGGCGTCATCGACCTGGCCATCGAGGTCCCGGACGCGCGCCGCGCGTACGCCTACGCGATCGAGCACGGCGCCCGCCCGGTGGCCGAGCCGTACGAGCTGAAGGACGAGAACGGCACGGTCGTCCTCGCCGCGATCGCCACCTACGGCGAGACCCGGCACACCCTCGTCGACCGCTCCGGCTACGACGGCCCGTACCTCCCCGGCTACGTCGCGGCCGCCCCGATGGTCGAGCCGCCCGCCCGCCGCACCTTCCAGGCCATCGACCACTGCGTCGGCAACGTGGAACTCGGGCGGATGAACGAGTGGGTCGGCTTCTACAACAAGGTCATGGGCTTCACGAACATGAAGGAGTTCGTGGGCGACGACATCGCGACCGAGTACAGCGCGCTGATGTCGAAGGTCGTCGCGGACGGGACCCTGAAGGTCAAGTTCCCGATCAACGAGCCGGCCATCGCCAAAAAGAAGTCCCAGATCGACGAGTACCTGGAGTTCTACGGCGGCGCGGGCGTCCAGCACATCGCGCTCAACACGAACGACATCGTCGAGACCGTACGGACCATGCGGGCGGCCGGAGTCGAGTTCCTGAACACCCCCGACGCCTACTACGACACCCTCGGCGAGTGGGTCGGCGACACCCGTGTCCCGGTCGACACCCTGCGCGAGCTGAAGATCCTCGCCGACCGCGACGAGGACGGCTACCTCCTGCAGATCTTCACCAAGCCGGTCCAGGACCGCCCGACCGTCTTCTTCGAGATCATCGAACGTCATGGCTCGATGGGCTTCGGCAAGGGCAACTTCAAGGCCCTGTTCGAGGCGATCGAGCGCGAGCAGGAGCGGCGCGGAAACCTGTGACACGCCCGGGTCCTGCGAGTGCCTAGGCCCTGTCGTCAGATCCCCGCCTGCCCTGCGACGCCATGCACGCGCTCTCGCCGCACCGGGCTCCGACCCAAGTACATCCAGTACGAGGGCCGGGGCCCGGCACGCCGAGAGCACGCACCTGACGCCGCAGGGCCCGCCCTTCGGGCGGACGACGGGGATCTGACGACAGGACCTAGGGGGCACCCGCAGGACCCGGCGGCCAACTCACCGTCCCGGTGCCTTCGCGTCGTCGAACACGGGCTCCTCGGCCGAGGGCTCGCCCAGCTCCCGCAGCGCCGTCCTGGCCGCGGGCGCCTGCAGGGGCGAGAAGTACGGACTGATCCGCAGAGCCTCCTCCAGGTGCCGCCGGGCGGGCCCGTCCAGCTCCAGCTCCCGCTCGATCATGCCCCGGTGATACGCGTACAGGGCGCTGCGCACTCCGCCGCCGTTGACCTTGTCGGTGGCGATCTCGGCGTACTGCAGCGCCTTCTCGGCGTCCCCCGCCCGGTTCAGCGCCCACCCCAGCGCGTCCGCCACCTCGATCCCGGGCTGCCGCTCCCATTCGGCCTCCAGCCGCTGCACGGCCTCCTGCGGGTTCCCGTGGTCCGCCTCGAACTGCCCGAGCACCAGCTCGTCGTCGACCCCGCCCGCCGTGTCCTGCGCCACCCGGACCCGCAGCAGGTCGTACTGCACCCGGGCCTCCGGCCGCTGCCCCAGCGACTCGTACAACTCGCCCAGTTCCAGGGCGTACTGGGGAGTGGGCTGGTTGGCGAGCGCCTCCTGGTAGGCGTTGAGGGCCTCCTGGGTGCGGCCCAGCGCGGCGAGCGCCCGCCCCCGCCCGGCCAGGGCGGCCGCCTGACCGGGGTCGAGACGCAGGGCCGCCTCGAAGTGCCGCAGCGCGTCCTCCCGCTCCCCGCGCTCCCAGGCCAGCTGTCCCGCCTGCTCCAGATAGACCGCCTGCTCGGTGGGCGTCCGCGCGGCCGCCGAGGCGTCCGCCAGCTGCGCCGCCGCGTCCTCGCGCCAGCCCCGGTCGCGGTAGACGGCGGCCGCCTGTGCCATCACAGCCGGCCGACGGGAGGCATCGACCTTCAGCCCCATCAGCTTCTCCAGCGTCTGCCGGGCCGCCTTGTAGTCTCCGAGGCCGGTGTACGCGTCGATCAGCAGCGGATACGTCGTCCACCGCTTCGGCTCCGCCTCCAGCGCCTGCTCGCCCCAGCGCTTGGCCTCCGCGAAGTCCCGGCGCGCGTTCGCCAGCGCGGCCATCCCGCCCAGCGCCGGCGCGCTCTGCGGGCTGTTCTCGCCCGCCACCCGCAGCGAGGTCCGCAGCGCCCGCTCGGCCCTCGGGAAGTCAGCGGCGTCGGCGGTCCGCCGCCCCTGTTCCACATAGGACGTGCCCAGCACGGCCCAGGCCGGCGCGTCCTGCGGATGCGTCCGCACATGCTTCTCCTGCTGCCCGATCAGCGCGGCCAGGTCGGGCAGCGCGGCCGGCGCCCCGGCGTTGACCGCCGTCAGCGCCTGCGGCCCGGACCCCGGCACCGGCGGCTTGGCCCCGGGCGACGACGGGAGCAGCATCAGGACTCCGCCGACCGCGGCACCGGCCGCGACGCCCGCCGCGACCGAGACGATCAGTGCGCGCCGCAGCCTCCGGGAGCGGCGGGGCGGCTGCTCCGCCAGCAGGGACGTACCCGGGCGGGACTGTTCGTTCTCCATGGCGCCCACTGTGCGCTAATACGACAACCCATACGGTCAGCTCAAGGCGCGTCCCGTACGGGGTTCACACCGATGGCCGCGGGTGCGACGCTGTGATCATGAGCCGTATCCAAGCCGCACCCGACGAAGCCCAGGGAAACCTCGGCGACCGGCTCCTCGCGGGCCTGCCGGCCGAGGCGGTCCTCACCGATCCCGACATCACCGCCTCGTACGCCAATGACATGGCGAGCTTCTGCCCGGCGGGCACACCGGCCGTGGTCGTCCTGCCGCGCACGGTCGAACAGGTCCAGCACGTCATGCGGATCGCCGCCGAACTGCGCGTCCCGGTCGTCCCGCAGGGCGCCCGCTCCGGTCTGTCCGGCGGCGCGAACGCCTCCGAGGGCTGCATCGTGCTGTCCCTCACCAAGATGGACCGCATTCTGGAGATCAGTCCGGTCGACCGGATCGCCGTGGTCGAACCGGGCGTCATCAACGCCACCCTCTCCCGCGCGGTCGAGGAGCACGGTCTGTACTACCCGCCGGACCCCTCCAGCTGGGAGATGTGCACCATCGGCGGCAACATCGGGACGGGTTCCGGCGGCCTGTGCTGTGTGAAGTACGGGGTGACGGCCGAGTACGTGCTCGGTCTGGACGTCGTGCTGGCCGACGGCCGTCTGATGTCCACGGGCCGCCGCACGGCGAAGGGCGTCGCCGGCTACGACCTGACCCGTCTGTTCGTCGGCTCCGAGGGCTCGCTCGGCATCGTCGTGCGGGCCGTCCTGGCGCTGAAGCCGAAGCCGCCGCAGCAGCTGGTGCTCGCCGCCGAGTTCGCCTCCGCGGCCGCGGCGTGCGACGCCGTGTGCCGGATCATGGCGGGCGGCCATGTGCCCTCCCTGCTCGAACTCATGGACCGTACGACGGTGAAGGCAGTCAACGACCTCGCCCACATGGGCCTGCCCGAGTCGACCGAGGCCCTGCTCCTCGCCGCCTTCGACACCCCCGACCCGTCCGCCGACCTCGGCGCCGTCGGCGCGCTGTGCGAGGCCGCCGGCGCCACTCAGGTGGTCCCGGCCGAGGACGCCGCCGAGTCCGAACTCCTCCTCCAGGGACGCCGGCTGTCCCTCACCGCCCTGGAGGCGGTCAAGGGCACGACGATGATCGACGACGTGTGCGTGCCCCGTTCGCGGCTGGGCGAGATGCTCGAGGGCGTCGAGCGGATCGCCGGGAAGTTCGGGCTGACCATCGGCGTCTGTGCCCACGCCGGGGACGGCAACACGCACCCCACCGTGTGCTTCGACGCGCAGGACCCCGACGAGTCCCGGCGGGCCCGGGAGTCCTTCGACGAGATCATGGCCCTCGGCCTGGAACTCGGCGGGACCATCACCGGCGAGCACGGCGTGGGCGTCCTGAAGAAGGAGTGGCTGGCACGGGAGATCGGGCCGGTCGGGGTGGAGATGCAGCGGGCGGTGAAGCAGGTCTTCGACCCGCTGGGCATCCTCAACCCGGGCAAGCTGTTCTGAGCGCGCCCTCCCGCCGTCACCGGGCGAGCAGCTGGTCGAGCGCGTCGTCGATCCCGAGTTGCCCGCCCTCGGTCCCCGGGGGCACCACGCGCAGCGTCCGCTCCAGCCAGGCGGACACCTGGGCGGCGGGCGCCTCGAGGAGGGCGTCGCCGTCGGGCGAGCTGAGCGCGACGAGGACGACGCCGCGGCCTTCCAGCTTCGTCGGCCACACCCGTACGTCCCCCTGCCCGCACGCCCGGAACACCCCCTCCACCAGGAGCTCGCGGGCGAACGTCCAGTACACCGGGTGCTCGGAGTTGATGTGGAAGGTGATGTGGACGGCGTACGGGTCGGCGGTGCGGTAGGTGAGCCGGGCCGGGACCGGGATGCTGCGCTCCGGCGACAGGACGAGCCTGAGCTCCAGTTCGCGTTCCACCACTGTGGAGTGCATGGCGTCGGTTTCCTCTCTCGGTCGGGTGTGCGGGGCTCTGCGGCCGGCCTCGCACGACGGGAGAGGACGTAAGGGCACGATCATTACGCGGGTTCGGAGAATTTGTTTCCGACTCTGTGAAGCGGGTGCACGTCGTTGCCCGGAAAGGGGCGGGTCCGGCGGGACTGGCGGTGGTGGTTGCGCACGTCTGATAGATGTGGAGCCCCTATACGACCCCCGAGCAGATACGGGACGACGGACATGAGCGCCCCAACCCCGGCCCCCGGCGACGACAGGCCCCGCGAAGGGTATTACCCGGACCCGTCCATTCCTGGATATGTCCGGTACTGGAACGGCGCCGCCTGGGTGCCGGGCACCAGCCGGCCGGCGCCGCGGGACGGCGAACCGCTCATCGCACCGCCCGGCGGGCGCCCGGCTGCTCCCGCCGTGGAGGCGACCGGCCCGCACTTCTTCGACGAGGATCCGCAGCCGGAGCCCGGCTGGGGAGCCGACCGGGCCCAGCAGTCCGGGTTCGGCGGCGACCAGGACCGACGCGTGTCCTGGGGTGCCGATCCCAGGGTCCCCGCGGACCCCCCGTCCCAGCCGGACGGCGCCTCCGTGCGCACCGACGGGACGGCGACGATCCCTCCGGCGGACTCATCCGATGTGCCGTCCGACGGCACCTTCGTCTTCCGCAGGCCGACCGCTTCCTCCGACGCCAACCCCCCTTTCCGCGCGCCCTCCCCGCGCACGGGTCAGCAGGACGGGGCGCCGGGGGCGCAGGGCGGAGGCACGCCGGGCTTCGCCGCCCAGGGGCCGGTGGGCGTGGGCGACTCCGGTTCTTCCGGTGCCTCCGGTTCTTCGAGCGGCTCCGCTCGGCCCGGGTTCGGTGCAGGCAAGGCCGCCGCGGCCCGTGCTGCCGCGGCGCAGGCCGAGGCGTCCCAGGCTGCGGAGCCGGTCGCGCAGGCGTCCACTCCCGCTCCCTCGGTACCCCAGCAGTCGGGCGCCGCAACTCCCATGGCCACCGGCGCCGGTGGCGGGCAGTCCTCCTGGGCCCAGCAGGTGCACCGGCTCGCCGGGGCCGGGGACGACCAGCCCGTGGCGCCGTGGAAGCCGCCGGTGGACGACCCGTTCCAGGCGGCCGTCCGGCGGCAGGCGGCGGCGCGGCCCGCGGGACTGGGCAGACGGCTGGCCGCCCGGCTCATCGACAGCCTGGTCGTCGGTACCCTGACCGCCGCGGCCGCCGTGCCGTTCGGCGCCAAGGCGATCGACCACATCCAGGGGAAGATCGACGCGGCCGAGCTCTCCGGCCGCACCGTCACCGTCTGGCTGCTCGACGGCACGACGGGGACGTATCTCGGCATCGTCCTCGCCGCCCTCCTCGTCTCCGGCCTCCTCTACGAGGTGCTGCCCACCGCCAAATGGGGCCGCACCCTGGGCAAGAAGGTGTGCGGCCTGGAGGTCCGGGACATCGAGGCGCACGAGCCGCCCACCTTCGGCCTCGCCCTGCGCCGCTGGTTGGTCTGCACCGTCCCCAGCCTCCTCGTCATCGGAGTCGTCGGCCTCGCCTGGTGCCTGTTCGACCGCCCGTGGCGCCAGTGCTGGCACGACAAGGCGGCACACACCTTCGTCGCGAGCTGAGCCGGTCCCCCGTACGGCGGCCCGCCGGATGCGGAGCCGGGTGCTTCGCGGTCCACTCGGGCCATGAGCACCGAACCGCCCCCCGGCTCAGGACAGCAGCCACCGGAAGAAGACCCGTTCAGGAAGCAGCCCCCACCGGGCGAGGGGGCGGGTTCGCCGTACGACACCCCATCGGGCCAGGGGCCGGGTACGGGTTCGGGTTCGCCGTCTGACACCCCGCCAGGTCAGGGACCGCCGGGTCCGGGTTCCCCGTACGACGTCCCACCCGGCGGCCAGCCCCCGCCCTACGGCGGCGGCCCCTACGGAGGCGGCGGCGCCCCCGCCGACCCGCTGGCCGGCATGCCCCCGCTCGCGGACAGCGGCAAGCGCACGCTCGCCCGCATCATCGACATGGTCCTGGTGGGCATCGTCGTCTGGCTGGTCACCCTGATCTTCAGGGTGAACGAGCTCCAGATGAGCAGCGACAGGATCGAGGTGGGCAAGGGGTTCGCGCAGTCGGTCATCGTCGCGGTGCTCTATGTGACCTACGACACGATCCTGATCGCCAGGACGGGACAGACCCTCGGCAAGAAATGGCTGGGCATGCGGGTGGCCAACCTCGAGGACGGCTCCACGCCCTCCACCCAGACATCGCTGACCCGCGCGCTGGTCCTGTGGATCCCGTTCGCCTTCTGCTGCGCGTGCATCTGGACCGCGATCGCCGGCGGCTGGAGCTTCTTCGACAAGCCCTACAAACAGGGCCTGCACGACAAGGCGGCCAAGACGGTGGTGGTCAGCACCGGTTGAGAAGGCACCGCACAGCAGGCGGCGGGTCCGTAAGTTTCACGGACCCGCCGTCTCCGGCTGTCAGGGAGTGCTCGGCTCCCGTATCGGCTCGACCGCGGCGGCCACGGGCTCCCGCGGTGCGGGCACCCGCTCCTGGACGACCGCGGCGGGCTCCGCCGACGCGACCGTACGAGTCCTGGGCAGTGGCACCGTCATGGCGACCAGCAGCCCGAGGGCGAGAGCCGAGAACGCGATGACCGCGATCCCCAGACCCGAACTCGTCTGTGACAGCAGCAGCATGGCGAGGGTCGAGAAGATCACGGTGCATGAACCGTAGACGAGCTGTGCGGCAGTCGGACGAGGCATGGCAATCGTGTCCTCGGAAGATATTGGGGGTGAGACGGGTAACCGGCCTGGCTTTCCGCCGACTTCCGGGCGTTCCACCATTCGACTCTAATCGCGTGCATGCCCGAGTGGAACGGCCGGTAAGCGTGACCTAACCCACGGTACCGGTGCACAGGGGGCGCACGGAGTCATGCGTCCGCCAAGTGGACGGACTCGCGCGCCCGTCAAGTCGTATGCGAGGCGTTCGCAAAGCGAACTTCCGCTCCGCATAGTGCACTTGTCCTGTCCAAGTCAAGGTCTGTCTTTTCTTTTAAACCTCTAGTCAAATGTCGTCACTTGACTACACGCGTTGATCAGGCGCGCACGGACCTCCATGACCAGGACCCCCTTCCGTGTGCCCGGACGCGGGGGAGGAAGCAAGTGATCAGCAGACCCTGGACGTTCAGAGCGGCCGCGATCGGCGTTGCACTCGCGGCGGCCACCGCCACGTTCTCGACGTTCGCCGTGGCGGAGGCCGGCACGACGGCCAAGTCCGCTGCCGCGAACCGGCACGACCCGGCGCCGGTGAAGCAGCAGAAGCACAACCTCGACGGTCCGCTCAGCAAGACCCAGGAGGCCCAGCGTCAGGAGGCGCTGAACCAGGTCATATCCGGCGAGGCCAAGGTCAGGAACCGAGGCGGTTCGCAGGTCGTCCAGCTCAAGAGCAAGAAGGGCGACAGCAAGTACGTCGAGCTCGGCCGCGAGAAGACCGACAAGATCTTCACGATCCTGGTGGAGTTCGGCGACAGGACCGACCCGAAGTACGGCGGCACGGCAGGCCCGCTGCACAACCGGATAGCCGAGCCGGACCGGGCCAAGGACAACTCGACGGCCTGGCAGAAGGACTACAACAAGAAGCACTTCCAGGACCTCTACTTCGGCACCGGCAAGAACGTCGAGTCGATGAAGAAGTTCTACGAGAAGGAGTCCTCGGGTCGCTACTCGGTCGACGGCGAGGTCGCCGACTGGGTCAAGGTCCCGTACAACGAGGCCCGTTACGGCAACAACGCCTGCGGCTCCACCAACTGCCCGAGCGTGTGGAACGTCGTCAGCGACGGCCTGAACTCCTGGGTCGCCCAGCAGAAGGCGGCCGGCCGCACCGACGCCCAGATCAAGACGGACGTGGCGAAGTTCGACCAGTGGGACCGCTACGACTACGACGGCGACGGCAACTTCAACGAGCCCGACGGCTACATCGACCACTTCCAGATCGTGCACGCCGGTGAGGACGAGTCCGCGGGCGGCGGTGCCCAGGGCAAGGACGCGATCTGGGCCCACCGCTGGTACGCCTTCGGCACCGACGCCGGCGCCACCGGCCCCACGGGCAACAAGCTGGGCGGCGCGCAGATCGGCGACACCGGCACCTGGGTCGGCGACTACACCATCCAGCCGGAGAACGGCGGACTCGGCGTCTTCGCCCACGAGTACGGCCACGACCTCGGTCTGCCGGACCACTACGACACCACCGGCAACGGGGACAACTCCACCGGCTTCTGGACGCTGATGTCCTCCGGCTCCTGGCTCGGCCGGGGCAAGGACTCCATCGGTGACCTGCCGGGCGACTTCAGCGCCTGGGACAAGCTGCAGCTCGGCTGGCTGAACTACGACACGGCCAAGGCCGGCAAGCAGTCCACGCACAAGCTGGGCGTCGCCGAGTACAACACCTGGGACAAGCAGGCCCTCGTGGTCAACCTGCCGGACAAGGCGGTCACCACCACCATCGTGAACCCGGCCCAGGGCTCGACGCAGTGGTGGAGCGGCAGCGGTGACAACCTCAAGAACACGCTGTCCCGTTCCGTCGACCTCACCGGCAAGTCCTCGGCCACGCTGTCCCTGGACGGCTGGTACGACATCGAGGCCAACTACGACTACCTCTACGCCGAGGCGTCGACCGACGGCGGCGCCAACTGGACCGCGCTCGACGGCACGGTGGACGGCCAGGCCATCCCGCGCGACGCCAGCGGCGCCCCGGCGCTGACCGGCACGGTCGACGGCTACAAGAAGCTGTCGTACTCGCTGGACGCCTACGCGGGCAAGAAGATCGACGTCCGCTTCCGCTACGCGACCGACGGTGGCGTGGCCCAGAAGGGCTTCGCGGCCGACGAGATCACGCTGACCGCCGACGGCGCGACCGTGTTCTCCGACAACGCCGAGTCCGCGGACGCCGCTTGGACCGCGAACGGCTTCTCCCGCATCGGCTCGTCCTTCACCAAGGACTACGCGCAGTACTACATCGCGGAGAACCGCCAGTACGTGTCGTACGACAAGACCCTCAAGGTCGGCCCGTACAACTTCGGCTTCTCGACGACCCGTCCGGACTGGGTGGAGCACTACCCGTACCAGAACGGTCTGCTGATCTGGAAGTGGGACACCTCCCAGGCGGACAACAACACCAGCGTCCACCCGGGCGTCGGCCTGGTCCTCCCGGTCGACTCGCACCCGACGGCGCTGAAGTGGGCCGACGGCACGCCGATGCGCACCCGCATCCAGGCCTACGACTCGCCGTTCAGCATGTACCGCACCGACGGCCTCACGCTGCACAACGCGGACGTGCAGACCAAGATCAAGTCGTCGAAGGGTGTGCCGGTCTTCAACGACCACACGAACACCTACTACGACCCGTCGACCCCGACCGCGGGCGTCAAGATCACTGACACCAACACCAAGATCAAGATCGTCAAGGAGGCCAAGAACGGCTCCGTGATCTTCCTCCAGGTCGGACCCGCAGTGAAGTAGTTCGCATTTTCGCAGGTCAGAAGCGTATCGGCGGTGACCCCCTGGCGGGTCGCCGCCGATCGTGTTTAGGTGCGTCCTGTGGCCCTCTTATTGACACTGACGCACACGGGGGTGTGACCGCATGGCCGCAGGAGGTTTCTGCAAGCTGCCGAACGGCACGGTGGTGGTGGCACTGAACCTGCCCCGTCCCACCGCCGACGGCTCCGGCAGCGTGCGCGTTCTCGTCCATGCCCAGAACCGCGCCCGCGCCCTGACGCGGCTGCGCAACCTGGGCATGCGCGCGGTCTACCTGCGGGGCAACGCGGCCCCGCCGACCCCGGACGAGATCACCGCGGTCCTGCACCACCCGGACGGCCTGATATGGCGCACGGCTCCCGGCAGCGGTGTCCCGGCACTCGAGCCGGTGACCGAGCTGTGGCGCCCGATAAGGGCCCTGCTGAGACGGCAGCCGACGGCCCCCTAGGCTTCGGGGGCCTCAGACGACGGGCTTGCCCGACAGTTCCACGCCCGCTTCCCGCAGCTCCTCCAGGGCCCGCTCGGTCGTGTCCTCGGCCACTCCCGCGGTCAGGTCGAGCAGGACGTTCGTGCGGAACCCCTCACGTACGGCGTCCAGCGCGGTGGCGCGTACGCAGTGGTCCGTGGCGATGCCGACCACGTCGACCTCGTCGATCTCCCGGGCCCGCAGCCAGTCGCCCAGCGGGACGCCGTTCTCGTCCATGCCCTCGAAACCGCTGTACGCGGCCGCGTACGCCCCCTTGTCGAAGACGGCCTCGACCGCGCCGGAGGCGACCGCCGGGGCGAAGTTCGGATGGAAGCCCACCCCCTCCGTCCCCGCGACGCAGTGCGCCGGCCAGGAGCGGACGTAGTCGGGGTTGTCGGCGAAGTGGCCGCCGGGCGCGATGTGGTGGTCGCGGGTGGCCACGACATGCCGGTACCCGGCGGGGGCCTGCCCGATCAGCTCGGTGATCGCGGCGGCCACATCGGCACCCCCGGGCACCGCGAGGCTGCCCCCCTCACAGAAGTCGTTCTGCACGTCAACGACGATCAAGGCGCGGCGCATGGTCGGTGTCCTTCGACTGGGGTCCCCCGCTCCGTGGAGCGCGGGGGAGGGTGAAATTACGAGCCTAGAGACTTCGGCGGCGGTGCGGGAGGGGGCACCTGCTCTAGCTACCCGAGTCCCCGTGGACGTACTCCGTCGGAAGGACGGGTTCCCCTCGGGACAGCTGGGTCGCGGACAGCGGCAGGTTGGCTCGGGCCGCCGTGTGCCGGTCGCGGACCGCGTCGAGCGGCTCGCGGGCGACGACCTCGCCCCCCTTGACCAGCTCGGCGAGCAGCTGTTGCTCCACCAGCTCGGCGGGCATCGGCCCGGTGCCGACGACCTCGGCCTCCGCCACCCCGTCCGCGTCCAGTCGCCGTGCGGCCCACTTGCGGCCGCCGATGGAGGTCTTGCCGCCGGTGGACTTCTTCGCGACCGCCACCAGCGGCGCCCCGGGGTCGGTGGACTCGGCGCGGGCGACCAGCTTGTAGACCATCGAGCAGGTCGGATGCCCGGAACCGGTCACCAACTGCGTCCCGACGCCGTACGCGTCCACGGGCGCGGCGGCGAGCGAGGCGATGGCGTACTCGTCGAGGTCCGAGGTCACGATGATCTTCGTACGGGTGGCGCCCAGCGCGTCGAGCTGCTGCCGCACCCGGTGCGCGACGAGGAGCAGATCGCCGGAGTCGATGCGCACCGCGCCCAGCTCGGGTCCGGCCACCTCCACGGCCGTACGGACGGCTTCTGCCACGTCGTACGTGTCCACCAGGAGCGTGGTGCCCCGGCCCAGGGAGTCGACCTGGGCCCGGAAGGCGTCCCGCTCGCGGTCGTGCAGCAGGGTGAAGGCGTGCGCGGAGGTGCCGACGGTCGGAATGCCGTAGCGGAAACCGGCCGCCAGGTCCGAGGTGCTCGCGAAGCCGCCTAGGTAGGCGGCCCGTGAGGCGGCGACGGCGGCCAGCTCGTGGGTGCGGCGGGCGCCCATCTCGATCAGCGGCCGGTCCCCGGCGGCCGAGGACATACGGGAGGCGGCGGCCGCGATCGCGGAGTCGTGGTTGAGGATGGACAGGATCACGGTCTCCAGCAGCACGCACTCGGCGAAGGTGCCCTCCACCCGCATGATCGGCGAGCCCGGGAAGTACACCTCGCCCTCGCGGTAGCCCCAGATGTCGCCGCTGAACCGGTAGCCGGCCAGCCACTCCAGGGTCTCCTCGTCGACGATCTGCCGCTCGCGCAGGAAGCCGAGGACGCCCGCGTCGAAGCGGAAGTTCTCGACCGCGTCCAGGACGCGCCCGGTGCCCGCCACGACCCCGTAGCGGCGGCCCTCGGGCAGCCGCCGGGTGAAGACCTCGAACACGCTGCGCCGTTCGGCGGTACCCGCCTTCAGAGCGGCCCGCAGCATCGTCAGCTCGTACTGGTCCGTAAAGAGTGCCGTCGAAGGAACGCCCACCCGTCGCCCGCCACCGCCCTTCTGAGGAAGCGCTTCGCGCCCTTCTTCTGGCAACCCGAGGTCCGCTGTGTTCATGGCAGCCGATGCTACCCCCATTTCGTCAGTGTGACGATTTTTGCGGAGCGTGGCAGCATGGGCCATGTGACGTCACCCGCTCCCGTAGAGATCGAACGCATCGAATCGGCGGAAGAGGCCTTCGCCGTACCCGAGCCCGACGTCCCCTGGGTCACGATCGTCCACAACGACCCGGTCAACCTCATGAGCTACGTGACCTATGTCTTCCAGACGTATTTCGGGTACACGAAGGACAAGGCAACCAAGCTCATGCTCGACGTTCACCACAAGGGCCGGGCGGTCGTCTCCAGCGGCAGTCGCGAGGAGATGGAACGCGACGTGCAGGCGATGCACGGTTACGGCCTGTGGGCCACCCTCCAGCAGGACCGGAAGTAGCGAATCTCCTCCATGCCCGGAACCTTCGAACCGCTCCCCGGCGGCGGCGCGGCCGTCGCGCTCGACGACGTCGAGATCTCCATCATCCGGTCGCTGGCCATCCAGCTCCTGGAGCTCATCGGCCCCGGCCCCGGCGGGGACGCCCCCGAGGACCCGCTCGCCGAACTGTTCGCCGAGGGCCCGAGCGAGCCGCCCGCCGACCCGGTGCTGCGCAGGCTCTTCCCGGACGCCTACTGCGATCCCGAGCAGGCCCCGGACTCGCCGGAGGATGCCGAGGAGCAACGGGCCCACTCCGCGGAGTTCCGCCGCTACACCGAGAACGACCTGCGGGCCGGCAAGCGGGAGAGCGCGCTCGCGGTGATCGGCTCGCTGGACGCGCTCGCCCCGGTGGGGGAGGAGGGGGCGGTCCTCAAGCTCTCCCCGGCGGAGTCCCGGCAGTGGCTGGGCGCCCTCAATGACCTGCGTCTGGCGATCGGCTCCCGGCTGGAGATCACGGACGAGGACGACACCGATCTGCTCTACCGGCTCCCCGACGAGGACCCGCGCAAGCCGATGGTGATGGCGTATCTGTGGCTGGGCGGACTCCAGGAGACTCTGGTCGCCACCCTTATGGCCTGATTCACACCGGTTTCGCGTTCGCTCAGAGGACGCTCAAATCCGGATAACGATCCCGTTACCACTCCGGCCTGATATGCGCCCTCTGGGTGCTCTTTGTCCGGTTCTTCCTGTGTCGTGCGCCACAGCGGGTGCAGTCGATCATTGTTGCGGCCGTGATAAATCTTCACGACCGCCCGGCGAACACCACCCATGTTCGGCCGGGTGCGCCACCGAGCCGGCGACCGCCGGCCAGGCACGGGCAGGCCCGCGAAGTCGGCCCAGCTCCATCAATCCGGGGGGATCGAAACCCGATCCGAGGCCGACAAGAGGCCCGGGTCGGCATGGAGAAAGGCGCACACGACACATGACCTCCGCTCAGGTCGACACGGAGAAGAGCTCCGAAGAGGGATACGAGCGCGGACTCGGCAGCCGTCAGGTCCAGATGATCGCCATCGGCGGCGCCATCGGCGTCGGCCTGTTCCTGGGAGCCGGGGCGAACATCGCCAAGGCCGGTCCCAGCCTCATCCTGATGTACGCCCTCGCGGGCGCCATCGTCTTCTTCATCATGCGGGCGCTCGGCGAGCTCCTGCTGTACCGCCCGGTCTCGGGCTCCTTCGCGGAGTACTCCCGCGAGTTCCTCGGCCCCTTCTTCGGCTACTTCACCGGCTGGACGTACTGGCTGATGTGGGTCGTGACCGGCATGGCCGAGCTGACCGCCGCCGCGATCTACGTCAACTACTGGTTCCCGGCCGTCCCGCAGTGGGTGACCGCCCTGGTCTTCCTGGTGGTCCTCTTCGGGGTCAATCTGATCTCCGTGAAGCTCTTCGGCGAGCTGGAGTTCTGGTTCTCGATGGTCAAGGTCACCGCCCTCATCGGCATGATCGTGATCGGCCTGGGCGTGCTGACCTTCGGCTTCAGCTCCGCCGGTGACACCGCCGCGGTCTCCAACCTCTGGCAGTTCGACGGCTTCTTCCCCAAGGGCATCGGCTCGTCCCTGATGACCCTGCAGGGCGTCATGTTCGCCTACCTCGCCGTCGAGCTGGTCGGCGTCACGGCCGGCGAGTCCGAGGACCCGGAGAAGACCCTCCCCAAGGCGATCAACACCCTGCCCTGGCGAATCGCGCTGTTCTACGTGGGTGCCCTCACGGTCATCCTGTGCGTGGTCAAGTGGACCGAGTTCGCTCCCGGCGTGAGCCCCTTCGTCGCCGCCTTCGCCAAGATCGGCATCCCGGCCGGCGCCGGCATCGTCAACTTCGTGGTGCTGACCGCGGCCCTTTCGTCCTGCAACTCCGGCATGTACTCCACGGGCCGCATGCTGCGCACCCTGGCCGACAACGGCGAGGCCCCGAAGGGCTTCAGCAAGCTGTCGTCCACCAAGACGCCCGCCTTCGGCATCACCGTCTCGGTGCTCTTCATGGGCATCGGTGTGGTCCTCAACTACATCGTCCCGGAGAAGGCGTTCGGCTACGTCACCTCCGTCGCCACCGCGGCCGGCATCTGGACCTGGCTGATGATCCTGATCAGCCACGTCATCTACCGCCGCGCGGTCGTCGCGGGCCGGCTGCCCGCCTCCGCCTTCCCGGCGCCGGGCGGCGCGGTGTGCAGCTGGATCGCCATCGTGTTCCTGCTCTTCGTCACGGGCCTGATCGCGTACGACGCCGACTCCCGCGTCTGCCTGTACGTGATGGCCGGCTGGGCCGCCGCCCTCGGTGTCGGCTGGGCCGTGCTCAAGGCCCGCAACCCGCAGGTCACCGAGCGCCGCGAGCCGGAGCTCGAGAAGGTCGGCTGACCTCACCCGAGGACGTCCGGTCGCGGGGAGTACTCGTGGCACCCCCTGCGGCCGCCGCTCAGGGCGTCCGGCATATGGGCCGTCCTGTACCAGTCTTCGGTACGGGACGGCCCTCTGCTTATCCTGACCGACATGCTGACCATCACCCAGGCCCTCTACGACCGGATCGTCGCCCACGCCCGCAAGGACCACCCCGACGAGGCGTGCGGCGTCGTCGCGGGCCCGGCGGGCTCGGACCGCCCCGAGCGCTTCATTCCGATGCTGAACGCGGCCATGTCGCCCACCTTCTACGAGTTCGATTCGGGCGACCTGCTCAAGCTCTACCGAGAGCTGGACGACCGGGACGAGGAGCCGGTGGTCATCTACCACTCCCACACCGCGACCGAGGCGTACCCGTCCCGCACCGACATCTCCTACGCCAACGAGCCCGGTGCCCACTACGTCCTGGTCTCCACGGCGGACACCGACGGCCTCGGCGAGTTCCAGTTCCGCTCCTTCCGCATCCAGGACGGCGAGGTGACGGAGGAGGAGGTCAAGGTCGTGGAGGCGTACTGACGGGGCCATCCCGCAGTTCGGTCAGAATTCATCCACGATGCGAGATCACACTCCGGGATCCGGACCGGGAATCGATACGATGAGCCCATGGTTCTCCACGACGTGAGCGACAAGACGCCGGGCATGCTGCTCGTGGCGCGGCTGCACGTCGACCTGTGCAGGCTCGCCAGCGCCATCTGTTGACGCCGAACCCTGCCGTCGTACGGCCGTGAGCCGCGGCGTGTCTGCTCGCGTACGCATACGCCCCCGCACCGCCGCCCGCCCTCCCCCAAGCTCTCGGCTTCGCTCGAGCAGGGGGTGCCCCCACCCCGACTACTTCCGACAGGAGCCCGCAACCATGGCCATCGAGGTCCGCATCCCCACCATCCTCCGCCAGTACACCGACGGTCAGAAGGCGGTGGAGGGCAGCGGTGAGACCCTCGCCGAGCTGTTCACCGACCTCGAGACCCGGCACACGGGCATCCAGGCCCGCATCGTCGACGAAGGCAAGCTGCGCCGCTTCGTCAACGTCTACCTGAACGACGAGGACGTCCGCTTCCTCGACAACATCAACACCAAGCTGTCCGACGGCGACACGGTGACGATCCTCCCCGCCGTCGCCGGCGGCATGGTCTGATCGGCCGCTGATCAGCGATGCGCTATGACTCCCCGCTGGCCGCGGTGGGCAACACACCTCTGGTGCGCCTTCCGCGGCTGTCGCCGTCCCCCGAGGTCCGGATCTGGGCCAAGCTGGAGGACCGCAACCCCACGGGCTCGGTCAAGGACCGCCCCGCGCTGCACATGGTCGAGCAGGCGGAAAAGGACGGCCGGCTGACTCCCGGGTGCACCATCCTGGAGCCCACCTCCGGCAACACCGGTATCTCGCTGGCCATGGCGGCCAAGCTCAAGGGCTACCGCATGGTGTGCGTGATGCCGGAGAACACCTCGCAGGAGCGCCGGGACCTGCTCGGCATGTGGGGCGCCGAGATCATCTCCTCGCCGGCCGCGGGCGGCTCCAACACCGCCGTGCGTGTGGCCAAGGAGCTGGCAGCCGAGCACCCCGACTGGGTGATGCTCTACCAGTACGGCAACCCGGACAACGCCGGCGCCCACTACGCGACGACCGGCCCGGAGATCCTCGCCGACCTGCCGTCGATCACCCACTTCGTGGCCGGCCTCGGCACCACCGGCACCCTGATGGGCGTCGGCCGGTATCTGCGCGAGCACAGGCCCGGCGTGAAGATCGTCGCCGCCGAGCCGCGCTACGACGACCTGGTCTACGGCCTGCGCAACCTCGACGAGGGCTTCGTACCGGAGCTGTACGACGCCTCCGTCCTCACCACCCGCTTCTCGGTCGGCTCGGCCGACGCGGTCACCCGTACCCGTGAACTCCTCCAGCAGGAAGGCATCTTCGCGGGCGTCTCGACGGGCGCCGCGCTGCACGCCGCGATCGGCGTCGGCAAGAAGGCCGTCAAGGCGGGCGAAAGCGCCGACATCGTCTTCATCGTGGCCGACGGTGGCTGGAAGTACCTCTCGACGGGCGTCTACACGGCCGCCACGACGGAGGAGGCCATCGAGACGCTCCACGGTCAGCTCTGGGCATAGGGCTCATCAAGCAGCCGCCAGCCCCCTCTCATGAGGGGGCTAAACGCTGCCTATGGAGCGGCAAAGATCTCTCTGCGGTACTGCCCGGGCCCTCGCGCCGGAGCTACGGTCCTCGCGCACTCCCCTGAGTGTCATGCTCATGGCTGCGCGATCCCCGCCGCTACGCGCGTCACGGGCCTGCCCATCCAGTTCGACCCCACCGATGGAGGCAGTACCCCATGCGTGATTCACGCCCGAGCAGGCGCCGCCGGAGTCTGCGAAGACTCCTGGCCGTCGCCGTTCCAGCCCTCGCCCTCACCGTCGCCGGATTCGTCGCGGCACCGACGGCCGGGGCACAGGCCCCCACCCACACCCCTCGGGCCACCCAGAACGCGAAGGCCCTGAACGACCCGAAGCGCCAGACCTTCCACTCCACCGGCAAGGCCGGTCAGAAGGTGCCGACCAAGCACCTGTGCCCCACCGCGAAGCCGGGCCACGCTTCCTGCTTCGCCCAGCGCCGCACCGACATCAAGCAGAGTCTGGCCGCGGCTCTCGCCGCCGCACCCTCCGGCCTCAGCCCGGCCAACCTGCACAGCGCCTACAACCTGCCCTCGACCGGCGGCTCCGGCCTGACCGTCGCCGTCGTCGACGCCTACAACGACCCCAACGCCGAGTCGGACCTGGCCACTTACCGCTCGACGTACGGCCTGTCCGCCTGCACCAAGGCCAACGGCTGCTTCAAGCAGGTCAGCCAGACCGGTTCGACCACCTCGCTGCCCACGAACGACACCGGCTGGGCCGGCGAAGAGGCGCTGGACATCGACATGGTCAGCGCGGTATGCCCCAACTGCAACATCATCCTGGTCGAGGCCAACTCCGCGAACGACACGGACCTCGGCATCGCCGAGAACGAGGCCGTCTCGCTCGGCGCCAAGTTCGTCTCCAACAGCTGGGGCGGTGACGAGTCCTCCACCCAGACCAGCGAGGACACCCAGTACTTCAAGCACCCCGGTGTCGCGATCACCGTCTCCTCGGGCGACTCCGCCTACGGTGCCGAGTACCCGGCGACCTCCCAGTACGTGACCGCCGTCGGCGGCACCGCGCTGTCCACGTCGTCGAACTCGCGCGGCTGGACCGAGTCGGTCTGGAAGACCAGCTCCACCGAGGGCACCGGCTCCGGCTGCTCCGCCTACGACCCGAAGCCGAGCTGGCAGACCGACAGCGGCTGCTCCAAGCGCATGGAGGCCGACGTCTCCGCGGTCGCCGACCCGGCCACCGGCGTGGCGGTCTACGACACCTATGGCGGCTCCGGCTGGGCGGTCTACGGCGGCACCAGCGCCTCCGCCCCGATCATCGCCGGCGTCTACGCCCTAGCGGGCACCCCGGGCTCCGCCGACTACCCGGCGAAGTACCCCTACTCCCACACCGCCAACCTGTACGACGTGACCAGCGGCAACAACGGCTCCTGCTCGACCTCGTACTTCTGCACCGCGGGCACCGGCTACGACGGCCCGACCGGCTGGGGCACCCCGAACGGCACCGCCGCCTTCTCCTCCGGCAGCAGCAGCGGCAACACGGTGACCGTCACCAACCCCGGCAGCCAGTCGACCACCACTGGCAGCTCGGTCAGCCTGCAGATATCGGCGAGCGACAGCGCGGGCGCGACCCTCACCTACAGCGCGTCCGGGCTGCCCACCGGCCTGTCCGTCAACAGCTCGACGGGCCTGATCTCCGGTACGGCGTCCACCGCGGGGACGTACAACGTGACCGTCACCGCGTCCGACTCCACCGGCGCCTCCGGCTCGGCGTCCTTCACCTGGACGGTCGGCTCCTCCGGCGGCACCTGCTCGTCCGCGCAACTGCTCGGCAACCCGGGCTTCGAGTCGGGCAACACCACCTGGACCGCGACCAGCGGTGTCATCACCAACGACAGTGGTGAGGCCGCGCACGCCGGCTCCTACAAGGCCTGGCTGGACGGCTACGGCTCCTCGCACACCGACACGCTGTCCCAGTCGGTGGCCATCCCGGCGGGCTGCAAGGCGTCCTTCACCTTCTACCTGCACATCGACACGGCGGAGACCACCAGCAGCACCCAGTACGACAAGCTGACGGTGACCGCCGGTACGAAGACCCTGGCGACGTACTCGAACCTCAACGCCGCCTCCGGCTACTCCCAGAAGACCTTCGACCTGTCCTCGTTCGCGGGCTCGTCGGTCACGATCAAGTTCAGCGGGGTCGAGGACTCCTCGCTGCAGACCAGCTTCGTCGTGGACGACACCGCCGTGACGACCAGCTGATCACGTTCCGCTGAGCGGGGGACCCCGGCCGTCCGACTCGGCCGGGGTCCTTCCGGGATCCGCGGGCGCAGGTGGAACGTCACATCTGCACCAGGTCCGGTCCCGGCGGAAAGGCGGTCCCCCCCATGCGCCGTACGACGCTCCACCGCACGACGGTCGCCGCCCTCGCGGCAGCGACCCTTCTTCTCATGGGCTGCGGCTCGCAGAGCGGGGGGACGACCGCGGGCAGTGGCGGCACGGTCTCACCATCCCCGAGCACGACTGCGCCCCCGAGCGGTTCGCCGTCCCCCAGCGGTTCGCCGTCCCCGACCGCCACCGCCGTGGACTGTGCCCGCCACTTCGAGCTCACCGCCGCCGACAACGGCCGCACCATCTGTGTGCCGGCGGGCGGTCAGGTCCGGCTCACCCTGGACGGAACCAAGGAGCGGCCCTGGAAGCCGGTCACCGTGACCGGCGACGTGCTGAAGGCCGCCAACCCGGGCATCGTGATCCTGCCGGGCGACGCCGTCGCCGCCTACGACGCGGTGGCCCCCGGAACCGCGAAGCTCTCCTCGTCCCGCCCGCTTTGCGCCGAGAGCGCGAGCCCCGGTCGGGTGTCCTGCAAGGGCATCGAGGAGTGGACGGTCACCGTCCAGGTGCGCTGAGGCCGGCCTCAGCCCGCCAGGTGCCGCACCTGGTCCCACAGGACCGGGTCGACCACGCCCACCCGGCGGCGGAAGTCCCACACCGGGACCTGGCGCAGTTCGTCGGTCTCCAGGAAGCTCGGGCGGCCGTGGGCGTCGCCGACGGAACCGGGCGGGAGCGGAATGACCCCGGAGCGTTCGTCGTGGTACTTGCTGGTGATCTTCGCGACCGTCGCCCGCTTGCCGCGCACGGCGAGAACCAGACATGGCCGGTCCTTGGTGCCCGGACCGTTCTCGAACGGAACGTTCGCCCACCAGATGTCCCCGGGCCGCGGCCGCTCCGCGCGGCCCCGGGGCCCTTCCGGGCGGCCCGGCGGCCGCTTTCTGCGTCCCTCCGGACGGTGCCCCCGCCCCCAGCCGTCGACGAGCGTGGCGACCAGCGCGAGCAGCACCACTGCCACCAGCGCAAGCCACCACGACGTGTCCATACGAACGACGTTACCGGCGTGCGATCCCCATTGCGCGCCCTCTCTCAAGCCCATTGCCCCCCTGGTCCAGCCGAACCGGTGACAGCACAGGTGAGTTCGCCCACAACGGCCCCTGGCGGAGGAGCGACCGGCCCTTTTGCGCCTTACGCTCGACGAACCGCACGACCCCCGTCTGCCCCTTTCCCGACTTCCTTCCTCTCCTTCCGGTCCACCGGACTTCCGGATTTCCCGCCAACGGAGGTTTCTGCTTCATGAAGCTCACCGTCGTCGGCTGCTCGGGGTCGTTCCCGTCCGCGGAATCGGCCTGTTCGAGCTACCTCGTCGAGGCCGACGGCTTCCGGCTGCTCCTCGACATGGGCAACGGCGCCCTGGGCGAGCTGCAGCGCCACTGCGGTCTTTACGACCTCGACGCGATCTTCCTGAGCCATCTGCACGCCGATCACTGCATCGACATGCTCGCGTACTTCGTGGCCCGTTACTACCGCCACGAAGGCGGCCGTTGCGACCCGATCCCCGTCTACGGACCCGAGGGCACGGAGCACCGGCTGACCACCGCCTACGCCGACACCCCCACCGCTTCGTCGATGAGCGAGGTCTTCGACTTCCACACGGTCAAGCCGTCGACGTTCGACATCGGTCCGTTCACGGTGCACACCGAGCGGGTCCGCCACCCCGTGGAGGCGTACGCCATCCGTATCGAGCACGGCGGGACGTCGCTGACGTACTCCGGCGACACGGGCGTCACCGAGGCGCTCGACGCGCTCGCCCGGGACACCGACCTGTTCCTGTGCGAGGCCGCGTTCACGTACGGCAAGGAGAACATCCCCGACCTGCACCTCAACGGCCGCGAGGCGGGTGAGACGGCGGCCCGGGCGGGCGCCCGCCGCCTGGTCCTCACCCACATCCCCCCGTGGACCGACCCCATGGTCAACCTCGCCGACGCCCGCGAGGTCTTCGACGGTCCGGTGGAGCTGGCGGTGCCGAGGGTGACGTACCGGATCTGAACCCCCCATACCTGCACGAAGGCCCCGGAACCTGCTCGGTTCCGGGGCCTTCGTCATGCCGTGCGGGATCTCACGCCTTCGTGAGGTCCTCGAGTTCCTCCTCGGGTTCGCGGCCCGGGGTGGGGAGGTTCCACTTGGTGATGGCGAAGCGGAAGACCGTGTAGTAGATGGCGGCGAAGACCAGGCCGATCGGGATGATCATCCAGGGCTTGGTGGCCATGCCCCAGTTGAGGAAGTAGTCGATCGCGCCGGCCGAGAAGCTGAAGCCGTGGTGCACGCCCAGCGACCAGGTGACCGCCATCGAGAGGGCGGTGAGCAGCGCGTGGATGACGTAGAGCACCGGGGCGATGAACATGAACGCGAACTCGATCGGCTCGGTGATGCCGGTGACGAACGAGGTCAGCGCGAGCGACAGCATCATGCCGCCGACGGCCTTGCGGCGCTCGGGGCGGGCGCAGTGGGTGATCGCCAGCGCGGCGGCCGGGAGGGCGAACATCATGATCGGGAAGAAGCCCGTCATGAACTGGCCGGCGGTCGGGTCGCCGTGGAAGAAGCGCGGCAGGTCACCGTGCCAGACGGTGCCGGAGGAGTCCTTGAACGAGCCGATCTCCTGCCAGGCCACCGTGTTGACGAACTGGTGCATACCGACCGGCAGCAGCGCACGGTTGATGGCGCCGAAGATGCCCGCGCCGACGGCGCCGAGGCCGGTCATCCACTGGCCGAAGTCGGTGATGACGTTGCCGATGGGCTCCCAGACCAGGCCGAAGACCACGCCGACGCCGGTGCCGATGAAGGCCATCAGGATCGGGACCAGCCGGCGGCCGTTGAAGAAGCCCAGCCAGTCGGGGAGCTTGGTGCGGTGGAAGCGCTGCCAGGTGACCGCGGCTATCAGGCCCATCACGATGCCGCCGAGGACCTTGGGGTCGTTGTAGGTGGCGGCGACGTCCGCACCCTTGGTGATCTTCGCTTCGGTGATCGGGAACGCGGTCAGCACGTTCTTGTAGACCAGG
Organism: Streptomyces herbicida; assembly: GCF_032656585.1. Taxonomy (NCBI): domain Bacteria; kingdom Bacillati; phylum Actinomycetota; class Actinomycetes; order Kitasatosporales; family Streptomycetaceae; genus Streptomyces; species Streptomyces herbicida. Next base: position 146,864 of record NZ_JAUYWJ010000009.1, read on the forward strand.
AAGCCGACCAGCGCCGCCAGCGCCGTGGAGCCGTCGGCCTTCTTCGCGAAGCCGATGGCGATGCCCACGCAGAACAGCAGGGGCAGGTTGCTGAAGACGGCGTCGCCGGCGGTGGCGAACACCGCCGCGACCTTGTTCCAGCCGAGGCCGTCCTTGCCGAACACGTCGGGCTGGCCCAGCCGAAGCAGGATGCCCGCCGCCGGAAGCACGGCGATCGGAAGCTGCAGACTGCGGCCGACCTTCTGCAGGCCCTGGAACAGACCTGATCCCCGCTTCTTTGCGGGAGCCGCCGAGGACGCGGTGGCGGTGCTCATGGTTCCTCCATCGGGTGGTGGTCTACACCACTCAGTGGTGTAGACCTGTTGTAGCACGATGAAGGCGGCATAAGGAACCCGCGATTCCCGTAACGATTTGGGTACCGGCCGGGCTAGAGCTTGGTGACGTCCTCGAGTTCCTCCTCCGGCTCGCGACCTGGTGTCTTCAGATCGAACTTCGTGATCGCGAAGCGGAACACGGCGTAGTAGACGGCGGCGAAGCACAGGCCGATCGGGATGATCGCCCACGGCTTGGTCGCGAGGTGCCAGTTGATGACGTAGTCGATGAGGCCCGCCGAAAACGCGAAGCCGTCGTGCACCCCGAGCCCCCAGGTGACCGCCATCGAGACACCGGTGAGCAGTGCGTGCGCCGCGTAGAGAAGGGGAGCGACGAACAGGAAGGAGTACTCGATGGGCTCCGTGATGCCGGTGACGAACGAGGTCAGCGCCACCGAGAGCATCAGGCCGCCGACCTCCTTGCGGCGGTGCGGCTTGGCGCAGTGGGTGATGGCCAGTGCGGCGGCGGGGAGCGCGAACATCATGATGGGGAAGAACCCCGAGGTGAACTGGCCCGCGTTCGGGTCGCCCGCCAGGAACATGTTGATGTCGCCGTGCACGACCGTGCCGTCGGGCCTGGTGTAGCTGCCGAACTGGAACCAGATGGGCACGTTGAGGAACTGGTGGAGTCCGAACACCAGCAGCCCGCGGTTGGCGACCCCGAAGATGCCCGACCCCCACGCGCCCAGACCGCTCAGCCAGTTGCTGAAGCTCTCCAGCCCGTTGCCGACCGGCGGCCAGATCCACAGGCACAGCACCGCGAAGACGACGGCGGCGAACGCCATGATGATCGGGACGAGCCGGCGGCCGTTGAAGAAGCCGAGCCAGTCCACGAGCCGGGTGCGGTGGAAGCGGGCCCAGAGGAACGCCGCCGTCAGGCCGAGGACGATGCCGCCGAAGACCCCCGGGTTCTGGTACGTGAAGGCGGTCACTGTTCCGTCCTTCACCAGACAGCCGGTCGCCACCGGCCTCGAACCCTCGGCGCAGTCCTCCGGGAACTGGTGCAGCACGCCGTAGTAGACGAGGAAGCCCGCCACCGCCGCGAGCGCCGTCGAGCCGTCCGCCTTCTTGGCCATGCCGATCGCCACGCCCACGCAGAACAGCAGCGGAAGACCGAGGGACCCGTCCAGCAGCGCGCCGCCCGCGCCGGCCATCACCTTCGAGACCTGTGTCCAGCCGAGCCCGTCCTTGCCCAGCAGTCCGGGCTGGCTCAGCGCGATGAGGAGGCCCGCGGCCGGCAGCACGGCGATCGGCAGTTGCAGACTGCGGCCCATCTTCTGCAGGCCCTGGAACAGGGTGTTCCAGCGGGCGCGGCCGGGGCTGACCGTGCCTTCGGCGCTGCTGTCGGCGCTCATGCGCGTCCTCCGGGCCGCTCGGCGATCAGGCGGGTTTGGCGACCGTCCCCGGGGTGGTGTAGACCAGTTGGCGGACGGTTCCGCTGTCGTGAACGCCATCATTCGGTACGTACGACATGACCGCTCGCGAAGATGGGCCAACTGTGGGTTACTGCGACAAAGCGGTTCGGATCAGGGAGAAGGATCATGGCCACCAAGGCTGAGAAGATCGTCGCCGGGCTCGGCGGCATCGACAACATCGAGGAGATCGAGGGCTGCATCACCCGCCTGCGGACCGAGGTCTCCGACCCCTCGCTGGTCGACGAGGCCGCTCTGAAGGCCGCCGGCGCCCACGGCGTCGTGAAGATGGGCACGGCCATCCAGGTCGTCATCGGCACCGACGCCGACCCGATCGCCGCGGAGATCGAAGACATGATGTGAGCCTCCCCGCTCACCCCGGCAGGGGCTCTTCCCGACGTGGGAGGGGCCCCTTCCTCATGTGCGGCTAGGCTCGTCGCCATGTCTCGAATCGACGGCCGCACTCCCGATCAGCTCCGCCCGGTCACCATCGAACGTGGCTGGAGCAAGCACGCCGAGGGCTCCGTCCTCGTCTCCTTCGGCGACACCAAGGTCTTCTGCACCGCCTCGGTCACCGAAGGCGTCCCCCGCTGGCGCAAGGGCAGTGGCGAGGGCTGGGTCACCGCGGAGTACGCCATGCTGCCCCGCGCCACCAACACCCGCGGCGACCGCGAGTCCGTCAAGGGCAGGATCGGCGGCCGTACGCATGAGATCTCCCGTCTCATCGGCCGCTCCCTGAGGGCGGTCATCGACTACAAGGCCCTCGGCGAGAACACCATCGTCCTGGACTGCGACGTCCTCCAGGCCGACGGCGGCACGCGCACGGCGGCCATCACCGGCGCCTATGTGGCACTGGCCGACGCGGTCGGCTGGGCCCAGGGCAAGAAGCTGATCAAGGCCGGCCGCCAGCCGCTGACCGGCACCGTCTCCGCGGTCTCGGTCGGCATCGTCGGTGGGGTCCCCCTCCTCGACCTCTGCTACGACGAGGACGTGAAGGCCGAGACCGACATGAACGTCGTCTGCACCGGCGACGGCCGCTTCGTCGAGGTCCAGGGCACGGCCGAGGCCGAGCCCTTCGCCCGCGAGGAGCTCGACGCCCTGCTCGACCTGGCCGTGACCGGCTGCGCGGAACTCGCGGCCATCCAGCGCTCGGCACTGGAAGCGACCCTGGAGAAGAAGTAAAGGGATCCCCAAAAGACGAGGGGGCGGACGGCAACCCGGTCGGCCTCCCCGGCGTCCCTATGGGTACGGGCGCACGGCACACCGCCGTGCGCTCGGCCATCGAGGGAGAGGGACCAACACCATGGGCGCGAGCCGACACCGACGTCGAGGCCGTATCACCGCCATCGCCGCCACCGTGGCCGCCGTAGCGCTCACCGCGGGCCTCGCCACCGGCTGCGACGCCGTCAACAAGGCCCTGGACTGCGTCCAGACCGCCGACTCCATCGCGGACAGCGTGACCGACCTCCAGCAGGCGGTGGAGAACGCGGCCAACGACCCGACGCAGACCGACGAGTCCCTCAACTCGATCCAGCGGAACCTCGACAAGATCGGCGACAGGACGGACAACGCCGACGTCAACAAGGCGGTCGACGACCTCCGCAAGGCGGTCGACAACGTCCGTCAGGCGATCAAGAACGGCGACGAGACCCCGGACATCGGCCCGGTCACGGACGCGGCGGGCGAACTGACCAAGGTCTGCACCCCGTAGCACCGGAGGTCCGCACCCCGTACCGCCAGGGGACTGCACCGGTGGGGCAGGTCGTGGAGCCAGGGATACTGAACCCCATGACCCGCCTGATCCTCGCCACCCGCAACGCCGGAAAGATCACCGAACTCCGCTCGATCCTCGCCGAAGCAGGCCTGCCGCACGAGCTGGTCGGAGCCGACGCGTTCCCCGACGTCCCCGACGTCAGGGAAACGGGAGTGACGTTCGCCGAGAACGCCCTCCTCAAGGCCCATGCCCTGGCCCGGGCCACCGGTCTTCCGGCGGTGGCCGACGACTCCGGCCTCTGCGTGGACGTCCTGGGCGGCGCCCCCGGCATCTTCTCCGCCCGCTGGGCGGGCAGCCACGGCGACGACAAGGCCAATCTGGACCTTCTGCTGGCCCAGCTCTCGGACATCGCCGACGAACACCGGGGTGCCCACTTCGCCTGCGCCGCCGCTCTCGCACTGCCGGACGGGACGGAGCGGGTGGTCGAGGGCCGGTTGACGGGAACCCTGCGCCACACTCCCACCGGTACCAACGGCTTCGGGTACGACCCGATCCTCCAGCCGGAGGGGGAGTCGCGGACGTGCGCCGAGCTGAGCCCCGAGGAGAAGAACGCCATCAGCCACCGGGGCAGGGCGTTCCGCGCTCTGGTGCCCGTGGTACGGGAGTTGCTCGGTCGGTAAGGAGTTGGTGCGGCCGGAGGGACTCGAACCCTCACGGGAGTTACCCCACTGGGACCTAAACCCAGCGTGACTGCCAGTTCCACCACGGCCGCCTGGTGCTGCCCGGCCATGCTAGCGGCCGGGCAGCGCAGTCAGATGCCCAGATCCTTGATGATCTTTGCCACGTGGCCTGTCGCCTTCACGTTGTAGAGGGCGCGTTCGACCTTGCCCTCCTCGTCGACGACGACCGTGGAGCGGATGACACCGACGACCGTCTTGCCGTACAGCTTCTTCTCGCCGAACGCGCCGTAGGTCTCCAGGACCTGCTTGTCGGGGTCGGCGAGGAGGGTCACCTTCAGGGACTCCTTCTCGCGGAACTTGGCCAGCTTCTCCGGCTTGTCGGGGGAGATGCCGATCACGTCGTAGCCCGCGCCGGCCAGGACCTCCAGGTTGTCCGTGAAGTCGCAGGCCTGCTTGGTGCAGCCGGGCGTGAGGGCCGCGGGGTAGAAGTACACGATGACCTTGCGGCCCTTGTGGTCGGCCAGGGACACCTCGTTGCCGTCGGCGTCGGGCAGGGTGAAGTCGGGGGCCACGTCCCCGGGCTGGAGTCGCTCGCTCATCGGTCCAGAGTAACGGGGGGTCCTGACAGTGCGGCGGCGTGCGAAGCTGACAGACTGTCCGGAACAGCATCGAAGACTTCGGAGGCCGTACGGTGGCGGAGACGTCGGACACCAGAACCCCGGCGCAGATCGAGGCGGACATCAAGCGCCGTCGCGAGGTGCTGGCCGAGACGCTGGACGAGATCGGGGTGCGGGTGCATCCGAAGACGATCGTCGGCGATGCCAAGGCGAAGGTCGTCGCCAACGTCGATCACACCCTCGGCCGCGCCTACATCCAGGTCAACCGCGTGGTGAGCGATGTGCGGGCGCAGTTCGTGGACGAGGAGGGCGCACCCCGGATCGAGCGCATCGTGCCGGTCGCGCTCCTCGCCGTCGGGGTCGTGGGGCTGCTCGCGCTCGGCACCCGGCGCCGCAAGAGCTGACCCGGTCGCGTACGCAGGCGTAAAAGGCAGGTAGGTTCGAAGGCGTGAGCGCCAACAGAAATGACCCCAGCACCCATCACGACAAGCTGCCCATCCGCATGCTGCACGACCGGGTGCTCGTGCGGCAGGACACCAGTGAGGGCGAGCGGCGGTCGGGCGGCGGCATCCTGATCCCCGCCACGGCGGCGGTCGGGCGGCGGCTGGCCTGGGCCGAGGTGGTAGCGGTCGGGCAGAACGTACGGACGGTGGAGCCGGGCGACCGCGTCCTGTACGACCCGGAGGACCGGGCCGAGGTCGAGGTACGCGGCATCGCGTACGTGCTCATGCGTGAACGCGATCTGCACGCCGTGGCGGCGGACCGGTTCGAGGGGTCGGAGGACTCCACCGGTCTGTACCTCTGACGGGCGTGCACCTCTGAATCAACGGCGAAGAGGGCTGGTGACCATGGTCACCAGCCCTCTTCGTATTCCCTTGCTATCGTCGAAGGAAACCCGACGAGACGCGCCGTACCGGGATGGATGTACGCAAAGACGACGCACCCCTGTCCGTCATCACGTACGCCCCGGAGGTGCCCCCATGGCCTGGGTCCTGCTCGTCGTCGCCGGTCTGCTCGAGGTCGGCTGGTCGATCGGAATGAAGTACACCGACGGCTTCACCCGGCCCGTCCCCAGCGTCCTCACCGGAGCCGGCATCGTCGCCAGCATGCTGCTGCTGTCCTACGCCGCCCGGTCCCTGCCCATCGGTACCGCCTACGGCGTGTGGGTGGGCACAGGGGCCGCCGGAGCGGCGGTGCTCGGCATGGTGGTGCTGGGGGAGCCGGCGACCGCCGCCCGGATCTTCTTCGTGTGTCTGCTGCTGGTCGCCGTCGTGGGGCTGAAGGCGACCTCCGGTCACTGACGGGTCAGCGACCGGTCACTGCCTCCTCGTCGCGCCCTGCGGGCCCGCAACGGTGCCCGTCGTGCCGCCCGGGGTTCCGCCGTTCGTGCCGCCGTTCGTGCCCCCGTTCGTGCCGCCGTTCGTACCGCCGGTGGTGGTGCCGCCGTCCGTGGTGGTTCCGGTCGTGCCGCCGTCGGTGGTCGTCCCGCCGTCGGTCGTGCCTCCCGTCGTCCCGCCGTCGGTCGTGGTGCCGCCGCCGGTGGTCGTTCCGCCGTCCGTGGGGGTCCCGGTCGGGCCGCCGTTGTCCTGGCCCTGCGTCTGGCCCTGGGTCTGCCCCTGGTCCTGGCCGCCGTCGGTGGTGCCGCCGTTGTCCTGGCTGCCGGTGGTGCCGGGCTGGGTCGGAGCCTGCGAGCTCGGCGCCTGGACCTCGGCGCCCTGCTGCAGCTCGAGGTCGAACTCGCGCGCGGGCTTCCCCTTCAGGGCGGTCTTCGTGTACTGGGACCAGATGTCGGTGGGCGCCCCGCCGCCGTTGATGCGCGGCAGGCCCATCACGCCGTACAGCGACTTGTGCGCGGCCGTCACCGGGTCCTGGCCCATCACGGAGACGACCGTGGCCAGATCGGGCGTGTAGCCCGCGAACCAGGCCGCCGTGTCCTCCTCCGCGGTGCCGGTCTTGCCCGCCGCGGGGCGGCCGGCGTTCTGCGCGGCGGTCGCGGTGCCCGTCTGGACCACGCTCTGCAGGATCGACGTCGTGGTGTCGGCGGCCTCACGGCTGACGGCCTGCCTGGTCTGCTCCCCGGGCAGCTTGACCTCGTCCTTGCCGTCCTTGGTGATCTTCTCGATCATCGTGTACGTGCCGTGCTTGCCGTGGTTGGCGAGCGTGGCGTACGCCTCCGCCATGTCCAGCACGCTGGCGGTGGCCGTGCCGAGGGCGATGGACGGGTAGGGGTTCAGGTCCTTGGTGTCGGACGGGATGCCGAGGTCGACCGCGGTCTTCTTGACCTTGGCGGGGCCCACGTCGACGGCCATCTGCGCGTACACCGAGTTGACCGACAGGTTGGTGGCCTGCCGCACCGTGATCTGGCCGTACGACTTGGAGTCCTCGTTCTCGGGGGCGTACGCGCCACCGCTCCAGCCCTGTACGGGCCGCTGGTTGGTGCCGTCGTAGTACGTGTTCGGCGTGATCGTCTGGCCGTCCTGGGTCGTTGAGCCGTTCTGCACCGCCGAGGTGAACACGAAGGGCTTGAACGTGGAGCCGACCTGGAAGTCGCCGCGGGTCGCGCCGTTGGTGTACTGCTTCACGTAGTCCACGCCGCCGTACATCGCGACGACCTTGCCGGTCTTCGGGTCGACGGACGCGCCGCCCGCGCGGACGTAGTTGTCGACCTTGCGGTTCTTCTTGTCCAGCTTGTCCATCAGCTGGTCGTTGACCGCCTTGACGAAGGCGTTCTGCTTGTTCTTCTGCAGGGTCGTGGTGATGCGGTAGCCGCCGGCCTCCAGGGCGTCCGGGTCGACGATCTTGTTGGTGGTGAGGTAGTGCTTGATCGCGTCCACGATGTAGCCGCGCTGCCCGGACAGGCCGGTGGAGACGGTCTGTTCCTTCGGCATCGGGAAGTTCATGCGGGCCCGCTTGGACTCGCTGATCCAGCCCTTCGTGACCATGCCGTCCAGGACGTAGTTCCAGCGGGCCACGGCCGCGGACTTGTTCTCCGGGTGCGCGACGACGTCGTACTCGCTGGGCGCGTTGACCAGCGCGGCGAGGTAGGCGGCGCGGGCCGGGTCCAGGTCGGTGGCGTCCATGCCGTAGTAGGCCTGGGCGGCGGCCTGGATGCCGTAGGCGTTGCGGCCGAAGTAGCTGGTGTTGAGGTAGCCCTCGAGGATGTCGTCCTTCGACTTGTTGCGGTCCAGCTTGATCGAGATGAAGAACTCCTTGGCCTTACGGGTGACCGTCTGTTCCTGGGCCAGGTAGTAGTTCTTCACGTACTGCTGGGTGATCGTCGAGCCGGACTGCTTGCCCTTGCCGGTCGCGGTGTTCCAGGCCGCGCGGATCATCGCCTTGGGGTCGATGGCCGACTCGGTGTAGAAGTCCCGGTCCTCGGCGGCCAGTACGGCGTGCTGGGCGTCCTTGGAGATCTGCGCGAGGGTGACGTTCTCCCGGTTGATCTCGCCGTCACGGGCCAGTTGGGAGCCGTCCGCGTACAGGTAGACATTGCTCTGCTTGGTGGCGAGCGCGTTGGCCGGCGGGATCTTCACCATCGAATAGCCGAGGAAGAACAGGCCGATGATCAGCAGCACCCCGATGAGGAAGGTACCGAGCACCATGCGCCAGGTCGGGATGATCCGCCGCCACCCGGTGCGCTTGGGACGCTTGGGCTTCTTGCCCTTGCCGGCGGTCTCCGGGTTCACCGGGCCGACGGGGGTGCCGGCGTCCGCCGGGCGGGAGGGGGCGGCGGTCCGTGCGTTCGCCGCGTTCGCCGCGTTCGCGGGGTTGGCGGCGGTGCGTGCGGTGGCCGCTCCTGCCGCGCCCGCGCCGCGCGCCATGCCTGGGGCGCCGCCCGCGCCTGCCGCGCCCGCGACGCGCGCGGTGCCGGCTGCGCCTGCCGCGCCGCCTGCGCGCGCTGCGGTCACTGCGTTGCCGACGTTGCCTGCGGACCCGGGCGCCTTGGCGGTCGGCGGGTTGTCCTTGATCGGCGTGAGCCGCGTGGTCTCGTCCGTTGCCGCGGGCTGGGCGGTCGGGGCGCTCTCCTTGATCCGGGTGAGCCGGGTGGTGTCGGCGATGCCGGGGCTTGCCGCGTTCGCCGCGCCTGCGCCGCCCGCCGCGGCTCCTGCGTTGCCCGCGGTTCCGGGGGCCTTGGCGGTCGGCGGGTTGTCCTTGATCGGCGTGAGCCGGGTGGTCTCGTCCGTTGCCGCGGGCTGGGCGGTCGGGGCGTTCTCCTTGATCCGGGTGAGCCGGGTGGTGTCCGCGATTCCGGCGCTCGCCGACCCCACCCCACCTTCGGCGCCTCCCGTATCGCCCGCGTGGTCGTCACCCGCAGCCCCGGAGGGCTTCGCGGCTTCGGGGGCCTTGGCCGCCGGGGCGTTCTCCTTGATCCTTGCGAGGCGGCTCGTGTCGACGTTTCCCGGCCCGGAGGGCTCCGCGGGCCGCGCCTTCGGGACCGTACCGGCCTTCTCGGCCGGCGTGCCCCCCTGCTCGGCGGGCTCTCCGGCCGTCGTCGGCTTCGTCGTCGCACCGCCTTCGTTCGGCTGCTGCGGCTGCGGCTCGTCGCTCATGTCGTGCACGGACTCCTGTTTCGCCTCGTACGTTTCCGTACGCCCTCATACGCCATCTGCGCCCCCGGATGAAGACTCTCGCACCAAGCGTTCCGTTCCCGGATTCCGGCACGCGTCCGGGACGGAAAATGCGTGGCACGCCGCGTCGGACCCGGACTAGGCTCCTGCGCTTCGGTGTCGGGCGGTCCGGGAGGTTGACTGGCGTGGGCGCGGGACGGTTGTACGGGGCCGTCGCTGCAGGGGGTTTCAGACGGTACGCGACGTATCGGGCGGCCACTGCGGCAGGGGTGTTCACCAACACCGTCTTCGGCCTGATCCTCGTCTACACCTATCTCGCCCTGTGGGACCAGAAACCCCACCTGGGAGGGTATGACCAGGCGCAGGCGGTCACCTATGTGTGGTTGGGGCAGGCGCTGCTGTCGACGCTGGCGATCGGGGGTGGCGGCGTCGAGGACGAACTCATGGAACGCATTCGTACGGGTGACATCGCGATCGACCTGTACCGCCCCGCCGACCTGCAACTGTGGTGGTTGTCCGCAGACTTGGGCAGGGCCTTGTTCCAACTCCTGGGGCGGGGAGTGATCCCCTTCGTCTTCGGTGCGCTGTTCTTCCCGGTGGCGCTGCCCTCGGACGCGGGAACCTGGGCCGCCTTCCTCGTCGCCGTCCTGCTGGCGATGGTGGTCGGCTTCGGGATCCGCTTCCTGGTGGGGCTGAGCGCGTTCTGGCTGCTGGACGGCACCGGGGTGGCGCAGGCGGCCTGGATCACGGGCTTCTTCTGTTCCGGGTTGGTGCTGCCGCTGAACGTCTTCCCGGGCGTGATCGGCGAGGTCGTACGGACCCTGCCCTGGTCCTCGCTGCTGCAGGCCCCGGCCGACGTACTGCTCGGGAAGGCCGATCCATGGGGCGTCTTCCTCTTCCAGGCGGTGTGGGCGGCTGCGCTGCTCGCGCTCGGGCGGCTGCTGCAGTCGATGGCGACGCGGCGGGTGGTGGTTCAGGGTGGCTGAGCTCAACCGGGTCGCCAACGGGATGCGCGCCTACCGGATGATCGCCGCGATGTGGATCCGCTCCACGATGGCGTACCGGGCCTCCTTCGTGATGACGACGGTCGCCAACTTCACCGCGACCGCCCTCGACTTCGTGGCGATCCTGCTGATGTTCTCCCGCGTGGACGCGCTCGGCGGCTACTCGCTGCCCGAAGTCGCCTTCCTGTACGGCCTGTCCAGCACGGCCTTCGGGCTGGCCGACCTGGTGATCGGCTCGATGGAACGGCTGGGGCGCCGGGTGCGCGACGGCACCTTCGACACCCTCCTGGTCCGTCCGGCGCCGGTGCTGGCGCAGCTGGCCGCGGACCGGTTCGCGCTGCGCCGCCTGGGCCGGGTGACCCAGGGCTCGTTGGTGCTCGGCTACGCCCTGACGACCGTCGACATCGAGTGGACCCCGCTGAAGCTGCTGCTGATGCCGGTGATGGTGATCAGCGGCGCCGCGATCTTCAGCGCGGTGTTCGTGGCCGGCGCGGCCTTCCAGTTCGCGGCACAGGACGCGTCCGAGGTGCAGAACGCGTTCACCTACGGCGGCACCACGCTGCTGCAGTACCCGCCCACCGTCTTCGCGAAGGACCTGGTGCGCGGGGTGACCTTCGTGCTGCCGCTGGCCTTCGTCAACTGGCTGCCCGCGACCTACGTCCTGGGCCTGCCGTATCCGCTGCACCTGCCGCAGTGGACGGCCTTCGCGCCGCCGCTCGTCGCGGTGGGGTGCTGCGCGCTGGCCGGAGCGGCATGGCGGGCGGGGCTTCGGTCGTATCGGAGTACGGGGAGCTGAGGAACCCATGGACAGTGACTTCATCGAGGACTTCATCGCGCTCGACCGCGTCGAGAAGGTCTTCGACGTACGAAAGAAGACCGGCTTCCTCAAGCGGGAGCGCCGGGAGGTGCGGGCGGTCGACTCGATCTCCTTCACCGTGGCGCGCGGTGAGATGGTCGGCTACATCGGCCCCAACGGCGCGGGCAAGTCGACCACGATCAAGATGCTCACGGGCATCCTGACCCCGAGCGGCGGCCGTCTGCGCGTGGCAGGCATCGACCCCTCCCGCGAACGCACCCGCCTGGCACACCGCATCGGCGTGGTGTTCGGGCAGCGGACGACGCTGTGGTGGGACCTGCCGCTGATCGACTCCTACCGGCTGGTGCACCGCATGTACCGGATCCCGGACCGGCGTTACCGCGAGAACCTCGACCGCTGTGTCGAACTCCTCGAGCTCGCGGACCTGTTGGACGTCCCCGTCCGCCAGCTCTCCCTCGGCCAGCGCATGCGCGGCGACATCGCGGCGGCGCTGCTGCACGACCCCGAGGTGCTCTACCTCGACGAGCCGACGATCGGCCTGGACGTCATCTCCAAGGCCAAGGTCCGCGGATTCCTGCGGGAGTTGAACACCGAGCGCGGCACCACCGTGCTGCTGACCACGCACGACCTCCAGGACATCGAGCAGCTCTGCTCCCGGGTGATGGTCATCGACCACGGGAAGCTGATGTACGACGGTCCGCTCGCCGGGCTGCACGAGGTGGGGGCGAGCGAGCGGACGCTGGTGGTGGACCTGGAGCGGGAGCTGCCGCCCGTCGAGGTGCCGCCGGCGCGCGTGGTGAAGGTGGAGGGCCCGCGGCAGTGGCTGGCCTTCCCGGCGTCCGAGTCGGCGGCGCCGTTGGTGGCGCGGGTGGCGGCGGAGTATCCGCTGGTGGACCTGTCGGTGCGGGAGCCGGACATCGAGGCGGTCATCGCGAAGATGTACGCCGGCAAGGCCACCGCATAGTGCCCGGCGCGGGGAACTCGTAGGCTGCTCTCCATGACCGACGATGCCCCGGAACTGCGTGCCTCCGACGCCGATCGTGAACGAGTCGCCGAGGTCCTGCGGGACGCCCTCGCGGAGGGGCGGCTCGACATGGAGGAGTTCGAGGAGCGGCTGGAGGCGACGTACAGCGCGCGGACCTACCGCGAACTGGCGCCCATCACCCGGGACCTGCCGGGCCCGGAGGTGGCGGCGCCTCCCGTGGTGTCCCTGCACAAGGACTCCGGGGCGAGCGGGAGTTGGGCCGGCCGGATCACCGGCGGCGAGGGCTCGTCCGCCGGGGCGGTCGCCATCATGTCCGGCTTCCAGCGCAAGGGACGCTGGACCATGCCGAAGCGGTTCAACTGCTTCGCCTTCTGGGGTGGCGGCGAGATCGATCTGCGGGAGGCGGACTTCGCGGACCGCGAGGTGGAGATCAACTGCGTCGCGATCATGGGCGGAGTGCAGGTCATCGTCCCGCCGGGGGTCGAGGTCGTCGTGCGGGGCATCGGCATCATGGGCGGCTTCGACCACCGCGAGGAGGGCGAGCCGGGCGAGCCGGGTGCCCCGCGGGTGATCGTGAGCGGCTTCGCCTTCTGGGGCGGGGTCGGGGTGGAGCGCAAGGTGACGCGGGCCGAGCGGCAGCGGCTGAAGGAGGAGCGCCGCCAGGAGAAGCTGGACCGCAAGTCGGCGCGCAGGGAGCTGGAGGGCTCCTTCCGGGACGACATCCACGAAGCCCACCGCCGGATGATCGATGGTCACCGCGACCTGCTGCGGGAGCGCCACGAGGAGCGCCGGGAGCGGCACGAGGAGCGCCGCGAGCGCCACCGGGAGCGCCGTGAGGAGCGGCGGCGCAGGCACGGGGACTACTGAGCGGGGCCGCCGTACCGGCTACAGCTCCGCCTGACCCGCACCCTTCAGCTCCCGCAGGTCGAAGACCTCCGCCATCTTCCGGAAGCCCTCGTCGCTGGGGTGGAGATGGTCGCCCGAGTCGTAGTCGGGTCGGAGCCTGCGCGGGTTGTACGGGTCACGCAGGGCCTGGTCGAAGTCGACCACCGCGTCGTAGACCTGCCCGGCCCGGATCCGGGCGTTGACCTGCTGCCGTACCGCCTCCCGGGCCGCCGAGTACCCGTGGTGGCCCTCGAAGGGCATCAGGGTGGCGCCGATGACCTTGAGGCCGCGGGCGTGGGCCTGGCGGACGAGGGTGCGCAGGCCGTCGGTGATCCGGTCGGGGTCGGCGAGCTGCGGGTTCCTGATGATGTCGTTGATGCCGAGCTCGATGACGACGACCTTGACGTTCGTACGGGAGAGCGCGTCCCGGCCGAAGCGGCCCAGGCCGCTCTGGTTGTCGGCGGGCCGCCCGAGTCCGTTCGCGAGCACCTGGTTGCCGCTGATGCCCTGGTTGACGACGCTGTAACGGGGCACGTCCCGGCGGCCGCCCGCGAGCGCCGCGCGCAGCCGCTGCGAAAGGACGTCCGTCCAGCGGTGGTTGGCGCCCTCGGTGGAGGTGATCCCGTCGGTGATCGAGTCGCCGAGCACGACGACCGTGCCGTCGGACTCGTTGCTCAGCACGTCGAGGGCCGTCAGATAGCGCCAGTACGGCGTCTGTTCGGTGTACGGGGCGCCGTCCGGGTCCTCCGTGTGGTCGCCCTGTGCGAGGAACGACACCTGCCGGGCGTGCGGGTGGTAGGTGACCGGCCCGGACGGGGTGGGGGAGTACGTGGTGACCAGGACGTCCGTCTCGTGCGGTATCGCGATGCGCACGGCGTCGCTCAGCACCTGCCCGCCCGCCGGTATGACCACGTCGGGACTGCCGCCGAAGGTGAGCCGGCGCATCGTCTGTGCCGTGGCCGCCGCGGTGTTGTCGCCGGCCGCGACCGCGATCGAGGCGTGGCCGATGGTCAGCGGCGACTGGCCGTAGAGATTGGACAGTGTGATCCGGGCACTCGTACCCCCGGTGCTCGCGTGCACGACGTTGCGCACCGAACGCCCCGCCAGTCCGTCGGTCTCGGTGCCCGGTTCGGCGCCGACCGGGGAGGTGGACCAGGAGCCGACCCAGGTGCCGGTGGAGGCGGGAGCGGCCGAGGAGTCGTGGTGCGGGCGGCTCGCGCCGGTGCCGTGGCGCGGCATGCCGTCGTCGGCCGCGACCGTCACGAAGATGGCGGCGCACAGGGCCAGGACCAGCGCGACGACGGCACTGAGCAGGGCATAGCCATGACGCCTGGTCATGCTTGTGTTGTTCTCCTCGGACGGTGGGAGCCCGAGGCTCCGATCTGTTGTGTCCATGATGCGACATGGGTCCGGGAGAACTGACAGGACCCTGCCCAAACCCCCTTTCCGACAGACGCCGGGAACTCCTGTTCCGTTCCAGGAGTCGGTCAGGAAGGGACAATGTGTGCGGGATCACCGAACGGGTGGAGCAAATGGAACGTACGGAAGCGGAAGCGGCAACGGCACCACAGACCAGTGCCCCGTCCTACAAATCCATGAGCGCCTTCACCCCCGCCGACGAGGAGCGGCAGCGCGGGGTACGGCGCATGAAACTCACGGCGACCGGGATGCTGCTGTTCGTGGCCGTCGTGTACGTCCTCGCCAAATGGGCTTCCGGCCAGGGCGCCGGCCCTTGGGCGGACTACGTGGCCGCGGCCGCCGAGGCCGGCATGGTCGGCGCCCTGGCCGACTGGTTCGCGGTCACCGCCCTGTTCCGCCACCCCCTCGGCCTGCCCATTCCGCACACCGCGATCATCCCCAACAAGAAGGACCAGCTGGGTGTCTCCCTGGGCGAATTCGTCGGCGAGAACTTCCTCTCCCAGGACGTCGTACGGCAGCGGCTGCGCACCGTCGGCATCGGCAGCCGGCTCGGCGCCTGGCTGGCGGAGCCGGAGCACGCCGACCGGGTGACCGCGGAGCTGGCCACGGCCCTGCGCGGCGCCCTCACGGTCATGCGCGACTCCGACGTCCAGGCGGTGGTCGGCGAGGCGATCACCCGTCGCGCCGACGCCCAGGAGATCGCGCCCGGCATAGGGAAGATGCTGGAGAAGGTCGTCGCCGACGGCGGCCACAAACGGGTCGTCGATCTCGTCGTCACCCGGGCCCACGACTGGCTCGTCCTGCACGACGACCAGGTCATGGACGCCGTCCAGGGCGGCGCCCCGGGCTGGACCCCGCGCTTCGTCGACAAAAAGGTCGGCGAACGCGTCTACAAGGAGCTGCTCCGCTTCTGCGCCGAGATGCGCGACATGCCCTCCCACCCCGCCCGCGGCGCCCTCGACCGCTTCCTCACCGACTTCGCCTCCGACCTCCAGTCCGACACCGACACCCGCGCGCGGGTCGAGCGGCTGAAGGGCGAGGTGCTCGGCCGTGGCGAGGTCCAGGACCTGATCGCGTCCGCCTGGACGGCCGTGCGATCCATGATCGTCTCCGCGGCCGAGGACGAGCGCAGCGAGCTGCGCCTGCGCGTCCGCGCCTCCCTGCTCTCCCTCGGCGCCCGCATGGCCACCGAACCCAAGGTCCAGAACAAGGTCGACAGCTGGGTCGAGGGCGCCGCGGTGCACGTCGTGACGACCTACCGCAAGGAGATCACCTCCCTGATCACCGACACGGTGGCGAGCTGGGACGCCGAGCACACGACCCGCAAGATCGAGGCCCACATCGGCCGCGACCTGCAGTTCATCCGGATCAACGGCACCGTGGTGGGCTCCCTGGCCGGCCTGCTGATCTACACCGTCTCGCGGGGGCTCGGGGCATAGACCCCGCCCCTCAGGGCACTCGACGGGCGTTCCTCGACGAGGAGGAGGCCCATGACCACCGTCGACGCCGCGACCGGCCGGACCATCACCACCCGCATCCCCGCCCGGCTCGACCGCCTGCCCTGGTCGCACTGGCACTGGACGATCGTGATCGGCCTGGGCACCGTGTGGATCCTCGACGGCCTCGAGGTCACGGTCGTCGGCAACATCGCGAGCCGCCTGTCCGAGCCTGGCAGCGGACTCGCGATCTCATCGGGCCAGATCACCGGCGTCGCGGCCGCGCTGTATGTGGCGGGTGCCTGCTCCGGCGCCCTCTTCTGGGGCCGCCTCACCGATCGCTACGGCCGTAAAAGGCTCTTCATGATCACCCTCGCGGTCTATCTGGGCGCCACCGCCCTGACCGCGGTCTCCTTCTCGACGTGGTGGTTCTTCCTCTTCCGCTTCCTGACCGGCTTCGGCATCGGCGGCGAGTACGCGGCCATCAACTCCGCGATCGACGAGCTGATCCCCGCCTACTGCCGCGGCCGCGTCGACCTGATCATCAACGGCAGCTTCTGGGTGGGCGCGGTCGCCGGATCGCTGCTGTCCATCGTCGCGCTGAACACCGCCCTCCTGCCCGCCGACCTCGGCTGGCGTCTGACCTTCGCCCTGGGTGCCGTCCTCGCCCTGGTGATCCTGCTCGTACGACGCCACGTCCCCGAGAGCCCGCGCTGGCTGCTGATCCACGGCAGGGAGAAGGAGGCCGAGCAGATCGTCTCCTCGATCGAAAAGCAGGTCGAGGCCGAGAAGGGCGAGCCGCTCGCCGAGCCCGAGGGCGAGCTGGTGATCCACCAGCGCAAGAGCATCGGCTTCCTGGAGATCGCCCGCACGGTGTTCTCCGACTACCGCCGCCGGGCCGTGCTCGGCTTCTCGCTCTTCATCGGCCAGGCCTTCCTCTACAACGCGATCACCTTCGGCTTCGGCGCCATCCTGACCAAGTTCTTCGACGTCCCCGCGGACCACACCGGCTACTACTTCGCCGTCATCGCGATCGGCAACTTCATGGGCCCGCTGCTGCTCGGCAGGCTCTTCGACACGGTCGGCCGCCGGGTCATGATCTCCTCGACCTACCTGCTCTCCGGCCTGCTCCTGTTCGGCACGGCCTGGCTGTTCGGCCAGGGCTCCCTGAACGCGGCCACGCTGACGGCATGCTGGTGCGCGGTCCTGTTCTTCGCCTCGGCGGGCGCCTCCAGCGCCTACCTCACGGTGTCCGAGGTCTTCCCGATGGAGACCCGGGCCATGTCCATTGCCTTCTTCTACGCCCTCGGCACCGCGGCCGGCGGCATCAGCGGCCCCCTCCTGTTCGCCGACCTCACCGGCACGGGCAAGGTCGCCGACACGGTCCTGGCCTTCCAGATCGGCGCGTCGCTGATGTGCGCGGCGGGGTTGGTGGCAGCGGTCCTGGCGGTCCGCGCGGAACGCCGCTCCCTGGAGGACATCGCGCGTCCGCTGACGGTGGCGCCGGCGAAGGCCGCATGATCACTTGAGGAAGGGTGGGCGCAGCGGGACCCCGCAGCGCCGGGCTGCGCGACCCGCACCCGCCCGCCACCAGCGAGCGGCACCTGTTCAGCCGCGCGCCCACCGCGATCCCGGCGCAGAAGCCGGGGGCTCACGCGCCTGTGGTCGACCCCGGCCGCACGATCATCAGGATCGTGACCGTGGCCCACAACAGGTTGAACAGCCCCGTGAACATGGCGAGCCGCACAGTCGCCTCCCGCGTGCCGCCGCCCTCGACCAGCGCACTCTGCCGGGGCAGCACCAGCGCAACCAGCACGAGCGTGGCGAGAGCCGTCAGCGCGATCGACACGATCAGCCAGGCGTCGCCGAGCACACCCATGTTGCTCGCGGTGGCGAACCCGAAGACGGGAACGACGACACCGACGACCCCGTACACCCGGCATATCCGGTGCAGCAGCCCGACGGTCTCCGTCGCCCGGAGGTCGTCCGGCGAGTCCAGGACGCGGCGGGCGGCGGGCGGGAACATGCTGGCCGCGACGGTGACGGGGCCGACGGCGACGATGGCCGCGAGCACATGCACGGCGAGGAGGAACTTGGTCACGGGGCGACGCTAGGCGGGCCGTGGATCTTGCAGAAGTGGCAGTACTGCCATGAGCCAACGGATTCTCGCCACCGTAGCGGACGCCGACCGAGGCAGATGCCCTACCGGTTGGCGACAATCCGTCGCACGGCTACCTTCTTGCCATGCACACCGTGGCCGTACTCGCGCTGGACGAGGTCGTCCCGTTCGACCTCACCGCCCCGATCGACACCTTCGGCTGGGCCCGGCTGCCGGACGGCCGGGCAGCCTACCGGGTGCGGGTGTGCTCGCCCGCGGAGGAGGTGAGCGCGGCGGCGGGGGCGTTCACGGTCCGGGCGCCGTACGGGCTGGAGGAGCTGGCCGAGGCCGACACGATCATCCTGCCCGGCGTCGCCGACCCCACGGTCCCGCTGCCGCCGGAGGTCGCGGAGGCGGTGCGCACCGCGGCGGCGAACGGCACGCGCGTCGCCTCGATCTGCGTGGGTGCGTTCGTCTTCGCGGCGACGGGCCTGCTGAACGGGCTGCGCGCGACGACCCACTGGGCCGCGGCCCGGGACCTGGCCGCGATGTACCCGGAGGTGACCGTCGACCCGAACGTCCTGTACGTCGACAACGGACAGTTCCTCACCTCGGCGGGCGCGGCCGCCGCGATGGACATGTGCCTGCACATGATCCGCAGGGACCACGGCTCGGCGGTCGCCGCGCACGCCGCCCGTCTGTGCGTCATGCCCCTCGAACGGGAGGGCGGACAGGCCCAGTTCATCGTCCACGACCAGCCCCCGGCCCCGGCCGGCGCGACCCTGGAGCCGCTGCTGAGCTGGCTGGAGGACAACTGCGACCGGGACTTCAGCCTTGACGAGATCGCCGCTCAGGCGGGCATGAGCACCCGTACCCTCAACCGCCGCTTCCGCGAACAGACCGGCACGACGCCCTTGCAGTGGCTGCACCGGGCGCGGGTGCGGCGTGCGCAGTACCTGCTGGAGAACACCGCGCACCCCGTCGAACGCATCGCCACCCAGGCCGGCTTCGGCTCGCCGACGGCCTTCCGGGAACGGTTCCGGCGGGTGGTGGGGACGAGCCCGCAGGCGTACCGGCGGGCGTTCAAGCGGACGGAGGGGGAGCCGGTACCGACCGCCTGAGAACTCCTGAAAGGTCCTGCCGTCAGGCCCTGCGGTCGGCGACGGCCCAGGAGGCCAGGGCCACGGCGCCGGCGGCGCCGAGGACGGACGGCCAGGCGCCGACCCTCTTGGCCAGCGGGTGGGACCCGGCGAAGGCGGCGACATACGCGGCGGTCAGCGCCCCCGCGGCCTTCGCACCGGCCTGCGCGCGCCACTGCTGAGCGGCGGCCGCGCCGGCGACGGCCAGTACAGCCCCGCCCAGCGGCCTCTTCTTGGTCCAGCGGGCGACACCGTACCCGCCGACGAGCCCGCCCGCGGCGATCACCGAGCTGGGAACCTTCGCCATGCCTGCCTCCGTTTGTCTGTGTTCCGCGGCCGAGGCTAACGGACCGGCCGAAGGCCCTGTGCACGAGGATCGCCGCGTTCCTCAGACCGTGAGCGTGGCCTCAAGGCCGAACGCAGGCACGAGACTTGGCTCGTTGAAGGCCGTGATACGAGCGATCCGAGCCCCGATCAGCGTCAGAACCTGGACACCGTAGGCCTCGTACAGAGCGCCACCCGCATGCTTGTGGACGACGAGGGCGGGCTGGCCGTTGGCCCGGGTGGGCACCATCCGCCACAGGTCGCTGCGCAGGACCCGACCGCTCAGGAAGCCGATGACGGCCTGCCGACCGGTGAACCAGGTCGGGATCGGCGGCATCTCCATCTCGACGTCGGCCCGCAACAGCTCCACCAGCGCGCCGGCGTCGGCCCGGGTGAACGCGTCGACATAACGGTCGAGCAGCTCCCGGAGCGCCCCCTCGTCCGGCTCGGCCACATCATCCTCGACCGGCCCGGCCTCGGCCAGGCGGGCCCGCGCCCGACGCAACGCACTGTCAACAGCTGCAGCCGTCGTATCGAGAATCTCGGCGACCTCGGTCGTGCGGAACGCCAGCACGTCGCGCAGGGTCAGCACGGCCCGCTGCCGCGCGCTCAGGAGCTGAAGCGCGGCGATGAAGGCCAGCCGCACTCCGGTCCGCCCGGCCACGACCGTCGCCGGGTCTCCGGTCCCGAACAGCGAGTCGGGTGCCGGCTGGAGCCACGGCACCGACGGATCACGGTCGGCCACAGCAACCCGGTGATCGTCCGAGGGCGCGCCCAGCCCTGACGGGAGCGGCCGCCGGGACCGCGTTTCCAGGGCCGTGAGGCAGGCCATCGTCGCGATCTTGTAAAGCCACCGCCGCACCGAGGAGCGCCCCTCGAACCGCCCATACCCGCGCCAGGCCCGCAGATAGGTCTCCTGCACCAGGTCCTCGGCGTCATGAATCGACCCCAGGAGCCGGTAGCAGTGCGCGAGCAACTCGGGACGGTAGGGCTCGGCCAGGGTGGCGAAGTCGCTGTCGGACGTCATCACGGCGGCTCCCCGTGGTACGGCCATTTCCATTGTCACGCGGTTCAGCCGAGCGGACGCAGCCCGGCACCGCTGACCCGGTACTCCGAAGCGCTGGAGGAGTCCCCGGCGACGTGGACGACGGCCTTGGCGACCTGCTCCGGACTGAGAATGGGCTCGAGCCCTTCAACGAAGGTGTCCGGGTCGACCCCCTGCCGGGCGGCGTACCCCGCGACCCCGACGGAGCCGAGCCCGGTGGCCGGCGTCAGCTGCGGAAGCAACGCAACGAACCGAATACCGAGCCCACCCCTCTCCGACTCCTCCGCCGCGTACCCCCGGATGTACCGGATGGCCTGCTTGGCACTGGCGTACCCACCACTGAGCGGAGACCCGGCCAGAGCGGCCCCACTGGACATCGCGACCACGACACTCCCCGGCGCCAGCGGTTCCACGAGCGCCGCCCGGCTCCAGAGGAACACGTGCCGGGTGTCGACGTGCCAGTTCCGACTGAACGTCTCCCAGGTGTGCTCCTGCAGGGGAGCCATGTGCGGGGTGGCCCCGGCGTTGAGCACGAGCAGCCCCGGCCGGTACTCACGGATCACGTCCCGCACGAGACCCTCGTCGGTGGCATCGCCGACGACGGCAGTGAACCCCTCACCGAGCAGGTCCCGCACGGCGCGCAGCTCCCCTTCCTCACGGGCGACACCGACAACACGGGTTCCTCCGGCGACGAGCGCGGCGGCAATGGCGCGCCCGAAGCCACGGCCGGCTCCGGTGACGACGGCGGCCTCAAAGGTTGTCTCGGACATCAGGCACTCCCAGCGGTGGTGGCTTGCGTTCCACATCAAGACCAGCCACGACCGGAAAATCCGTCGCCGAACGCCGAAAAAGATTTCAGCCACCCACCCGCAAGCTGCCAATCAATCCCGGCGCGCATGCGACCCGGCACCCGGCAGTCCACGTCTGGACAGCAGACGTACCTCTACAAGACCGTGACACCGTGAACGACAGCGACTTGGATGATCCCGCACAGCACCCGGCCGAAGCCCTGGACCTCGACCGAGCCCTGACGATCGCGACCGACCTCGCCGCCTGGGCGTCGGAGGCGATCCGCCGCCCGCGTGACGGCGGGGTACGAGAGAAGGCGAGCCCGGCGGACATCGTCACGCAGACGGACGAGACGATCGAGACCCACGTCCGCTCGGTCCTACGATCGGCCTTCCCGACCCACGGCATCGAGGGCGAGGAGTACGGCACCCACGAGCCGGCCACCCCGAACGCCCCGTACTGGGTGGTGGACCCGGTGGACGGCACCACGAACTACGCCCACGGCATCGGCTGGTGCTCCTTCTCCCTGGGCCTGGCAGCCCCCGACGGCACACCCTTGCTCGGCCTGGTGGCCGACCCTTGGCGAGGCGAGACGTTCACGGCAATCCGAGGCAGGGGCGCCCACCTGAACGGCACCCCTATCCAGGCAGCCACCCACACCACCCTCACGGGCCACATCTTCCTCACGGAATGGGCAGCCCACGCCCACTGGCCGGGCCTGGACACCCTCCTTGCCGCCCTCTCCGCCCGCCACTGCACGACCAGGGTGATGGGCTCGACGGCACTCTCCCTGTCCCAGGTAGCCGCGGGCCGCGCCACGGCGGCAGCGATCGGCGAGTTCCA
The DNA here is from genome assembly GCF_032656585.1 of Streptomyces herbicida. Lineage (NCBI taxonomy): Bacteria > Bacillati > Actinomycetota > Actinomycetes > Kitasatosporales > Streptomycetaceae > Streptomyces > Streptomyces herbicida. Next base: position 169,010 of record NZ_JAUYWJ010000009.1, read on the forward strand.
CGCGGTGGACGGCCTGCCGGCGTACCTGATCGCGACGGAGGCGGGAGCGATCGCCTTCCCGCCCGTACCTGAGTACGACGAGCCGTTGCTGTTGTCGGCTTCTGAGGTGGGGGAGGAGATGGCGGAGCTGTGGAGCGCGATCCGCGGCGCGGGGGCGTGATCACGAGCGCCCTTTGCGGCCACTTCAGCGCTCCGCGGATCCGCCACCACAGCTTGCGTGCCTCAGGTGTCTCCGTGGAGTAGGTGACCGGTGTCTTCGACGCGTAGTCGGGGCCGTGGCCCAGGGACTTGCCGTCGGGCGGGTATTTTTCTTGAGGGTTTTGCCCCTGAACTCAGCATCGCAGCAGAGGAGTTGACCAGCAACGGTGGCCTCATCCCACGTGCCACGAACCATGGAACGCGGCTTCACGAGCCAGTACGCCGTTTCCAGTGGCGGAAGATCGACGACCGGGAACTCCACCGCGACCTCGCGATAGCGCTGAATCAGCTCCGGCCTGCTTCCGGCTGGAGGCGGCTCCGGGATACGGAGGTCGCCGCAGGGCTTCGTCATTGAAACGCGCCTTCGGCCCGATCCATAGATAGCTGTGGTGGTGCACCGATCGTCTCATTCGGTATCGAAGATCGATGAGGTTGGATCAGACGTTGGACCTCAGACCTCAGCTCTCAGACAGCACGATCCGTCCGGTCATCAGGACCCCGTGATTCGCAAAGAGCGCGCCCAGGTCGAAGCGGCGCCGGATGTGCGCCATCCACGTCGCGTTCGGCAGATCCCTGTATGTCGCGACCATCCGAGCGCAGCTTGCCTGAGTGAGGATCCACCGTGCCCGGTCTCCCTCACCTGTGCGTCCACCGAGATCCAAAGCCAGGCGCCACAACTCTTCCCCGTCGCTTTGCTCGCTGACGACGGTGACGAGCCCGATGTCACCCAGGCAGCGCTCATCACTGGACTGCGTCGTGTAGGCGACAGTGAGGCTGTCGGGGAGGAATACCGTCACGCGGCTGGTCGCGGGGAGCTCGGTCAGGGACACGTGTGTCAGTTCGTTTCTCGCGTGGGGGTGGCGGGCCGGCCAACGAGAGAACCGGCCCGCTTTGACGGGTGGAACATGGGTCAGCAGCAGGGTCCGTCGCCGCAGCAGGCAGGCGGATTGCAGTCGGCCGCTGTACCCCACAGCCGTTCATCGACCTCGAATCCGGCTTCACGGATCCTGCCGACGACATCGACCATCAGCCCGCGAGTGCGGACATTGGAGTTTGGCTGGTGATGCAGGAAGTACCCGAAGTGCCGCTCGCACCAGCCGGCGTACCAGCTGGTGTGCAGGATGAGCGTGTGCCATCCCGGATCGACCTGTTGGGACGGGGCCATGTCGGCCCCCTCGCCCGTCGAGCCCATGACGAAGACCAGGGCAAGCGCCTGGTCGACGATACGCTCGGCGACGCAGCCTTCCAGGCCGTATTCGTCGGCGCAGAACGCGGCGAGCATGTCGAACTCGTCGTCATCGACGAGGGAACGGCCGGTACGACTCGCGGACAGTGACGGTCATCGTGTTCCCTCCCATGTGCTGCGATGTCTGAGGCCGTCATTGCCGACGCACGGCGCACGGTGTGACGACGAGAGGGGAAGGGCCCGTGATCGAGGCGGAGTTGAAGGCCCGAGTCCACTCACCGGAGTCGGTCATGAGGCACCTGGACGAGCGCGCCACGGCACGCGTCGAGGTGTACCGGGATACGTATTACGACCGTCCCGACGACGCGCTGGAAAGGGAGGACCAGGAGTTGCGCGTCCGGACGGTGCACGGGGCGGACAGCACACGGACGCTGCTCACCTTCAAGGAGGCCGCGGTTGACGAAGACTCGGGATCCAAGCCCGAGCACGAGACACTCGTTGAGGATGCAGAAGCCGCGCACGCCATCCTGCGCGGTCTCGGTTGCGTCGAGGTCATCGCGTTCGAAAAGCGCTGTCGTAACTACGAGTTCGTGACGCGCGGCCGCCGTATGCTCGCCACCCTCGTCCGTGTACCTGAGATCAACGGGACATTTCTCGAAGTGGAGACGCTTGTCGACGAGGGTGAGGTGAGCAAGGCCCTCGACGACATCCGTTCCGTCCTGGCCGAGCTAGGTATTGGGCCAGAGGACCTGACCCGCGAGACCTATACGGGTTCCGTGGCGGCGCAACGCGGCTGCCGAACTCCGGGAAGCGGTCGGTAGTTAGGATCATGGTGATCACGGACCTACAGCTACCAGCCAAGTTTTCGCTTGATGTGTGACACGAGTGATCAGCATGCGCGACCATGGGGCTATGGGAGAGCGAGTCATCGGTCACATACACGGCGTCGTCCCTGGTGCGGTCTTCCCGCGTCGGACGGATGTGAAGAACGCCAATCTGCATGGCGACACCATGCGAGGCATCTCTCGGCTGAAAGACAAGGACGGCAGCTACGTTGCGGACGCCATCGTCTTGAACGGGGGGTACGAAGACGATGAGGATGGTTGGAACTGGATTCAATACACGGGCGCCTCGCCGGATAAAGACAAGAGCAAGGACGGTAGGACGCTCCTGCGGAGCCAATCCTGGGAGTACCGAGACAATGCGGCGCTGAAGCTTAGTTTTGAGCGTGGGTATAGGATTCGAATAATTCGCGGCCCTGAAGGTGACCAGCGGTATTCGCTTCCCGACAGCTACCGATATGACGGCCTGTACGAGATCACCGCCGTCCGTACCGCCATGTCTAAATCTTCAGCCCCCGACGGCTCACCCGTCGAGATATGCCAGTTTGACTTGGAGCGACTTGCTGGCCCTGAGCAGGAGTTGACCTCCGCGGAGCGTGGGATCGCCTCGGTGTTGGAGCGGCAGGAAGAGTTGCTCGACGACGAATCGGAGAGTGGATCGGACGAGCGAAGGGATCACGAGTGGCCGGACGGGGAGAAGTTTCCGATGACGCGCGCGACGCACATACAGCGCATAGTGCGCGATGCTGCCGCGGCGCGACGCATCAAGGAACTCTACGGCGATGAGTGCCAGATATGTGGCCTTCGTTTGGCTGGTCCAGATGGGAAGTCGTACAGCGAAGGTGCCCACATAAAGCCCCTAGGTACGCCACACAATGGCCCAGACGTTGAGAGGAACATCCTGTGCCTCTGTCCTAACTGTCATGTGCGACTGGACATTGGGTCGATTCTCATCGGGGACGACTGGTCGATCATTGTGCGCGCTGGAGTGTTCGGTGAAAACGTGCGGGCAAAACTCAAGACGCACAAGAAGCACAGGGTGCACCAGGAATATATCCGGTACCACCGAGAGTGGTGGCAAGAGGTCGGTGGCCCCAGCCAGCCGTAAGGCCGGGGCTCACAGCCTCAAGTAGGACGCCAGTGTTCGGGGCTGAAGTGTCTACTCGGCTCCGTGACACGCCCCGTAGGCCTGCCCTGTCCCGCACCAACACCCCGCCCCCCTCTGCGGAGGCCAAGCCACAGCCCGCCCCCGTGCCGCCAGCGTCGTCGCATACTGCGGCAGCAAGGTCACGTCCCCCGGCGATGCCCCCTCCGACGCAGCGAACGCCTCATAAGAAGGCACCGTCCCCGTCACGATTCCCAGGTTCGGCGTCCCGGAGGACGCCAGCTCCCGCAGCGAGGCCTCTATCGTCGTGAGGTGTTCCTCGCGGGACGGGTACTCGGTCGCCAGGGCGGGGTAAGCCTCTACCAGCTCCTCCAGCTCACCCTGCGGCCAGTGCAGCACGGCCACCGGGAAGGGGCGGGACAGTGCCTCTCGGTAGGCGCCGAGTTCCGCGCGGAGGCGGGAGATCTCCGCTTCCAGTTCCGCCGGGTTGTCCGAGCCCAGGGACCACACCCGCTTGGGGTCGTGCAGCTCGTCCAGGGACACCGGTGAGGAGTGCAGGGTGTCCGCCAGGGCGTCCCAGTCGTCGTGGGCCAGGCCCAGCATGCGGCGTACCCGGTGGCGGCCGAACAGGAGGGGACGGGTCGAGTACGGGGGCTCCGTCACGTCCGTCAGGAGCAGGGTCGTCCCCTCCGTGAACGTGGCCTGCGCCGCCTCCAACTCGTCGTGGGACTCCAGGGCCTCGGCGACGATCACCCAGGGGGCCGCGTCCCGCGGGGCGGACGCGCGGACTCCGTCGATGATCGCGCGGGCCTCGGCCTCATGGCCGTACTCCCAGAGGTTCGAGGCCTTCAGGGCCCGTACCAGGTGGGGGTTCTCCAACGCGTCCGGAGTGGACAGCAGGCGGTCGTAGAGCGTGGTCGCGGCGGGGCGGTCGCCGGCCAGTTCCAGGTGGGCCGCGGACTGCAGCAGCAGGGCCTCGGCGTCCGCGGGGTACAGGCCGGCGGTCCGCTCCAGGCGTGCCGCTTCGGCGGTGTGGTCGACGTTCTCGGCAGGCGTGTCGGGGCGCATGGGGGACACCGTACTGCCGACCTATGACATAGGGAGAGGTATGCGCTGGTCGGCAGAGCTACGGAGGCGTCAGGATTTCCGGATTCCTGTGGGGCCGGGACCGGGGCCTGTGCGGCGGCTCACGCCGCCACTGCGTCCACCTGGAGCGTCTGCGCCGACTTCGCCGCGAAGGGTACGGCGACCGTCTTTCCGGAGAGAACCGTGTACGAAGCAGATGTACGGCCGGTGTCCGGCAGGAATGCCCACGGCTCTGGCGAGTTGGCGGTGTGCGCCTTATCGTGCGGGCGGCGTCCCGGGGCCGGTGAGGGAGGCGTTCGTATGCGGGCTTCCGTCGTTCGCGTGGTGCAGCACAGCAGCCGACGGAGGCGTGCCCGGCGCCGGCGGGCGGTGTGGGCCGGGGGTGAGGTCCTCGTGACCGTCGGGGTCGTACTCCTGCTGCTGGTCGTGCATCAGTTGTGGTGGACCAATCGGGAGGCCAGGCGAGGAGCCGAGCGGAAGGTGGAGGCGCTGGAGCGGGAGTGGGGGACGGGGGGCGGGGGTGGTTCCTCCGGTTCCTCCGGTTCTTCCGGGGAGTCCGCCGGCACCGAGGCGCCTTCCGTGGAGTCCTCCTCTCCGACGTTGGGCTCGGGGGCGGGCGGGCGGCAGCGGTCGTCGTACGTCACCGTCGGCTCGTCGCTTCCGCGAAGCTCCCAGGCGTACGCCATCCTGACCATCCCCCGACTCCACCTGCGTGTGCCGGTCGCCGAGGGGGTGAGCAAGCGGAACGTCCTCAACAAGGGGTACGTCGGTCACTATCCCGGCACCCAACAGCCGGGCCAGGCGGGCAACTTCGCGGTCGCGGGGCATCGGAACACCCACGGCGAGCCGTTTCGGTATCTGCCGCGGCTGCGCCCCAAGGACGTCGTGGAGGTCGAGACCAGGTCGGCGACGTACACGTACAGCGTCGACAAGATCCTTCCGCGGACCTCGTCCCGGGACTCGGGCGTGGTACGGCCCGTACCGCGCTCCGTTGTGAGGCCCGCGTACGGCTACGACGACCCCGGGTACTACGTCACCCTGACCACCTGCACTCCGGAGTTCACTTCCAAGTACCGGATGGTGGTGTGGGGGAAGCTGACTTCGATGCGGCCCCGGTCGTAGGCCGACGGACGTCGTTCAGCCACGCTCCCGCAGCGCCACCACACTCACCGCCCCCACCACGGCCAGCGCCGCCGACACCACGATCGCCACGTTCGTCCCCTGGCCGAGGCCGCCGGAAGAGGACGTGACGAGGGCGATCGTCAGGGCCACGCCCGCGCAGGAGCCGATGTAGCGGAACGTCTGCTGGGCGCCGGAGCCCATGGCCGCGCGAGCGACCGGGACCGACTCCACCGCCAGCAGGGGCAGCGCGGCGTTCAGCAGGCCGCTGCCGACGCCGCCGAGGATCAGGCCGGGGATCAGGCGGGGCCAGGAACCCGCGGCTATCGCGCCGAGCATCGTCAGGGCGCCGGCGGCGTGCAGGAGGAAGCCGATGGCCATTTGCCGGCGCGGGGCCACGCGGCCCGCCAGGCGCTTGGCCTGCAGGGCCACCCCGAAGGACAGGCCGGACCACAGGAGGAACAGCCAGGCCGTATTCATGGCCGTCATGTGCAGCGCCTGCTGCAGCACCGCGGGGAGGAAGCTGAACAGGCCGATCACCGTCAGGCCCGTGAACAGGCCGGCCGCCGAGGACGCCAGGAAGCGGCGGTGGCGCAGCAGGCCCAGGTCGATCATGGGGGTGCGCACGCGCCGCTCCACCAGCGCGAACACTCCGAGCAGCAGCACGGCCGCCACGAACAGCAGCTCGACCGGTGCCCGCAGCCAGCCGTCCCGGCCCAGGGTCAGCGCCGCGACCAGTGCCACCAGCGCCGGGCCGAAGGTGAGTGCGCCCAGCAGGTCCGGACGGCCGCCCCGCGGTGAGCGGGACTCTGCCAGGGGGCGGACGGCCAGCGCGGCCACGGCCAGCGACGCCGCGCCCAGGACGCCGTACGCCACCCGCCAGTCGGGCAGTGATCCGGCGATCAGCGGGCCGACCGCAATGCCGCCGCTGACGAAGGCGCCCCACACGCCCGTCGCGTGCAGCCGGCCACGCGGGCTCGGGAAGGCGGCCACCAGCAGGCCGAGACTGCTCGCCAGGATCGCCGCGCTGGCCGCGCCCTGGGCTATGCGGGTCAGCGTGAACACCCAGGTCGTGGTTGACAGGGCGCTGAGGGCCGTCGTCACGCCCAGGGCCAGGGTGCCGAGCAGGAAGATGCGGCGGCGTCCGTAGTCGTCGGCCAGGCTGCCCGCCACCAGGAGCAGGGCGGCGAGGCCCAGCGGGGTGCCGTTGAGGAGCCAGGCCTGGGCGGAGACGGGGGTGTGCAGGGCGGCCACCGTGCCGGGGAGCGTGACCACCGGGGCCGTGTACGTCATCAGCGCCACCGCCGTCGCGGCGCTGGTCAGGGCGAGCGTGGCCCGGGGGTGCGGGGGTGCTTCAGCCTTCGGTGCCGACTTTGGTGCCGCGTTCGCTGCCGCGTGCGCTGCCGTGTGCGCTGCCGTGTGCGCTGCCGTGTGCGGTGCGCTTTGCGTGGCTGCGGGCGTGGCTGCCTCTGCCTGGAGAGTTCTTTCATTGAACCTTGTCATGGGTGTACCGTAACACCGTCGGTTCGGTCATTGAACCAACACTTCGGAAAGTGGCTAAGGTGGACGCCATGGCACTGGGCAAGGACTACGCGACGCAGGAATGCTCGATCGCCCGCGCGCTGGAGGTCGTCGGCGAGCGGTGGACGCTGCTGGTCGTCCGCGACGCGCTCTACGGCGTCCGGCGCTACAACGACTTCCTCGTCCACCTCGGCATCCCGCGCGCCGTCCTCTCGGCCCGCCTGAAGACGCTCACCGAGGAGGGGATCCTCGAAAAGCGCCGGTACCAGGAGTCGCCGCCACGGGACGAGTACGTCGTGACCGACCGCGCCATCGCCCTGTGGCCGGCGCTGCGGGCGCTCGCGGTCTGGGGGCGCGAGCATTTCAGTGAGACCCGGCTGCGCTACTTCCGGCACGTGGACTGCGGTACGGAACTCGGGCCGTACGGCGAATGCCCCGCCTGCGGAACCTTCGTACCCCCTGCGGACGTCCTCATTACGCCGGGACCGGGACTCGATCCCGACCCGGCCGATCCGGTCAGCCGTGCGCTCCTCAAGCCCAAGCGGTTGTTGGAGCCCCTCGAGACCGGACACGCATAAGCAGCGGGAGTACGACGGGCCGTAGACCCGAGTTCAGGTCGTCGAGGGGAGGGGCAGCTCATGGTTCGCCGCTGGGCATCCCCGCGTCCCGCCGCCGTCGTGCTGCTCCTGCTGCTCGACATCGCGCTCCTCGACACCGGCACCCTCTCCGCCACCGTCGCGCTCGCCGCGACCGCCGCGGCCGGGTCCGCTCTCGCCGTCTGCTCGCTCATTGCCGCGCGCTGCGCGCCCGCCGTGCCGCCCACCCGGGTGCGTACGGCCATCCGCGACCGCGACCGCCGTACGGCCTTCCTGCCGCAACGCGATCCCGACGCCTCGGGGCGGCCGCGTCCGCGAGCGCCCGGAAACGCCCTCCCGGCGACCACCGCGTAGGGCGATCACCCCGACACACGTGGGTGACCCCGCGCGGGTCGTCATGCCGCCATCCCGCATCACTCGGCACGACGAGACCCACGGAGGGCTCACCCATGTCCGTTTTCGCCAACCTGGTCGAGCGGCTCGCCGACCTGCTCCAGCCGCTCTTCCACGCCTCCGCGGCCGCCGCCGCGATCATTGTGTTCACCGCGCTCGTACGGCTCCTCGTGCATCCACTGTCCCGGGCCGCCGCCCGTGGTCAGCGCGCCCGGGCCGCGCTCCAGCCGAAGGTCGCCGAGTTGCGGAAGAAGCACGCGAAGAATCCGGAGAAGCTCCGGAAAGCGGTGCTGGAGCTGCATGCCGAGGAGAAGGTCGCGCCGCTGTCCGGGTGTCTGCCCAGCCTCCTCCAGTTGCCCGCCTTCTTCCTCCTCTACCACCTGTTCTCGAACTCGACGATCGGCGGGGACGGCAACGGGCTGCTGACGCATCAGCTGTTCGCGGCGCCGCTGGGCGGGCGATGGGCCGATGCCCTCGGCGACGGTGGGGTCTTCGGGGGCGCCGGGCTCGTCTACCTCGCACTCTTCGCCGTCGTCGCCGCCGTCGCCACCTTCAACTACGTCCGTACGAAGCGGATGGCGGCCGCCGGCGGTCCGTTGCCGGTGGGGGACGGGGACGAGCGGGTCCCGGGGTTCGCCGCGGTCGGCAGGATCATGCCCTTCATGTCGTACCTCACGATCGTCACCGTCGCCGTGGTGCCGCTGGCCGCCGCCCTGTATGTCGTGACCAGCACGACCTGGAGCGCCGTGGAGCGCGCGGTGCTCTATCGCTGAGGGATCGCCGGCGGATCGCCGGCGGATCTTTGAGGGATTGCCGAGGCGGGTCTGGTTACGGTCCAGTACGTGAACCGGGTATTGCGGACTGGACGTCGACCTTGGAGGATCGACCAGTCCTCCGATGGCTGCACCCATCGGCGGGGCGTTCGCGATCGAGGGAGATTGTGACCATGAAGCTGCTGCGAGTCGGTACGGCGGGGGCGGAGCGCCCCGCGCTGCTCGACGCCGAGGGGACCCTGCGGGACCTGTCGGGGATCGTGGACGACATCGACGGGGCGCTGCTCGCCGACGACGCCGCGCTCGGCCGGGTCCGGACCGCCGCCGAGGCCGGGGAACTGCCCGCGCTCGACGCGCCCGGGCTGCGGGTCGGGCCGCCGCTGGGCCGGATCGGGAAGATCGTGTGCATCGGGCTGAACTACCACGACCACGCCCGGGAGACGGGGGCCGAGCCGCCCGCCGAGCCCGTCATCTTCTTCAAGGCCGCGGACACCGTCGTGGGGCCGAACGACACCGTGCTCGTGCCGCGCCGGTCCGAGAAGACCGACTGGGAGGTGGAGCTGGCGGTCGTCATCGGGCGTACGGCCCGCTACGTCGAGTCGGCCGAGGAGGCGCTCGCGCATGTGGCGGGGTACGCGGTCGCGCACGACGTGTCCGAGCGGGAGTTCCAGATCGAGCGGGGCGGCACCTGGGACAAGGGGAAGAACTGCGAGACGTTCAATCCGCTGGGGCCGTGGCTGGTGACGGCCGACGAAGTTCCGGATCCGCAGAATCTGTCGCTGAAGCTGTGGGTCAACGGTGAGCTGAAGCAGGACGGGACCACGGCCGAGCAGATCTTTCCGGTCGCGGAAGTCGTCCGGTACGTCAGTCACTTCATGACGCTGTACCCCGGTGATGTCATCAACACCGGTACGCCGGCGGGGGTGGCGCTCGGGCAGCCGGAGCCGAAGCCGTTCTTGCGGGGCGGGGATGTTGTCGAGCTGGAGATTGAGGGGCTCGGGCGTCAGCGGCAGGAGTTCAAAAACGCGTAACGGGTGGGGAACTGCGGTCGTACGGCGGCTACGGGTCCGTTGTGGCTGATCGCGCAGTTCCCCGCGCCCCTTCGGGCGCCTCCGGTCACGCCAGCACAGTCGCCAGCCTGCGCCACGCCTCCCTCGGCAGGGCGTCCCTCGAGCCGCCGTCCACCACTTGGAGCGCCACGTGGTCCGCGCCCGCCTCGAGGAAGGCGGTCACACGGTCCCTGATCCGGGCCTCGTCGCCCCATGCGTACAGCGCGTCGACCAGCCGGTCGCTGCCGCCGGAGGCCAGGTCGTCCTCGGTGAAGCCCAGGCGCAGGAAGCTGTTGGTGTAGTTGGGCAGGGTCAGGTACAGGGCGAGGCTCTCGCGGGCGAGTGCGCGGGCGCGGGCCGGGTCGGTCTCCAGGACGACCATGAACTCCGGTGCCAGCAGCGCCGCTTCGCCGAGGATCTCGCGGGCCTGGGCGGTGTGCTCGGGCGTGACCAGGTACGGGACCGCGCCCGTCGCCCGGTCCCGGCTCAGCTCCAGGGTCTTCGGGCCGAGGGCGGCGAGGACCCGGCGGTTCGCGGGGACCCCGGCCGCGTCCAGGACGTCCAGATAGGAGGCCAGGGCCGAGTACGGGCGCCGGTACTGGTCCGCGAGCTTGGCGTGGCTCACCCCGAGGCCGAGCACGAAGCGGCCGGGGTGGGCCTTGTCCACCTCGGCGAAGGCCGCGGCGCTCGCGTCGGCCTCGTACTGCCAGATGCTCTGGATGCTGGTGCCGACGGCGAGCCGGGAGGTGGCCGCCAGCAGCGGCACGGCGTGGTGGGCTGCGCTGCTGCCGCCCAACCAGGCCGCGCCGTAGCCGAGTTCCTCCAGTTCGGCGGCCGCCTCGGCGATCTCGGCGCGGCGGGCCGGGTCCTCCGAGCGGAGCCCGACGCTCCAGATGCCGTACCGGCCGACCGTTTCCTTCAGGGTGCCGCTCATCGGGTCCCTTTCCCTCCGGCTGTCAGGTGTATGGACGGTGCCAACCGGAGGGAGCCTCGGGTTAATCCCGCCGGTGACTACTGCGACGGCCGGCCCAGGAACTGCTCCAGCGCCTCCACCACGAAGCGGTGGTCCTGGAGTTGGGGCAGACCGGAGACGGTGACCGCACCGATGATGCCCACGTTCTCCACGTTGACCGGGAACGACCCGCCGTGGGCCGCGTACGTGTCGGGGTCGAGGCGGGAGGACTCCTCGAACGTCGTGCCCTTGGCCCGGAAGCGGGCGCCGACGAGGTAGGAGGAGGCGCCGTAGCGCTCCACCACCCGGCGCTTGCGGGCGATCCAGGCGTCGTTGTCGGGGGTGGAGCCGGGCAGCGCCGCGTGGAAGAGCTGCTGGCCGGAGCGGTGGATGTCGATGGCCACGGGGGCCTGGCGCTCGCGGGCCAGTTCGACGAGGAGGGAGCCGAGGGCCCAGGCGTCGTCGTGGGTGAACTGCGGGAAGACCAAGCGCCGTTCCTGGGTCTCCAGCTCCTCGACGGACGGGGTGATCTCGGGGGTGAACTTCGGGGCGATCTTCGGGTGGTGCATCAGAGGGTCACCGCCACACCGTCACGGGCGGAACGCAGGGCCGCCTCCAGCACGTCGAGGGCGGCGGCCGCCTCCAGCGCGGTCACCGGGTTGGGGCCGGCGCCGGTGAGGGCCGCGGCCACGGCCGCGTAGTAGGCGGGGTAGTCGCCGGGCAGGGTCGGCACGGGATCGCCGCCGCCGGTCAGCGGGGACTCGCCGGCGCCGAGCCGGCCCCACAGCGACTCGGGCTCCGCGCCCCACTGCGGGCCGGGCCGCAGCCCCTCCCGCAGCGCCGCCTCCTGGGGGTCCAGACCGTACTTCACATAGCCCGCGCGCGAGCCGAGAACCCGGAAGCGAGGGCCGAGTTGGGCGGTCGTGGCGGAGACGTAGAGGTGGGAGCGGACACCGCTCGTGTGGGTGACGGCGATGAAGGTGTCGTCGTCGGTCTCCGCGCCCGGGCGGCGGACGTCGGTCTCGGCGTACACCTGCGTGGCGGGGCCGAACAGGACCAGGGCCTGGTCGACGACATGGCTGCCGAGGTCGTAGAGCAGACCTCCGATCTCTGCGGGGTCGCCGGACTCGCGCCAGCCGCCCTTGGGCTGCGGCCGCCACCGCTCGAACCGGGACTCGAACCGCCATACGTCACCGAGCTCGCCGTGGCTGATCAGCCGGCGGAGGGTCAGGAAGTCGTTGTCCCAGCGGCGGTTCTGGAAGACCGACAGCAGCAGGCCGCGCTCCTCGGCGAGTGCGGCGAGACCACGGGCCTCGGCGGCCGTGCCCGCGATCGGCTTGTCCACCACGACCGGGAGGCCCGCCTTCAGGGCGGCGGTGGCGAGCGGGACGTGCGTCTTGTTCGGGGACGCGATGACGATCAGGTCCAGCTCGTCGGCGCGGTCGAGCAGCTCGTCCGGGGCGGTGGCGAGCCGGACGTCCGGGAACTCGGCGCGGGCCTGCTCCTGCCGCTCGGGGTTCGAGGTGACCACCGTGTCGAGGGCGAGGCCCTCGGTGGCGGCGATCAGTGGGGCGTGGAAGACGGAACCCGCGAGGCCGTAACCGACCAGGCCCACTCGGAGGGGTGTACCAGCAGTCATGCGTCCCACTTTCGCAACGCTGTTGCCAAAGTGCAAGTGGAGGGGAGAATGGGTGGCGTGAACAGGACGAAGAGCGGCAGCGGCCCGACGGGGGCGAATCTGCTCGCCGTACGCAGTCACAACACCGCGCTGGTGCTGGATCTACTGCGTACGGCCGGTGCGGAGGGCATCAGCCGGCTCGAGCTCGCCGAGCGGACCGGGCTCACCCCGCAGGCCGTCAGCAAGATCACGGCGCGGCTGCGGGAGGAGGGGTTCGCGGCGGAAGCGGGGCGGCGGGCGTCCACCGGAGGCAAGCCGCGGACCGTGCTGCGGCTGGTGCCGGAAGCGGGGCACGCGGTGGGGGTGCAGCTGGACCGCGACGAGCTGCGGGCGGTGCTCTGCGATCTCACCGGGGCGGTGGTCGGCGAGGTCCGGACCGGCCTGGACTTCGGGGCCGGGGCGGAGCCGGTGGTCGAGGCCGCGGCACGGGAGGTGGAGGGGCTGGTGTCCGGGGCGAGGGCGTCCCTCCTGGGGGTGGGCGTCGCCTCTCCCGGTCCACTCGACCACACCAACGGGGTTCTGCATCGCGTCACCGGCTTCCCGGAGTGGGACGGCTTCGCGTTGCGGGACGCGCTGGCCGGGCGGCTCGGGATTCCCGTCGTGGTCGACAAGGACACCAACGCGGCGGCGCTCGGGCTGGCCGTCGCGGGCGAGGGCGGCTCGTTCGCCTATCTGCATCTCGGCACGGGGCTCGGTGCCGGTCTGGTGATCGGCGGGAGCGTGCACCGGGGGGCGCGGACCGGGGCGGGTGAGTTCGGGCACCAGGTCATCCAGCTCGACGGTCCGGTGTGCGGGTGCGGGGGGCGCGGGTGCATCGAGGCGCTGTGCCTGGCGGCCGTGAGGCGGGGGGACGTGGCGGAGGCGGCCCGGGTGCTGGGGGCGGGGGCGGCGAATCTCGTCGGGCTGCTCGACATCGATCAGGTGCTTCTCGGCGGTCGTACGGTCGCCGCGGCGCCGGAGGTCTTTGTGCGGGGCGTCGCCAGGGTGCTGGCGGAGCGCGCTCGGCGGGAGGGGGCGCTCGGCGGGGCGGTTCCCGTGCGGGTCGCCTCCGGCGGGGTGGCGGAGGGGGCGGCCCAGCTGATGCTGGCGCCGGTGTTCGGGCGGGCCGACGGCTGAGGTCTGCCGCAGGCGGCGGCGCGGTTGCTTTCAGGTCGTACGTGTCCGTGTCTTCGGGGTGTGCGTGTCTGGCCCTTGAGGGCGTGCGCGTCTGAGCCTGCCGGGCGTATGTGTCCGTGTCCGCAGGGTGTGTGTGTCTGGCCCTTGAGGGCGTGCGCGTCTGAGCCTGCCGGGCGTATGTGTCCGTGTCCGCAGGGTGTGCGCGTCTGGCCCTTGAGGCCGTGGGCGCCTGAGCCTGCCGGGCGTATGTGTCCGTGTCCGCAGGGCGTGTGTGTCTGGCCCTTGAGGGCGTGCGCGTCTGAGCCTGCCGGGCGTATGTGTCCGTGTCCGCAGGGCGTGTGTGTCTGTGCCTGCCGGGCGAACGCGTCTGCGCCGATCGGGCGGATCCGCGCCGCCGTTCGAGGTGGCCGCCCGGGATGGCGCCGTACATCTGCCGCCCTGCCCGGGATGGTTATGTGTTCATGCGACTGTGCACGCCTCTGTCCCTCTGCCTCGCCGCAGCCGCCGTGCTCGCCCCCCTGCCGTCGGAGGTCGCGTGGGCGGAGTCCGCTGCCCCCTGCGCGGGCGCCGACGACCAGCGCTTTCCGCTCGCCAGCCGGATCCATGACGGTCCCACCTCCTACGAGGCCGGGGGCGGGTACGGCACCTGGTACATCGACCTGACCAACGCCACCCGCCAGACCTGCGCCGCCGTACACCCCGTCGTCGTGCTCGTCGACGACAAACGTGCCCTCAAGGCCTCGCAGCCCAAGCTGGAGTTCTACGACGGTACGACGGCCCGGAGCGTCCGCTTCGAGACCACCGACCAGAACGAGCTGGTCGGCGTGTTCGACGCGGACGGCTTCCCCGGGTTCACCGTGGGTCCCGGCAAGACCGTCTCCGTCAAGGTCCGGCTCTCCCTCACCTCCGACGCCGTGACGAACGAGGTCACCGCCAACGCGGCCCTCGTACAGCGCCACAACCAGGACGGGGACTGGATCGGGCAGTCCAACGACTACCGGTTCGGGATCGGCGTCGAACCCGGGCCCACCCCCACCGCGACTCCCCGGTCCGCCGCACCCAGCGGCTCGGGCACCCCGGTCCCCACCGCCGAGGAATCCACGCCGACCAAGGAGCCGGAGCAGACCCCGGTGGTCGAGGAGAGCGGAGGCAGTGGAGACGGCGGGGATGAAGGAGACGGAGGAGACGGAGGAGGGGGCGGGGACAGGGACGACATCCGGGCCGATGGCGGCGCCGGTGCGCGGGCCTGGGAGCTTGCGCGGACCGGGCTCGGAGCCGGGCACGGTGCTCTCGCCGGTGCCTCCGTCCTGCTGGCCTTCGGCGGGGGCGCGTATCTGATGGCACGCAGGCGGCGCTGAGCCGCCCGGGTGCGGGGGTCCGCGATCACCGCCGGTCACCCCGTCTGCGACGATCCCTCCCGTGGACTACCCGAACGACCAGGCCCCCGGCGCCCCCGTCCGCTCCGGCATCCCCGAGCACGGGCGCATCCCCAAGTACTACGCAGTGAAGGCGCGGATCGCCGCCCTCCTGGAGGAACTGGGGGAGGGCAGCCTCATCCCCACCGAGCGCGACCTCTCCGAGCGGTACGACGTCGCCCGCGAGACCGTGCGGCAGGCCGTGCGCGAGCTGGTGCTGGAGGGGCGGCTCAGACGGCAGGGCCGGGGGACCGTCGTCGCCGGGCCCAAGCTGGAGCAGCCGCTGTCCCTCGCCAGCTACACGGAAGGCGTGCGGCGGCAGGGGCGCCGGCCCGGTCGTCACCTCGTCGGCCTCGACCGCTTCCCCTGCCCGGAGGCGCTCGCCGCCGAGATCGGCATCACCCGCGGCGAACCCGTGTGGCACCTGGAGCGTGTGCTGCTCGCCGACGACGAGCGGGTCGGCCTGGAGAGCACATACGTCGCCGTCTCCCGCGTCCCGCGCCTCGACACCGACTTCGAGCCCGACTCCTCCTTCTACCTCTACCTCCAGGAGCAGGGCATCGGCTTCGGCGACGCCGACGAGCGCATCGAGACCGTGCTCGCCACCCCGCGCGAGGCCCTGCTGATCGGCACCCCGCCCGCCCTGCCGATGCTGCTGATCCACCGGGTCTCCAGGGACACCGAGGGACGGCCGCTGGAGCGGGTGCGGGGCCTGTACCGAGGGGACCGGTTCTCCTTCACGGCTCACCTCACGGGCTGAGAACGACCCGCACGGCACCCTCTGTGAATATCACGAAAAGATAACGGGTCTAGCCCAAACGTGACGGCTCGTTCACGCTCTCGTTGTCAGCCGGACCTTTCCGGTTCCCCGATCGCGAGGAGCGTTGCCGCCGTGAGAGTGACAGTCGTCGGAGCCGGCGTGGTGGGCACCATGCACGCCTGGCAAGCAGTGGAACGCGGCCATCGGGTCGTGCAGATCGAGCGGGAAGCGGAGGCGCGCGGCGCCTCGCTGCGCAACTTCGGGCAGATCTGGGTCAGTGGACGCGCGGGCGGGGAAGAGCTCGAAACCGCGCTCAGGGCCCGGGAGTTGTGGGAGGGGATGGGCGGGCGCGTGCGCGGCCTCGGGTTCCGGGCCAACGGATCCCTGACCCCCGTGCGCGGCCCCCTCGAACTTGCCGTCGCCGAGGCCGCCGTGGCACGTGCGGACGCCGCCGCCCGTGGTTACAAGCTGCTGACCCCCGGCGAGGCACGCGCCCTCAACCCCGCCCTGCGCGGTGACTTCACCGCTGCCCTGTACTGCGAGCGCGACGCCGCCGTCGAGCCGCGCACCGCTCAGCTCGCCCTGCGTGCCGAGCTGTTGAAGTCCCCGAACTACACCTTCCTGCCGGGACGCGAGGTGCGGGAGGTGGTCGGTGCGGGTGCCGTCCGCGACGACCACGGCGATGTGCACCACGCGGACGTGGTCGTGCTGTGCACCGGCGCCTGGCTGGGCGGGCTCGTCCGTGAGCTGACGGGCCCCGACCTGCCCGTCCGCCGCGTGCGGCTCCAGATGATGCAGACCGACCCGCTGGGCGAAGCGCTCACCACCTCGGTCGCCGACGCGGACAGCTTCCGCTACTACCCCGCCTACGCCTCCCCGGCCCTGGACGAGCTCAACGCCCGGCAGCAGCAGCCTCGGACCGCCGCCGAGCACAAGATGCAGCTGCTCATGGTGCAGCGCGCCGACGGCGGGCTGACCATCGGCGACACGCACGAGTACGAGCACCCGTTCGCCTTCGACACCCTCGAGGACCCCTACGACCACCTCACCGAGGTCGTCGAATCCCTCCTCGGCCGGCCGCTCCCGAAGATCCGGCGCCGCTGGGCCGGCGTGTACGCGCAGTGCACCGACACCAGCCGGGTGGTGCACCGGCAGCAGGTGAGCGACGGGGTGTGGCTGGTCACCGGGCCCGGCGGGCGCGGCATGACCTGCTCGCCCGCGATAGCCGAGACCACCGCGAACGAACTGGGCTGGTGAGGAAGTTGACCACAGACATCCGCGAGACCCGCGACGCCCGCGACATCCGGCTCGTCGTCCTCGACATGGCCGGCACCACCGTCGCCGACGGCGGCCTGGTCGAGCGGGCCTTCGAGGCCGCCGCCGCCGAACTGGGCGTTCAGCCCGGATCGGCCGACCACACCGAGAAGCTGGCCTACGTCCGCGCCACCATGGGCGAGTCCAAGATCTCCGTCTTCCGCCACCTCTTCGGCACCGAGGACCTGGCCCAGCGCGCCAACTCCGCCTTTGAGAAGGCATACGGCGGCCTCGTCGACGGCGGCCTCGTGGCCCCCCTCCCCGGCGCCCGCGAAGCCATCGAGGAACTCGCCGCCGAAGGCCGTACCGTCGTCCTGACCACCGGATTCGCCCGCGTCACCCAGGACGCCATCCTCGACGCGCTCGGCTGGCGGGACCTCGTGCCGCTGACCCTGTGCCCGGCCGACGCCGGCGGGCGTGGACGCCCCTTCCCCGACATGGTGCTGGAGGCCTTCCTCCGGACAAGGGCGGCGGACGAGGTACGGCAGGTCGCCGTCGTCGGCGACACCTCCTACGACGTGCTGACCGGCGTACGCGCCGGGGCGGGCCTCGTCGCCGGCGTGCGCACCGGAGCCCACGGGGACGCGGAGTTCCGAGCCGCCGGTGCCACGCATGTGCTCGACTCGGTCGCCGACCTGCCCGCCCTCCTCAAGGGAGCCGGCTGATGGGCATCCGCTTCGACTCCGTCACGGTCGCCTACGACGGCAACGTCGTCCTCGACTCCCTCGACCTCACCGTCGAGCCCGGCGAGGTGATGGCCCTGCTCGGGCCGTCCGGTTCCGGCAAGACCACCGCGCTGCGGGCGGTCGCCGGGTTCGTACGGCCCGCCTCGGGGCGGGTCTTCCTCGGCGAGCGGGACGTGACGGACCTGCCGCCCCACCGGCGCGGCATCGGCATGGTCGTCCAGCAGTACGCACTGTTCCCGCACATGCGGGTCGAGGACAACGTGGCCTTCGGGCTCAAGGCCCGCAAGGTCGCCAAGGCCGAGATCCGGACGCGGGTCGCCGAGGCGCTGGAGATGACCGGTATGGCCGGCTACGCCCGCCGCTTCCCGCGGGAGCTGTCCGGTGGCCAGCAGCAGCGCGTCGCCATCGCCCGCGCGCTGGCCATCCGGCCGGACGTGCTGCTGCTGGACGAGCCGTTGTCCGCGCTGGACGCCCAGCTGCGGTCCGGGATGCTGGCCGAACTTGCCCGGCTGCACCGGGAGTTGCCGGATGTGTCGATGCTGTACGTCACCCATGACCAGGTCGAGGCGCTGACGCTCGCCGACCGGATTGCCGTGATGGACAAGGCGCGGTTGCAAGCCTGCGGAACCCCGCGGGAGCTGTACCGGGCTCCGGCGAACGAGTTCACCGCTTCCTTCGTCGGGAACGCCAACCTGCTGCCCGTGAGCGTCGGCTACGGGGGCGTCGGCTTCGGGGGAGTCGACCTGAAGGTCGACACGGCGGACGCGGTCGCGGGCGCGCGGGCCACCCTGTGCGTACGGCCGCACCTCGTCGGCCTCGGTGACGGGCCCAACCGGCTCACCGGCACCGTCCGCGACATCCAATGGCGGGGCGCCACGCACCGGTTGTACGTCGAGGTGGACGGGCACGCGATCATGGCCGACGTCCGCGAACTGAAGGACCCGCCCGGGTACGGGGACGAGGTCACCGTGCACTTCGCTTCCGAGGATGCGGTGTTGCTGCCCGCCGGGGTGGGCCATGGCTGAGGCCGTCCGGAAACCGCGGGTCGGTCGTGGCCGGTCGCGCCCAGGCGGCGGCAGCCGCAGATCGAACAGAGCCGCGCGCCCCCGTGCGGCGCGGCTGGTGTGGGCCCTTCCCCCAGTGGCCCTTCTCGCCCTGTTCTTCCTCTATCCCCTGGGCCTCGTCCTCAAGCAGTCCTTCCAGCCGGACAGCGGAAGCACCTCTCTCCAGCCCTACGCCGACGTCTTCGCCTCCGAGAGGTTCCGGCATGCGCTGTGGACCACCGTCTGGCTGGCCCTGGCCTCCACCGCCGGATGCCTGGTCCTCGGGTTTCTGCTGGCGCTGGTCATCGCGTTCGTGCCGTTCCCCGGGGCGAAGGCGGTGGCGCGGTTCATCGACGTTTACCTGTCCTTCCCGTCCTTCCTCATCACGCTGGCGCTGCTGTTCATCTACGGCACAACCGGCATCATCGGTTCCTTCCAGTTCCTGACCACGCCCTGGGGGGTGCTGCTCGCGGAGGTCACCTACTTCACCCCCTTCGTGATGCGGCCGCTGCTCGCCGCGTTCTCGCAGCTCGACACCGCGCAGCTGGAGGCGGCGAGTTCGCTCGGCGCCCGTGCGCCCCGCATCGTGCGGCGGGTGATCCTGCCGGAGGCGCTGCCCGCGCTCGCGGCCGGCGGGAGTCTCGTTCTGGTGCTGTGCCTCAACGAGTTCGGGATCGTGCTGTTCACCGGCGCGAAAGGGGTCACGACCCTGCCGATGCTCGTCTACAGCAAGGCGATCCTGGAGTCCGACTACCCGGGCGCGTGTGTGGTCGCCGTCGTCAACGTCCTGATCTCCGTGGGGCTGTACGGCCTCTACCGGGTGGTGAGCCGTCGTGTTGGTGCATAGCCGCAAGGCCAAGTGGGCGGTGTGGGCGGTGCTCCTCGTCCTCTTCCTGCCCCTGTTCGCCCTTCCCCTCCTCGTCGTCCTCGGCGCCTCCTTCGCCACCCACTGGTCCGGCGTCCTGCCCTCGGACCCGACGACGGCCAACTACCGGACCGCCACCCGCGGCGAGGCCCTCCAGGCGCTGACCACCAGCCTGGTCACGGCCATCACCGCGAGTCTGCTCGCGCTGGCCGTCGGGACCTGGGCCGCGCTGGCCGGGGCCGCCCTGAAGAAGCGCCACCGCCGGATCCTCGACGCCCTGTTCGTGCTGCCGGTCGCCGTGCCGTCGGTGGTGGTGGGACTGTCGGTCCTGGTGGCGTTCTCCCAGCCGCCGATCCTGCTCAACGGCACCCGCTGGATCGTGATCCTCGCCCATACGGTCCTGGTGACCGCCTTCGCCTACCAGTCGGTGTCGGCCGCGCTCGTCCGCCTCGACCCGGCCTACGAACAGGCCGCCGCCTCTCTCGGCGCCCGGCCCGCTTACGTCCTGTGGCGGGTGCGGCTGCCGCTCCTGCTGCCCTCGCTCACCGCCGCCGCCGGCCTCTGCTTCGCCCTGTCCATGGGCGAGCTGAGCGCCACGATGATGCTCTATCCGCCCGACTGGACCCCGCTTCCGGTCCTCATCTACGCGGCCACCGACCGCGGCGCCCTGTTCACCGGCTCCGCCGTCGCCGTGGTCCTGATGGCGTCGACCCTGCTCGCCCTGTTCGCCGTCTCCCGCGTCCGCACCAAAGCCTCCTACCGCTGACCCCCTGAGTACCCCGCCCAAAAACCCCTTTCGCCGCAAGGAGTTCATCCCGCCATGCCCAGAAACACCCTCAAGCTCGCCATCGCCCTCTCCCTCCTCGCCACCCCGCTGCTGTCCGCCTGCGGCGGTTCCTCGGCCGCCTCCGACGAGAAGGTCGTCACCGTCTACAGCGCCGACGGTCTCAAGGGCGAGAACGGCGACGGCTGGTACGACCAGGTCTTCAAGGACTTCCAGAAGGAGACCGGCATCAAGGTCAAGTACGTCGAGGGCGGCTCCGGCGAGATGGTGCAGCGCGCCCTCCGCGAGAAGAGCAACCCGCAGGCCGACGTGCTGGTCACCCTCCCGCCGTTCATCCAGCAGGCGGACAGCAAGGGGCTGCTGGAGAAGTACGAGCCGAAGGACGCCGTGATGGTCGGCGGAGGCGACAAGTCCTCCGACGGCACCTGGACCTCCGTCGTCAACAACTACTTCGGCTTCGTCTACAACAAGAAGGAGCTGAAGCAGGCGCCGAAGACGTGGGACGAGCTGCTGGACGGCAAGTACAAGAACAAGCTCCAGTACTCCACCCCCGGTGTCGCCGGTGACGGCACGGCCGTCCTGATCAAGGCGATGAACGACTTCGGCGGCAAGGACGCGGCCCTGGCCTATCTGAAGAAGCTCCAGGCCAACAACGTCGGCCCGTCCGCCTCCACCGGCAAGCTCGCCCCCAAGGTCGACAAGGGCGAACTGCTGGTCGCCAACGGCGATGTGCAGATGAACTACGCCCAGTCCAAGGACATGCCGGGCCTCGGCATCTGGTTCCCGGCGAAGCAGGGCGGCAAGCCCACCACGTTCGCCCTGCCCTACGCGGCCGGCCTGGTCACCAAGGCTCCGCACAGCGAGAACGGCAAGAAGCTCCTCGACTACATGCTCAGCAAGAAGGCCCAGCAGCAGGTCAGTGAGATCGGCGGCGGCTTCAGCGCCCGCTCGGACGTCAAGGCCGCCGACGCCAACGCCGTCGCGCTCGCCAAGCTGATGGGCGGCGTCGACATCTTCAGCCCGGACTGGAACGACATCGACAAGAACCTCACGTCGTACGTCGAGGACTGGAAGTCCGCCACCGGCAGCTGAGCCTTTGGGGGTTCAGCCGCCCAACCGGTTCTGCCCCCTCGTACGTATTCGCCTCCGCCGTCGTGCCTGGTCGCGTCCGCGCGGCGCCGCCCGCACATCAAAGACCGCCCCGCGCCCCTGGGGGCTGCCCGCTCCGTCGGCTGCTCAGCACCGCCCCTGGTACCGCCTGGGGCGGTGTCATGACCACTTCTTGTGCGCCCATCCTCTCCTCCGGAGGACTCCGTGCCCACCCTGTCCCGCCGCACCTTCCTCGTCTCCGCCGCCGCGGTCGCCGCCACCGCCGGCCCGCTCACCGCCGCCGCCCGCGCGGCCGCCAAGACTCCCAAGGTCCTGGTCATCGGCCTGGACGGCGCCCTGCTCCAGCGCATCAAGGACGCCGACGCCCCGAACCTCGACGCCCTGATGGCCGCCGGGCTCACCGCGCCCAGCAGCATCTACGCCAACCCGCTCGCGCCCACGCTGTCCGGCCCCGGCTGGTCGACGATCATCACCGGTGTCTGGCCCGACAAGCACAACGTCAAGGACAACAGCTTCACCGACGCCCGGTTCGCGCAGTACCCGGACTTCCTCACCCGCGTCCAGACCGCGAAGCCGTCCCTGAACACCTACGCCGTCGCCTCCTGGGCACCGATCACCGACACGGTGTTCTCGGCGAAGGTGGACACCCGGGTCTCCACCCCGAGCAGCGAGTACGACACCGGCACCACCTCCCGCGCGGTCGCGCAGCTGCGCGACGGCAACCCGGACGCGGTGTTCGTACACCTCGACAACATCGACCACGCCGGCCACACCTCTGGCGCCGCGTCCCAGCAGTACCTGGACGCCGTCCACGGCGCCGACGCCCAGGTCGGCCAGATCGTCGCCGCCGTGAAGTCCCGGGCGACGTACGCCACCGAGGACTGGCTGATCATGGTCACCGCCGACCACGGCCACACCGACGCCGGTGGCCACGGCGGCTCCACCCTGCAGGAGCGCCAGACCTTCCTGATCGCCACCGGGCCCACCCTGGCGGCCGGTTCGGTGCGGTACGACGTCAAGATGCCGGACGTCGCCGCCTCCGCGCTCGCCCATCTCGGCATCGCGATCGACCCGGCCTGGAGCCTGGACGGCCGCCCCGTCCAGCAGCCGGCCCCCGACGACTTCGACGCGCTGCGCGGCCGGCTGCAGTCCCGGGTCGACGAGACCGGCATCCCGGCGGGCATCCTGGGCTTCACCCACACCCCGCCCGCCGGCTGGTCCATCGACAACTCCGCGATGGGCAGCGGCGGGGTCACCGAGTGGCGCGGCTGGTCCTTCACCACGGACGAGTTCTGGACCCAGGCCCAGCGGGACCAGAACCGCGAGTGCAACGTCCGGGCCCGGAACGTGTTCGCGGTCGCCGACGGCGACGAGTGGAACGACAAGGCCCTCACCGGCACCTTCGACTCCACGCTCGTCAGCCCGGCCTACCCGGTCACCGGCGGCCGCACCGCCACCCTCAGCTACACCACCTACTACCGCCAGGAGTCCCCGCAGAAGGGCGAGGTCCTCGTCTCCTACGACGGCGCCGCTCCCGTCTCCGTGCGCACCTACAGCGCCGACGTCTCCTCCCGAACCGAAAACGTCACTCTCCAGATCCCCGCCGGAGCCACCACGGTCCGCGTCCGTTTCCGCTACACCGGCGGCAACAACTGGTACTGGGTGATCGACGGGGTCGCTATCACGCAGGGCTGACTCAGGGCTTGCCGCCGGTCTCCCGCCTGCCCCGCGGGCGGACGACGTGAGACCGGCGGCAAGCCCTAGTCTGGGGGCGTCGGTACGCCGTGGTTCCGGCGCCCCCAGCTCTGACCGTACGTACGCCAGGAGACGCAAGACATGGCAGACCGCAAGCCCATCGAGTCGTGGCTCACCGACATGGACGGGGTGCTCATCCACGAGGGTGTACCCATTCCCGGTGCCGACGCCTTCCTGAAGAAGCTGCGTGAGTCCGGCAGGCCGTTCCTCGTGCTCACCAACAACTCCATCTACACCCCGCGCGACCTGCACGCCCGGCTGCGCCGTATGGGTCTGCACGTGCCGGAGGAGAACATCTGGACGTCCGCGCTGGCCACCGCCCAGTTCCTGGACGACCAGCGGCCCGGCGGCAGCGCGTACGTCATCGGTGAGGCGGGTCTGACCACGGCCCTGCACGACGTCGGCTACATCCTCACCGACCACGATCCCGACTTCGTGATCCTCGGCGAGACCCGCACCTACTCCTTCGAGGCCCTGACCAAGGCCGTACGCCTGATCAACGACGGCGCCCGGTTCATCGCCACCAATCCCGACAACGTCGGCCCCTCCGCCGAGGGCGACCTGCCCGCCACCGGCTCGGTCGCCGCCCTGATCACCGCGGCGACCGGCAAGAAGCCGTACTTCGTCGGCAAGCCCAACCCGCTGATGATGCGGGCCGGGCTGAACGCGATCGGCGCCCACTCGGAGACCTCGGCCATGATCGGCGACCGCATGGACACGGATGTCCTCGCGGGCCTGGAGGCCGGGATGCGGACCTTCCTGGTGCTGACCGGTGTCACCCAGCCGCACGAGGTCGACCGCTTCCCGTTCCGGCCGTCCGAGGTCGTTGACTCGATCGCGGAGCTGGTCGACCGGGTCTGAGACCCGGGTCCGAAACCCGGACCAACCCGTTCGGAGTAGTGCAGGGCCCCTCGAGGATGCGTCGGCGGGCCCGTGGGGGGAGTCTCCAGATATCTGGAGGTTTCACGATGGGCTCACTACGCCTCACTCTCTGTACAGGACTCCTGGTCGCCACCGCTCTCGTTCCGACGGCCCACGCGGCGGAGGGCGGAGTCTCCGTGACCCCGTCGACCCCGGCACCCGGCGGCATCGTGGCGCTGCGGGTGAGCGGCTGCGGCGGGACGACCGGCACCGCCGCCTCGTCGGCGTTCGTGTCCGACGCACGGCTGGTCGGCGTCGCCGGCGCGCTGGCCGGCGAGACACAGGTCCGCTCCGCAGCCGAGCCCGGCTCGTACGACGTGAAGGTCACCTGCGCCGACTCCGTGGTCAACGGCAAGGTCACCGTCGCCGGGACGTCGTCGCAGAACGCGTCGCAGCCGGACCCGCTCTCCTCCGGCGCCGCCTCGCCCGCCGCCCCCGTCGACGCGGGCGGTGGCGGCACCGCGCACTTCGCCTCCGTGGACGCCCACGCGGACGGGCCGGGCACCGCCCACGCGGTCGTCGGTCTCGTCCTCGCCGGACTCGCCGCGGTCGCCGTCGGGCTGCGCAGTGCCCGCCGGAGCCGCGAGACGGACTGAAAGCGCCGGTCACCATGTCCGACGGTGCGGGATCCACCGGGACCGGGCGGCTCGTGACCTGCGCGGCCTGGGCCGTGCTGCTGTTCGGCCTGTGGCTGTGGGGCCGCGAGCTGACCGGCGTACCGCCGGGAACATCCGGTGCCGCAACGGGCGACGTGGCCGCGGTGGGCCGGCCGGCCGGGGTGGAACTCCCGCCCGCGGCCGAGCCGTTGGGGGACGCTCTGCCGCAGCGCATCGACATCCCCGAACTGGGCGTGCAGGCGCCCGTCGTCGGCCGCGGCCTGGACCGGCAGGGGGCGATCGAACCGCCGCCCTTCGACCAGCCGGGAGTGGTCGGCTGGTACGCGGCCGGGGTCAAACCCGGGGCGGCCGGCACCGCGCTGATGGTGGGGCACGTGGACACCACGACGCGGCCCGCCGTCTTCTACAAGATCAGCACGATGCAGCCCGGCGAGACGGTCCGGGTGGTCCGCGCCGACGGCAAGGTCGCCGACTTCACCGTGGACGACGTACAGGTCCTGCCCCGCGACGACTTCGACGCCCGGCAGGCCTACGGGCCACGCCAGGCGGGCCGCGCCGAGCTGCGGCTGATCACCTGCGGCGGCAGCTTCGACCGAACGACCCATCGCTACACGGCCAACGTGGTGGTGTCGGCGTATCTCACCGGCACGGGGTCGTAGGCACTGGGCACCTGGCCCGGTCGGCGGCCCGCTCCCCCCGAAGCCGCCGACCGGGCTGGTCCTCGACCGCGCTCGCGCGGGATGCGGGAGTAACCCGGCGACCGGCGCGGGAGGTCTGGAAACCGCGGTGGGTGCACATCCGGCCGGGGGCCGGGGCCGGATGGAACGACTCTAGAACGGATGACGCCCCTGGGCCTAGAGGTAGTTGACGTGAAGTCCCAACCCGGTGGCTCTCCGTCATCCCCGCAGGTGACACTGCGCCGGGCCGACGGACGGCCCGACGGCACACCCTTGGCCTGCGCGACGCAAATCCTGCTGGACGGCGCCCCCTTCTTCGCGCCCGCCGAGCCCCGTCCGCCGAACCGCTCCAGGCACGCCGGGCTGTAACAGGTCACCGACAAGCCCCATGCGATCTCGTGACCGGCACGGCGGGTATGTCACGATTGAGCCTTGGAACGGTGCACCCAAGGGGGAGTTGGATGTACGGCAGCAGGGCGGCCGCAGTGGTGCTCGGGTCGGCACTGCTGATCGCGGGATGCTCCTCCGGGGACGGAGGGGACGACGCCGGTCAGGGTGCGAAGATCACCCAACAGCCCAAGGGCGCGGACCCGTTCTGGGTGAACCCGGACGGCAACGCGGCCCGGCAGGTCGCCACCTACGAGAAGGACGGCAAGAAGGACGACGCCGAGCAGATCAGAAAGATCGCCGAGCAGCCGACGGGGGAGTGGATCGGCCCGGAGAACCCCGAGCAGGAGGCCCAGGGCTTCACCGAGGCCGCCGAGAAGTCCGACCGCACGGCGCTGCTCGTCCTCTACAACATCCCGCACCGCGACTGCGGCCAGTACTCGCAGGGCGGCGCGGCCGACGGCAACGCCTACCGGGCCTGGATCGACGGCGTGGCCAAGGGCATCGGCGACCGCTCCGCGATGGTCGTCCTGGAGCCGGACGCCATACTGCACCTGGTGAACGGCTGCACCCCGGACGAGTTCCACGAGGAACGCTACGACCTCCTCAAGGGTGCCATCGCCAAGCTGAAGTCCCTCAAGAACACCAAGGTGTACCTGGACGCCGGGAACGCGGGCTGGGGCCACCCGGACCAGATCTTCCAGCCCCTCCAGTCGGCGGGCATCGACCAGGCCGACGGCTTCGCCCTCAACGTCTCCAACTTCTACTCCACCCAGGACTCCATCGCCTACGGCAAGCAACTGTCGGCGAAGGTCGGCAACAAGCACTTCGTCATCGACACCAGCCGCAACGGCAACGGCCCCTACACGGGGGGCAACCCGGACGAGCGCTGGTGCAACCCGCCGGGCCGGGCGCTGGGAGAGGCCCCGACGACGAAGACGGCGGACCCGCTGGTGGATGCGTATCTGTGGGTCAAGCGTCCGGGGGAGTCCGACGGCCAGTGCAAGGGAGGCCCGAAGGCGGGAGCCTGGTGGCCGTCGTACGCGATCAAGCTTGCGAAAGCCAGCAAATAGTCGGCAATTGGCAGGCAAGTAACCCAAGGGGGCGCCCTCCCGGCCGGAGGGCGCCCCCAAGTGCACTGCGACTAGGGAACCTTGACCCACTGCGCCTTGGACGGCGTCCCCTGATCGTCATCGACGAACAGCATGTACCAGCCGGACTGCACCAGATTCCGGCTCTTCGGCACGGTCACCGTGATCTTGTCCCCGGACGTCTTGAAGTCCAGCGCGACCGATCGCTGATCGACGTCCGTCACATGGGTCGAGGCACTCGGCCGGATCAGCCGGACCTTCTTGATCGTCGATGCGTGCCGCGAGGTGAACGTCCCCGAAGCGCCGCGGGCGATCGTCTGCGGTCCGCCCGACAGGGACGGCCGTGAGTCCCGGTACAGATACGGCGGCGTGTAGATCTCGATGCGCTGCTCGAACTTGCCCGGCTTGGTGTTGGCCTTGTCCGCGTACAGCGAGTCGGACCCGAAGAACATGATCCGCCCGTCGGGCAGCAGGATCGACCCGGAGTGGTAGTTCCGGCCCACCAGAGGGTCGGCCACCCGCGTGAAGCTGTTGCTGTCCGGGTGGTAGAGCCGTGCCTGCAGGATGTTCGAGTCGCCGCGACCCCGGTAGTCCTCCGAGCCGCCCGACACCAGCACGGTGTCGTCGGGCAGGACCGAGGACTGCGGGTAGCGCGTGCCCTTCTCCAGCGTCGGCCCGTCCACGAACTTGGGGTTCGGTGACTTCAGGTCGATCAGCCGGGTCTTGTTGCTGGACAGCTTGGACTCACCGACGCCGCCGCCGCCGATGACCATGTACTTCTCGTTCTGCGCCGGAGGCAGCAGCACGGTCCCGGACGTCTCCATCTCCTTGGCGTCGCTCAGCCCCGGCAGCTTGCTGAACTTGTTGGAGGTCACGTCCCAGATGCCCGGGTCGCGGCCCACGTTGTCGGGGCCGTAGCCCGCGTTGGAGCCGGAGTAGAAGATCTTCCCGTTCTGCATCAGGAACAGTGCGGGGTAGGTCGGGAACTGCCGGATCTTCGGCGTGTACGTCCACTTCTTGGTCTTCGGGTCGAAGATCTCGTTCTTGCCCGGGACCAGCTGGCCGATGTCGTCGAGGCCGGAGACACTGAGGATCTTGCCGTCGCTCAGGGTGGTGAGCGTCGGGTACCAGCGGGCCTCGTTCATCGGGTCGACCTTGATGTACTTCTCGGCGACCGGGTCGAACTCGTAGGCGTCCCGGATCCCCTGGAAGTCCTTCTTGTCGAGGGCGAGCTTCTGCGCGATGCCGTACGTGTTGCGCGCGTCGGCGCCGGTCAGGCCCTGCACCCGGTAGTTGTCCTGGGTGCCGGTCTCGTACTTGGAGCCGCTCTGCTTCGCCTCGACGTAGATACGGCCAAGACCCGGGTCGTTGCGCAGGAACGCGCCGGTCTTCGGGTCGAAGACCTTCTTCGCGCGCGGCACGAGGACCGGGTCCTTCGACACGAAGGTCTTGCCGTTCTCCTTGCCGGTGAACTTGGTCCCCGCGGGCAGCGTGATCGGCTTGTCCGGGTTCTCGTTGTGCACCACCATCAGGCCGCCGGCCTTGGTGACATCGCCCTTGAGCTTCTCGTACCGCCTGGTGCCGCCGGCGATCAGCAGATTGCCGTTGGCCAGCTGGGTGTGGCCGGTGCAGAACAGGTCGGCGGGCGTCGGCACCTTCTTGATGGTGCCCTTGACCGGGTCCCAGATGCGGGTGTCGAACTTCTTCGCGTTGAAGTTGTCCTGGTTGTTGCCCGACCCCGCGATCAACAGCACCTTGCCCGTGTGCAGGAGCGCCGCGTGAATGGTGTCCTGGCGGTACTCCTTGGGGAACTCGATGATGTCCCAGTGGCCGTTCTCGGCCTTGTACTCGGGTCTGTTGATCTTGTACTGGTGGTACTGCTCGGTTCCGAAGCGGTACAGCCACGGACCGTTCATCCCGGCCAGCGCGAGTACCACCGCCGTGCCTATCGCAAGTCTGCGGGCGCGGCGGCGACCGGCACTGTCGTTCATTCCTTACGTCCCCCAAGTCCACCGAGTGCGATCTGCATGTTCTGGTCGTTGCCCCCGCTCGAAGCGGCCCAGCTCGGCCGTTGCTGCGGAGCGTGCGGCGCGTGCGGCGGCGGAGCCGCCGGGGCCGGGGGCGGAACCGAGTCCTGCGGCTCGGTGACCACAGGATCGGCGGGCTTCTTCTTGTCCTGGCGCAGCGCGTAGCGCCAGGCGAAGATCGGAGAGGCGGTGATCAGCATGGCGAAGGCCGCCCAGGTGATCATCGCGGGGTGGGAGTGCCCGTACACGAAGCCGGCGGCGAGCGAACCACCGAAGACCAGGATGAAGAACCAGTGGATCCGGAAGGTCCCGAACAGCGTGTCGGGGCTGGCCGAGTCACCCTTGGGCGTCACCACGAACTTGCTCTTGCGGCGCAGCACGGCGTCCATCAGCGACCGGGCGTAGATCGGCGCCGACAGCGCCGACATCACCATGCCCGCGACACCGCCGGAGCCCTCCGGCTCGTGCGGCGAAACGTTGTGGCGGCGGTTCCAGATGTACAGGCCGATCTGCAGCGCGGACGCGTTGCCGTAGAGCATCAGCCACACGGTCGGGTCGATGTTCACACCCGAGGCACCCAGGCCCAGGAACAGCGCGCAACTCAGCGCCGCCAGGATCCAGTTGAGGGCGGACATCGGGTAGAAGATGATCATCATCGTGTAGTTGAAGAGCTTGCCGGGCGGCAGCGAGAAAAAGCCCTTCCAGTACTGCTTGAGGATCGTCTCGTACGTCCCGCGCGACCAGCGCATCTGCTGCGTGAAGAAGTCCGTCCAGGCGTTCGGGCCCTCACCGACGGCCAGCACGTCCGGCGTGTACACGGAGCGCCACTTCCTGCCCGTCGCGGGGTTCTTGGCGCGGTGCATCTCGAAGCCGGTGGCCATGTCCTCGGTGATCGAGTCGTACAGGCCGCCGATCTGCTTGATGGCCTTGATGCGTACGGCGTTGGAGGTGCCCACGAACATCGGGGCGCCGTAGCGGTTGCCGGCCCGCTGGATCAGCGCGTGGAAGAGGAACTGCTGCGACTCGGCGGCCTTGGTGACGAACGTGTCGTAATTGCCGTACACCTGCGGGCCGATGACGAAGCCGACGTCCGGGTCGCGGAAGTAACCGAGCATCCGCTCCAGGTAGTTGGGCAGCGGCACATGGTCGGTGTCGACGGAGGCGAAGAAGTCGTACTCGTCGCCGTGCGCCTCGAGCCAGGCGTTGTAGTTGCCGTGCTTGGTCTTGGCGCGGTGCGGGCCCTTGGGCTGGTTCCAGTGGGCGACGCCCTTGCGGGTGAAGTGGTGGACGCCGAGCCGGGCACAGACCTCCTTGACGGCCGGGTCGTCGCCCTCGTCCAGCAACCAGACGTGCAGCAGGCCCCGGTGACGCAGCCTCACGGCCGCCTCCAGGGTCTTCGTCACCATCTCCAGCGGCTCCTTGCCGGGCACGAAGGAGGTGAGGAAGGCGACGCGGGTGCCGGTCTCGGGCACGACCGGGACCGGGTCGCGGGCGACCAGGGTGGCGTGCGCGTTCGACAGCACGTTCATGCAGCGGAAGAACTCGATCAGTCCGATCGAGACCAGCATGACGATGTCGAGGGCAGGCAGGAAGTCGTAGGCCGGGTAGTCCCGTTCGGTCCAGTGCTCCGGCTGGAGCAGCCAGGCGAGCAGGACCAGCGAGAGCAGCGGGGCCGCGCCCAGCATGAGCGCGGCTCGTACCCGGTGCGGCTCCTGCGAGAGCAGGGAGCGGTACTGCACCTTGTACGGCTTGTTGGGATCCGGCTGGGTGAGGGGGCCGGCCAGCCGGCTGTAATGCTCATAGTCGTATCTCGGCAGGGTCTTCTTTATCCGGCGGAACTGTCCCGTCCGGTGCGAAGGCATCCTCAGCTGGGTGGTCTGTGACGGGTCGAATTCCCGCCGGGCGCCAGAAGGCGTCGACGTCATGAGTCATCCCCCCACACGCAGGTCACCGCGTGTCTGTCGGTTCCAATCGGGCGTCAGGTCCCCCTCGACCCGCACGGCCGCGTCAAATGGGCCACACGCTCTCCACACCTTATAGACATGGACTGCGACCCTCCGGTTGCATGATGCCCCGCTCGGCATCCGTTCATGAACGGGGCCCCTTCTCCCCGCAGACCTGGCAACCGCTTACCCACCCCCCAAGTGCCGCGAAATCGCCGCAGCTTGAACAGCCAGGGTCATACGGCGTTCAGCATGATCGCAAGATGCGAAACGCGGTGTTTACCGGTCATACGCGTTCATTGTGGCGCGTGTGGGGATCTTGTGGATCAGTCGTGTCGGTCGTTGACAGGCGGGCACGGATGTTGCCGAAGTGGTCTCTTATGGCCTCCTCCGCACGTATGGAATCGCCGGACCGGACCGCGTCCAGGATCTCCCGGTGCTGGCGGCAGGTGACCCTCGGGTCCTGCGGCAGGTCCAGCAGATCCCGCTGGACGCGGTGGAAGGCGTCCCAGAACGCCTCCAGCACCTCGCTCAGCAACACGTTGTCCAGCCCTCGGTAGAGGGTGGCGTGAAACGCTCGGTCGGTCTCGGCGAGGCCGGCTCCCTGGGTGGCCTCCTGTTCCATACGGACGACAAGACCTTCCAGTTCAATCAGGTCGGTTTCCGGCAGTCGTCCGGCCAGCCGGGCGACCAGTCCGCTCTCCACCGCCTCCCGCAGTTCGAGCAACTGGAGCAGGGAGTCCTCGCCCCGGTAGTGCCCGGCGACGGTGCGGAAGGCGAGGCCCTCGATCATGGGTGCGAGGGACATCGGGCCGACATATGTGCCGAAGCCGTGCCGGATCTCGACGATGCCCATCGCCTGGAGCGCCTTCAGCGCCTCCCGCACCGAGTTCCGGCTCGCGCCGAGGAACGCCATCAGCTCGGGCTCGGTCGGCAGCGGGGCCCCGGAGGGCAGTCGCCGGTCGACGATGAGCTTCTTGATCCGCTCCTGGAGGTCTCGGGCTGCCATGGCCAGAGGGTATCCGGCCAATCGGGAGGAGGCCCTGGTTCCGGCCATACGAAAGAACCCGGCCATGGCCCAGCCATGCGGAAGGCCCCCTCGCGATGGCGAGGGGGCCTTCCGGTCGGTGCGCCGCCAGGGACTCGAACCCCGGACCCGCTGATTAAGAGTCAGCTGCTCTAACCAACTGAGCTAGCGGCGCGTGCTGACGACAAGAACTCTACCTGACCTCCAGGGGTGCTCCCGACCAATGGAGAGGTCCGGGCCCCCGGCCCTCCGTGATGCCGAGGGGGCGCTCGGGCCGCTGTACATCATTCGGACCGTCAACATGCGCGTCGGGAAGACAGTTGGGAAACTAGGCAATGTGCACAGTTGCGGACATTTCAACCAGGAACGTGAGGGGAATCGCATGGCGGCTCCGGCCTTCGAGGAATTCGATCCCGTGAGTGACTGCGATTGCCCCGGATGCGTCCACTGGCGGCGGGTGGGCCCGCATCCTCTCGCCGGCCGCTTCGGCGGTCACCCGGCCGCCCGGCGCGCCCTGGTCGTGGCCGCCGCCGCGTCCGCCGCCGTCGGCGCGGGCCATCCGGCCGTCGCCCTCACCGCCTCCCACGCCCCCCACCGGCCCGGCGTCCCCGCGGACGGTGGGTCCGACACCCCGCAGGGCGGCAGGTCGCCGCTGCACGGCCCCCGCGGGAAACCAGCCGGGCCCGTCTCCCCGGCCGACGCGCCTGCGACCACCCGTACGGACATCATCAACCGGGCCAAGACCTGGATCGCCGCGAAGGTGCCGTACAGCATGGAGGACTACTGGTCCGACGGCTACCGGCAGGACTGCTCGGGCTATGTCTCCATGGCCTGGGGGCTGCCGGGAAACGAATGGACGGGCAGCCTCGGCGAGTACGGGGTGAAGGTCTCCAAGGAGAAACTCCAGCCCGGCGACATCCTGCTGTTCCACAATCCCGACAACCCCGAGAAGGGCTCGCACGTCGTGATCTTCGGCGGCTGGACGGACTACACCCACACCTACTACACCGCCTACGAACAGACACCCCCGCACGCCCGCCGCCAGTCCACCCCCTACACCTACTGGAGCAACTCCGACCGGTACGTCCCCTACCGGTACAAGGGAGTGAGCGAGAGCGCGGCTGGTGCGGAACCGGCCGGGACCACCAAGGCGGTGCCGTACCCGGGAGCGGAGTTCTTCGGTCCCGGGGCGAACAACGACTACGTCACCCAGCTGGGCCGGATGCTGGTCGCCCGCGGTGCCGGGTCCTACTACACCAAGGGCCCGGGCCCGGTCTGGTCGGAGTCGGACCGACGGGCGACCCAGGCGTTCCAGCAGGCCCAGGGCTGGACCGGCACGGCCGCCGACGGCCTGCCCGGACCGGTCACCTGGGACCTGCTGACGACCGGGAAGGGCAACAACATCCCGGCCGCGGCGGGCGCAACGGCCAAGACACCCGTGGCGGCAGGCACCGCCGGCCGGCCGGCCTCGCACGGCGTCCCCGGCTATCCCGGCCGGAACCTGTTCCGTCCCGGGGCGGAGAACAAGTACGTCACCCAGCTGGGGCAGCGGCTGGTGGAGAAGGGGTTCGGCGCTTTCTACGCCACCGGACCGGGGCCGCGCTGGGGCGAGGCGGACCGGCGGGCGGTCGAGGCCTTCCAGCGCTCCCAGGGGTGGCGGGGCGGGGCGGCGGACGGCTACCCGGGTCCGGAGACCTGGCGGCGGCTCTTCTCGTGACCCGGAACGACCTTTGCGGCCCGTATGTCCCTATGACTCGCCCGTCCCTATGGCTCGCCCGTCGCTGTGACTCGCCCGTCGCTGTGACTCGCCCGTCGCTGTGACCCGTCTGCACCACCTGATGACCCGTCTGTACCAACTGTTGTGACGCATCTGGCGCGGAGGCTGGAGGCACGCATGAGTACGACCACATCCCACTCGCCCGAGCCGGAGGGACCTCCCGAGGGGCCGTCCCGCCCCGCCCGGCTGATCCAGAACGAGGCGACCACCGAGATCCCCGTCCATCTGCTGTTCCGTGACGACCCCGACCCGTCACCGGTGCCGCTGCGGACCGCGGTGGTGGCCCGCAGACAGGGCACCGGCGAGCAGCCGCGGCTCAGACGTCCGGTCCCCGCCAAGGCCCGGCCGGTCCTG
Organism: Streptomyces herbicida; assembly: GCF_032656585.1. Taxonomy (NCBI): domain Bacteria; kingdom Bacillati; phylum Actinomycetota; class Actinomycetes; order Kitasatosporales; family Streptomycetaceae; genus Streptomyces; species Streptomyces herbicida. Next base: position 203,177 of record NZ_JAUYWJ010000009.1, read on the forward strand.
GAGCTCGACCCCGACCTGTCCGAACGCCCGGCGCGGGTACTGCCCGGGGCGGCCGGGGTGTTCGCCGGAGCCGGCGGGATGGCCGGGTGCCTCGCCGCCTCCTGGTGGGCCGGGGTGCTGCCGGCGTTCGCCGTGGAGGCACTGCGGCTTCCGGACTACACCGGTGCCGGTGTCGGCCCGGCCCAGTGGGCGGCGTACGCCGGAGCCGGGGCGCTCGGTCTGTTCGGCTTCGGCGGGCTGGCCCGCGGCACCACCGGACGGGCCTGGGTGCTCGGTCTGTTCGGCCGCTACCGGGGGACGGTCCGGCGTACCGGCCTGCTCTGGGTCAATCCGCTGGTGCTGCGCCGCCGGGTCGACGTACGGCTGCGGCACTGGCGCAGCGAGCCGATGCCCGCGGCCGACGGCAACGGGGTCGCGCTGCGGGTGGTGGTGCTCGTGGTGTGGCGGGTGCGGGACACCGCGCGGGCCGCCCTCGGGGTCGAGGACCACGAGTCGTATCTGCGCGAGTGCGTCGAGGCCGCGCTGGCCCGGGTGCCGGTGGAGATGCCGGGTGCGTCGAAGGGGGCGGTGGAGGCGGCCACGGACGCGCTGACCCGGATGGTCGTGGCGGATGCGGCGCCCGTCGGGCTCGAGGTGTTCTCCGTGCAGCCCGTCCGGGTGGAGTACGCCCCGGAGGTGGCCGCCGCCATGCACCGCCGCCGGATCGCCGCGCTGGACGCGCAGCAGCGGGCCACCATGCTCAGTTCGGTCGTGGACTCGGTGGAGGACACGGTGACCCGGCTGACCATGCGGGGTCTCGTCGAACTGGACGACTACGAGCGCAAGGTGTTGGTGCGGGACCTGACCGTGGCGTTCTGTTCGGGGCGCGGGGAGGCGGCGCCGTGATGCGGTGGCGCTCCCGGGTCGCGCTCCCGGGCCGCGATTCGACCCTCGTGATTGGTATGGACATGTTCAACTAACGGCAATAATCTGAGACTTGGTCTAGACCTGCACAGCTCACTGAACTTCCCCCACGTTCTCCAGGAGCGGCAGCATGCGCACAAAGACCAAGTTGTCCGCAGCCGTGCTGGGCGTGGCAACCGCCGGAGCCTTCGTGCTCTCCACCGGCGGTGCCAGCGGGCACGGCTACACCGACCTTCCCATCAGCAGGCAGAAGCTCTGCCAGAACGGCACCGTGACCAACTGCGGCGACATCCAGTGGGAGCCGCAGAGCGTCGAGGGTCCCAAGGGCTTCCCGGCGGCCGGTCCCGCCGACGGGCAGATCTGCAACGGCGGGCTGAGCCGGTTCGCCCAGCTCAGCTCGCCGAGGACGCCGTCCGGCGCGGCCTGGCCGACGACCAGGGTGACGGGTAATCAGAGCTACACCTTCCGCTGGCAGTTCACCGCCATGCACGCCACGACCGACTTCAAGTACTACGTCACCAAGCAGGGCTGGAACCAGAACCACGCCCTGTCCCGCTCCGACGTCAACACCACACCGTTCCTCACGGTCCCCTACAACGGGCAGCGCCCGCCCGCCACGCTCAGCCACAGCGGCACCCTGCCGTCCGGCCTGAGCGGTCATCACGTCATCCTCGCGGTGTGGACGATCGCCGACACGGGCAACGCGTTCTACGCCTGCTCGGACGTCACCTTCTGAGCCCGCCTCAGTAGGGATTCGCGTGCGTCGGCAGCACCGGTTCCGGCCCGGCCGCCGACGCACGTGGGCAGTGCCGCAGTTCTGAGCTTTCTTTGAGACACTCCCGCGGGTGACGGGGGTAGGTTCCCGCCACGCCGATCATCCAGTCGGCGTACCGACCTCGGGGGACCGCATGGAAGTTCTGTTCTACGTCATACCGCTCATCATGATCGCCGGCGTGTCCGTCATGGCCGTCAAGACGGTCGCCCGCTCCCGGCAGATCAGCGGTGCCTGGAACCACGGCCTCACGGCCGAGGCGCGCTGTCTGCGGTCGTACACGACGACCAGCGGTGGCGGCGGCGACACCTCCGTGAGCACCACCCTGCACCATGTCTACGAGTTCACCACGCGCGAGGGGCGCGCCGTCCGGTTCGACGAGGTGAACGGCCCGTCGACCGTCGTCGAGGGCGACATCGTCACCGTGCACTACCTGCCGGACCGCCCGGAGCGGGCCACGGCCCACCCGCCGGCCCGGGGGAAGCTCGCCGCCGGCACGGGCTGCATGCTGGTCTTCTTCGGCGTGTTCGTCGCCTTCTGCATCGCCTTCATGGCCATGGCCCATGTGATCTTCGCCGAGTCGGACGGGCTGCTGCCGTAGCGGGGCTCCACATCTGACGGTATGTCAACTACCGTGCCCCTCCATGGAGGACCGGAGGGGCACGGTTGCGCAGATGGTGGCGGCGCGGTGGGGCGACCACCGGCCGGGGCTGTGGTTCGAGGACCAGGAGCTGACCCACCACGAGGTGGCAGCCGGCGCGGCCGCCCGGGCGGCGCTCCTGGCGGACCTGCTGCCGCGCGCCGCCGAACCGCATGTCGGGGTGCTGCTCGACAACACCCCCGAGTTCCCGCTGTGGCTGAGCGCGGCCGCGCTCGCGGGCGCGGCGGTCGCCGGGATCAACCCCACGCGCCGGGGCCCGGAGCTGGCCCGCGACATCCTGCACTCCGAGTGCCCGGTCCTCGTCACCGAGAAGGCCCATCTGGCCCTCCTCGACGGCCTCGACCTGCCCGGGGTACGGCTCCTGGTGACCGACACCCACGCGTACGACGACCTCCTCGCCGCGTACGCCGGCGCCGTGCCCGACCCGGACCGCGCCGGCCCCTCCGACCGCGTCCTGCTCTACTTCACCTCCGGCTCCACGGGCGCGCCCAAGGCCGCGATCTGTTCCCAGGGCCGGCTGGCCGCGGCCGGACGCTCGCTCGTCGAGCAGTTCGGCGTCCGTGCGGACGACGTGCACTACGTCTGCATGCCGATGTTCCACGGCAACGCGGTGATCGCGGACTGGGCGCCCGCGCTGGCGGCCGGGGCGGGGGTGGCGCTGCGGCGGCGGTTCTCGGCGTCCGGGTTCCTGGCGGACGTCCGGCGGCACCGGGCGACGTACTTCACCTATGTCGGACGGGCGGTCCAGTACATCCTGGCCACCGGGGCGCGGCCGGACGACCGGGACAACCCCCTCCGCATGGGCTTCGGCACCGAGGCGGGGGCGGTGGACGCGGCGGCGTTCGAGCGGCGGTTCGGGGTGCGGCTGGTGGAGGGATACGGATCGTCGGAGGGCGGGGCGGCCATCCAGTGGGCGCCGGGGACACCGGCGGGGGCGGTGGGGCCGGCGGGGCCCGGTCTGGTGGTGCGGGATCCGGGTACGGGGGGGGAGTGTCCGGTGGCCGCATTCGATGCCGCCGGGCAGCTCCTCAACGGTGAGGAGGCCATCGGGGAGCTGGTGAATCAGGGGCCCAGTCCTTTCGAGGGGTACTGGCGCAATCCGGCCGCGGAAGCCGAGCGGCGGCGATCGGGGTCCCCCCGCTCGAGCGAAGCCGGGAGTGGGGGAGGGGCCTACTGGACCGGGGACCTCTTCTACCGGGATGCCGAGGGGTATCTGTACTTCGCCGGCCGCACCGACGACCGCATCCGGGTCGACGGGGAGAATCTGGCCGCCGCGATGATCGAGAACATCGTCGCCCGGTACGCGGGGGCGGTGGCCGTCGCCGTGTACGGCGTGCCCGACCCGGTGACCGGGGACCAGGTGATGGCGACCGTCGCCGGGCGGTTCGACCCGGGGTCCTTCGCGGAATTCCTGCGGGCCCAGCCCGACCTCGGGACGAAGATGGCACCCCGGTTCGTGCGGGTGGTGGAGCGGATGCCCGTGACCGCCACCAACAAGATCGAGCGGACCCGGCTGCGGCGCGAGGGGTTCCGGTGTGCCGACCCCGTGTGGTGGCGGCCGCCCGGGGAGGCCGCGTACCGGAGGCTGACCAGGGAAGACGTCGAAGGGCCCCTCGCTGCGGCGAAGGGCCCTTCAGCGGGGGGTGTGGATGGCGGAGCCCCTACCACGCGCGGCGTAGCCACGCAATAACAGAGATGGCGAGCCAGGTCCACGCTTCCGCGGACATGTCTCGCCATCGTCGTTGTGCGCCGCCAGGGACTCGAACCCCGGACCCGCTGATTAAGAGTCAGCTGCTCTAACCAACTGAGCTAGCGGCGCATGACTCCCGCCTTCCGCGTCCTGCGGTCGGCGACGAAGAAAATACTACCTGGTCCGCAGGGGTGCTCGTGACCACCCCGGGCACACCCCAGGACGACAGGGCCTAGATCGCCAGCGAGAGCAGCACGGGCGCTGCGCTGCGGTTGAGCGCGTCCGCCGCACGCTTCAGCCGGTGCGCGTGCTCCACCGGCAGGGACAGCGCCAGACAGCCCACCGAGGAACCGGCCGTGATCGGCACCGCCGCGCACACCGTGCCGATCGCGTACTCCTGGAGGTCCAGGACGGGCACCGTCGCCGGCTGGGACTCCAGACGGGAGAGCAGGAGCTTGTCGCTGGTGATGGTGCGCGAGGTGAGGCGGGCCATCCTGTGACGGGAGAGGTGGTCGCGGCGGGCGTTGTGGTCCAGCTGGGTGAGCAGGCTCTTGCCGATCGCGGTGGCGTGGGCGGAGGAGCGGAAGTCCACCCACTCGTTGACCGCGGGCGTGTCCGGACCGTCGGCGTACTGGCCGATCCGCACCTCGCCGTCCACGTACCGGCTCAGATACACGGCGGCACCGACCGAGTCGCGCAGCCGGTCCAGGGTCTGCTGGAGCTTCTCGGCGAGCGCCTGCTCGCGGCCGTGGGCGGAGCCGAGGCGCCTGAGGGTCTCCCCGGTGACGTACGCGCCGTCGGCGACCTGCTCCACGTACCCCTCGCGGCGCAGCATGCGCAGCAGCGCGGTCAGGCGCTCGGGGGCCAGGCCGGTGCTGCGGGTCAGCTCCGTGTCGGTGACGCCGGTCGAGTGTTGTGCCACGGTCTCCAGGACACGCAGGGCGTCCTGTGCGGAGTGGTACGGGGCGGTCGGCTCGTGCATCAGCGCCACGGTGGTCCCCCCTGCGCTTGCTCTTTGGCCGTAGTCCGGACGGCGAATCTTCTCCACGATAACCGGCAAGAGCCATGTGTGGAGGGGGCGTTGGTCAGATTCTGGCGCTCTCAGCTGCGGCGCAGGCACACTGGCATATGCCCTCGTCATGACCCGGCGTCGAGACCTCGGGTGTTCGTGCGTTCACTTCCCGTAGTCACAGCACGGCGCTGAGAAATTCCCGGGTCCGTTCCTGCTCCGGATCGCCGAAGATCCGCTCCGGCGGGCCCGCCTCGACGATGCGGCCGGCGTCGAACATCAGCACCTGGTCGGAGATGTCCCGGGCGAAATTCATCTCGTGGGTCACACAGAGCATGGTGATGTCGGTGGTGCGGGCGATGTCCCTGAGCAGATCGAGGATGCCCGCGACCAGCTCGGGGTCGAGCGCGGAGGTCACCTCGTCCAGGAGCAGCACCTTGGGCCGCATCGCCAGGGCCCGGGCGATCGCCACCCGCTGCTGCTGGCCCCCGGACAGCTGGGTCGGGCGGGCGTCGCACTTGTCGGCGAGCCCCACCATGTCCAGCAGCTCGCGGGCGCGGGCCTCCGCTTCGTCCTTCGACAGGCCGAGGACGGTGACCGGGGCCTCGGTGACGTTCCGCAGCACGCTCATGTTCGGGAACAGATTGAACTGCTGGAACACCATCCCGATCTTCTTGCGGACCTCCCGGACCTGCTTCTCGGGCGCCGGGAAGAGCGGCTGCCCGTCGACGGTGATCGTGCCCTCGTCCGGCTCGGTGAGGGTCATCAGCAGCCGCAGGATCGTGGTCTTGCCGGAGCCGGAGGGGCCGATCAGGGTGACGTGCCGCCCCGCCTCCACGGACAGGTCGAGCCGGTCCAGAACGGTGTTGTCCCCGAACCGCTTGGTCACCCCCGCCAGCCGGATCAGTTCGGTCGGACGGGTGTCGGTGGCGACTGGCTGCTTGCTGGTCTCAACGGACAAGGCGACGCTCCAGGGTGCGCAGAAGAAGGGAGGCGAGATAGGAGATGACGATGAAGGCCACGCCGATCACCGTCACCGGCTCGGTGAACTGGAAGTGCTGCTGGGAGAAGAGCCGCGCCCGGCCCAGCATCTCCAGCACGGTGATCGACATCAGGATCGGTGTGTCCTTGAGCATCGCGATGACGTAGTTGCCGAGCGGCGGCACGACCCGGCGCAGGGCCTGCGGCAGGATCACCACCGTCCAGGTCCGCCGCACCGGCAGACTCAGCGCCGTCGCCGCCTCCCACTGCCCGGCGGGCACGGCTTCGATGCCGGCCCGGTAGACCTGCATCGTGTACGTCGAGTAGTGCAGCCCGATCGCGAAGACACCGGTGGTCAGCGCCGAGAAGGTCAGTCCCCACTCGGGCAGCACGTAGAAGAGGAAGAACAGCTGTACCAGCAGCGGGGTGTTGCGGACGAACTCCGTCACGATCCCCACCGGCCAGCGCACGAAGCGGGTCGGTGTCCGCATCAGCAGCGTCCAGACCAGCCCCAGCGTGAACGAGATCAGCGAGCCGAGGACCAGCGCCTGCAGGGTGACCAGCAGACCGTCCCAGAAATGCGGCATGAACTCGCGTACGGCACTCCAGTCCCACGTCACGCGACACCACCGCCCGCGGCTCCGACCCCGGTCGTCTGCGCGCGCTTCAGCTCACGCGCCGAGGATTCCGTCCCGGGATCCTTGCCGATCCCGGCTTTCAGACGCTTCTCCAGGCCACGCATCAGCCGGGTGATCACGAACGCGATCGCGAAGTAGATCAGCAGCAGATAGGTGTAGATGTGCGCACTCTCCTGCAGCGCCAGCCGCACCAGGTTGCCGCTGAACGCCAGGTCGCCCATGCCGGTGATCGAGACCAGGGCGGTGCCCTTGAGCAGCTCGACCAGCAGGTTGCAGAAGGACGGGATCATCTCCGGCACCGCCTGTGGCAGCAGGATCAGCCGCAGCCGCTGCCAGGGCGTGAAGCTCAGCGCGACGCCGCCCTCCCGCTGCGCCGGGTCGACCGCGGTCAGCGCGCCGCGCACGATCTCCGCACCGTAAGCCCCGTAGGTCAGCCCGAGCGCCAGGGTGCCCGCCCACAGCGGCACCAGCTGCCAGCCGAAGGCGACCGGCAGCACGAAGAACACCCAGAAGATCATTACCAGGGCCGAGGTGCCGCGGAACACCTCGGTGTAGAAGCCGGCGAGAAAGCGGACGGTCCGCAGCCGGTGGGTGCGGGCGATGCCCACGGCGAAGGAGACCGCCGTGGCCAGCAGGGCGCTGAGCACCAGCAGCTGGAGGGTGGTCCAGACTCCTTCGAGTACGAGTTTCCACAGGCCCGTGGTCATCCGCCGCACAGCTCCTTCGCGGTGAGGTCGGTCATCTCGGCCTCGGTGAAGCCGAACGGCCGCAGGATCCGGAAGAGTTCGCCGCTCTTCTTCAGCTTGTGCAGCTCCACGTTGAAGGCGTCCCGCAGTCGTGTCTCGGCCGACCGGAACGCGAACGCGCCCCCGTCCACATGGGGTTTGCCGTCGACCAGCGGGGTGAAGGCCTTGGTGGCCTCGGCCTTGGCGGACTTCTTCACGACCTCGCGGGTGGTGAGCGCCGTACCGGCGAACACGTCGGCGCGTCCGGCCTCCACGGCGTTCAGTCCGGCGACCTGGTCGGGGACGATCAGGATGTCGTTCTCCTTGTACCCCGCCTCGACGGCGTACTGGATCTCGGCGTATCCGGTTCCGGTGGCGAATTTCGCCTTCTTCGCCACCACGTCCTTGTAGTCGTGCAGGCCCATCGGATTGCCCTTGCGCACGATGAAGGAGTCGAGCATCTGGTAGTCGGGATCGGCGAAGATCACCTGCTCGCAGCGGTCGGGATTGACGTACATCCCGGCGGCCACGACGTCGAACTGCTGGGATTTCAGTCCGGGGATGAGCGAGCCGAACTCGGTCGGCACCGGCTGGACCCGGTCGACCCCGAGCCGTTTGAAGACGGCCTTCGCCAACTCCGGGGCCTCGCCCGTGAGACGACCGTCCTTGTCGATGTACCCGAAGGGGATCTCGCCGGCGATCCCGAGCCGTACGACACCCTGCGCCCGGAGCCGGTCGAGCAGGTCGCCGCCGTTCGTGCCGGCCGCGGTGGCCACGCGCGTGCAGCCCGCGGCACCCAGCGCGCCGAGTCCGCCGAGCGCGGCGAGCACCGACCGCCGGGAGTGTCCGGACCCGGGCGGGGGCCCGGCTGTGCGCTGCGGTCTGCCAAGTCGTGGAGCCATGGCGGCGCGGCTACCCGGGACCACGCTCCTTATGCGTCGCAAACCTTGTGCATCGCAAATCGGGGGGCCAGGGATGTCCGCTCAGTGGCCCGGCACGTATCCGCGCTGCTTGTCGACCACGTTGACCAGGGGTCTCCCCGCGGCCCACCGCTCGAACAGCTCCACGAACTGCACGCCGAGTTCGTCCCGCCAGCCGACCGTGTCGCCGCTCATGTGCGGGGACACGATCAGACCGGGGATCCGCCACAACGGACTGTCCGGGCTGAGGGGTTCGTCCGCGAACACGTCCAGGGCCGCGCCCGCGATCCAGCGCCTTGTCAGCGCCTCGGCGAGCGCGTCCTCGACGACCAGTGCGCCGCGGCCGACGTTGATGAAGTGCGCCGAGGGCTGCATCACGCCGAAGCGGCGCAGGTCGAACATGCCCTGGGTCTGCTCGGTCAGCGGCGCCGCCGCGATCACCCAGTCCGCCCGGGACATCAGCCGGTCCAGGTCGTCGGGGCCGTGGATGCCGGTGCGCGGGACACGTCCGACGAGGGCGGTGGTGACGTCGAGTGCCTTCAGCGTCCGGGCGATCGTACGGCCGATGGGCCCGGAGCCGACCACGCACGCGCGCGTGCCCGCCAGCCGCCGGGTCTCGCGGTGGCACCAGGTCCGCTCCCGCTGGAGATCCAGGGTCCGGGGCAGGTCCTTGGTGATCGCCAGGACCAGGGCGGCGACGTACTCGGCGACGGGCTGGTCGAAGATCCCGCGCGCGTTGGTCACCACGGTGCCGGAGGCGGCGAGCTCCGGGCACATCAGATGGTCGACGCCCGCGCTCGCCGTGTGCACCCAGCGCGGGCGGGGGCCCTCGCCCGGCCAGGCCTCGCGCACCGCGTGCGAGGTGAAGTCCCAGACCAGCAGGACGTCGGCCGCCGGGAGGCGCTCGGCGAGGGCGGCCGCGTCCGTGTGTACGACGCGGGCGCGACCGGTGAGGCGGCCGAGGCGCGGGAGGGGGTCGGCGTCGAGCACGAGGAGGGTCGGGACGGGCGTCGGCAAGCGGTTCCTCCGAGCGGGAGAGGGGTGTCTGACATGCGCGGATTGACCACGCTCGCACCTGGACCCACCCTCGTCAACACATGGGTGCCCACGAGTCGTTGTCCTCCGGTGATCACGTTCGCCGGAATCGGAGCAACCGATTCCGGCGTTGTCCGCCAACCAGGTCACGGTGCGGGGCGGGGGCGCGGTGACTGGGTACCCGAGCCGTGGGGCCGTATCAGGCGTCGCCGGACGAATACACCGGACGAATACAGCAGGAGGGCTGGCCATGACCGCACTCGGATTCCTCTACCCGGGCCGTTTCGCCGAGGACGACTATCCGCGCATCGAGCAGCTCCTGGGCGGCGGCATCCGGGTGGACATGGTCCGTACGGACGTCGGCGAGGGCGCGCACCGGGTGGACGCGCTGCGACGCACGGGCGAGCCGGAGCGGCTGGCGGCGGCGGTGGAGGAGCTGCGGCTGGCGGGGGCGGAGACGGCGGTGTGGGCGTCCACCGCCGGCAGCTTCGTGTACGGCTGGGAAGGCGCCCGGGACCAGGTGCGCGCCCTGGCCCGGACGGCGGGCATGCCGTCCTCCTCGACGTCCTTCGCCTTCGTGCACGCGGCGCGGGAGATCGGGGTGCGGCGGGTGGCGGTCGGGGCGACCTACCCCGAGGACGTGACGTCCCTGTTCACGGACTTCCTGCGGGCCGGGGGCGTGGAGGTGACCGCGGCACGGGCGGCCGGGGCAACCTCGGCGACGGAGGTCGGCACCTGGGGGGAGGAGGAGGTCCTGACGCTGGCGCGAGCGGCGGACGCCCCGGACGCGGAGGCGATTCTGCTCCCGGACACCGCACTGCGCACGGCCGCCTACATCCCCCTACTGGAGAAGTCCCTCTCCAAACCCGTCCTCACGGCGAACCAGGTCACGGTATGGGAGGCCCTGCGTCTCACAGACCGCCGAGTGAACGCCCCGGAACTGGGCACGCTGTTCACCCGGGAACCGGTCGTACAGGTGTGACGGCCTGCGGCCGTGATGGGGGACGTCCCCGTGCCGGGGACGGGGATGCGCCGTGCTCGTGGCGGGGGACCTGCGGCGCCGGGGGCAGGGGCGTCTTCGTGCCGGGATTGGGGGCCCGCCGCGTCGGGATCGGGTGACGTGGAGACGGCGGAGCGCGCCGCGCCAAGGATGGCGAGGTGCTGCGCCGGGAGGGGGAGCGTCGTCGCACCGGACTTGGAGGCGCGGAGACAGAGGCGCGCCGCGCCGGCGTCAGGGATGCGCTGCGTCGGGGACGGGGACGTCTTCGTGTCGGGATGGAGGACGCCTCCGAGCCGGGGCCGGGGCTTGGGAAGCGTCGGGCCGGGGGCGGGGACGCAGTTGCCGGGAGTGCAGCCGGCCCGTGCCCGGGAGCGGCAGCGTCTCGTCGGGAATAAAGCGGAGAGTGCCTCCTGTTAGGTCCGCAGGACAGCGCACGGCCGAGACAGCAGGAGGCGCACACCGTGTCGGCAGATGAGATCCGGGGGACGACGTACGGGACCGCCCCCGTCCCCCTCTCCGTACTGGACCTGGTGACCGTCGGCGCGGGGCGTACCGCCGGTGATGCGCTGCGTACCAGCGTCGCGCTGTCGCGGTTCGCGGAGGCGCGGGGATTTCACCGGTACTGGGTCGCGGAGCACCACTCCATGCCGGGCGTGGCCTCCTCCTCGCCCGCGGTGATCCTGGCGCATCTGGCCGCCCACACCGAGCGGATCCGGCTCGGGTCGGGCGGGGTCATGCTGCCCAATCACGCTCCCCTGGTCATCGCGGAGCAGTTCGGCACGCTGGAGGCGATGGCACCCGGCCGGATCGACCTCGGCCTGGGCCGCGCCCCGGGCACGGACGGGGCCACTGCCGCCGCCCTGCGCCGTACGGACATCCTCGACGAAGGCGCCGACGACTTCCCGCAGCAGCTCGCCGAGCTCACCCGCTTCCTGGACGACGACTTCCCGGACGGCCATCCCTACGCGCGGATCCACGCGATCCCCGGACCGGTGCAGGGCACCGCGCCCGGCGGGGTCCAGTCGCCGCACCGCCCGCCGATCTGGCTGCTCGGCTCCTCCGGCTTCAGCGCCCGGCTGGCCGGCCTGCTGGGCCTGCCGTTCGCCTTCGCCCATCACTTCTCCGCGCAGAACACCGTCCCGGCCCTCGACCTGTACCGGGAGTCCTTCCGCCCGTCCGGCGTCCTCGACGCCCCCTACGCCCTCATCGGCGTCTCCGCCCTCGCCACCGACGAGGAGGAGGAAGCGCGCCGCCAGGTGCGGGCCACCGCGCTGAACATGATCCGGCTGCGCAGCGGCCGCCCGGGGCTCTTCCCCGACCCGGACGACGCCGCCAAGTACGAATTCAGCCCGTACGAGGAGGAGTTCGTCCGCTCCTGGGCCGGCAACATCGTGCACGGCACCGCCGACGAGGTCCGCTCCGGGCTGGACGACCTCCAGAAGCGCACCGGCGCCGACGAGTTGATGCTCACCTCCCACGCCCACCGCGGCGAGCTGCGGCTGCGCTCGTACGAACTGATCGCGGACGCCTACGGGTTGCCGACCGCATAGGCCTCGGTCCCCAGCAGCTCGGAGATACGATCCGGCGACACCGGGCGGGAGTACAGCCAGCCCTGGCCGGTGTCGCAGCCGATGTGGCGCAGCCGGGTCGCCTGGGCGGACGTCTCCACGCACTCGGCGGTCACCGTGAGGCCGAGGCGGTGGGCCAGCTGGATCATCGCCTCCACCACGACCTCGTCGGCCGGGTTCGGGCGATCGCCGGGGTCGTCGTACTGGAAGCCCCGTACGAACGAGCCGTCCAGCTTGAGGACCGACACCGGCAGTCGGCTCAGGTACGCCAGGTTCGAGTAGCCGGTGCCGAAGTCGTCGATGGCGATGCGGACACCCATGTCGCTGAGTGCCTGGAGCGTCTGCAGCGGGCGGCCCGCCGAGCCCATCACCGCGGACTCGGTCAGTTCGAGCTGCAACAGATGCGGGGCCAGGCCCGTTTCCGCGAGGGTCTCCGCCACGTCCGCCACCAGGTCCGAGTCCCACACCTGACGGACCGCCACATTGACGCTCACGAAGATCGGCGGCTCGTCGGGGTGGTCCAGCTGCCAGCGGCGCGCCTGGCGGCAGGCGGTGGCCAGCGCCCAGCGGCCGAGCGGGACGATGGAGCCGTCCTCCTCGGCCAGTCCGATGAACCGATTCGGCGTCAGTGTGCCGAACTGAGGATGATTCCAGCGGACCAATGCCTCCACGCCGCGCAGCCTTCCGTCCTCCATCCCGACCAACGGCTGGTATTCCAGGGCGAATTCGCCCCGGTCGATCGCGGGGCGGAGCGTCGAGGAGAGCGCCTGGCGGGTCATGCGGTGCGCGTTGCGCTCCGGGTCGAACAGCGTCCAGCGGGCCTTGCCGTCGGCCTTCGCCCAGTACAGCGTCGTATCGGCGGCCTGCATCAGGCCGGTGGCCGTCGTCCCTGCGGCGTGGCGTTCGACGACACCGATCGACGCCGTGAGCGACAGTCGCTGGCCCGCCAGGTCGAAGGGGGCCTGCAGGGCCTCCAGGGCCGTCTCGGCCAGGTCGGCCAGCTGTTCGGTGCCCGTCGAGTCCTCCACCAGCAGGGCGAATTCGTCGCCGCCGAGCCTGGCGACCAGGGGCGCGCCGGTGCGGGCGCACCCGGCCTCGTCGGCGACCCTGGTCAGGCGTTCGGCGACGGCGGCCAGCAGCCGGTCGCCGATGCGGTGGCCGAGGGTGTCGTTGACCGCCTTGAAGCCGTCCAGGTCCAGGTAGCACAGACCGATCCGGCCCGTGCCGCTCTGCTCGTACGACTCCGCCTCCAGCGCGGCCGACAGCCGCTCGAAGAACAGCGTGCGGTTGGGCAGCCGGGTCACCGGGTCGTGCATCTGCAAGTGCCGTAGTCTGGCCTGGAGTTCACGGCGCCCGCTGATGTCGACGACGGACAGCAGGACACCGGGTGCGGAACCGGCCAGCGGCGCGACCGAGACCTGTGCCCACACCGAGCGGCCGTCGGGGTGCTTCAGCCGGCGGGTGCAGCGCAGCTTCGCCTGCCTGCCGCGCAGCACCTCGCGGTAGGCGTGCCAGGTGCGGGCGTCGGAGGCCAGGTCCACCAGGTCGGCGGCGATGCGGTCGGCGAGCGCGTCGGGGGCCGTGCCGAGCAGCGTGCCGAACGCGTCGTTGGCGTCGACGACCAGGCCCTCGCGGTCGACCACCGCCATGGCGAGCGGGGCGGTCGCGAAGACGGTGCGGTACGCGTCCGCCGGGGGATCGGGGCGGGACTCGGCACAAGCAGGCGCACTGAAGTCACTCTCTGTGACGGCCGACCGGTCGAGGTCTGCCGTGGGCGTCGGCCCTTCGGACGTTCCGCTCACCGCTCGCTCCCGCAGTGCACTCGATGTCTGTCCGTGCAGGAAAGTGTGCCGATCATAGGGGCTGGCCCCGGGGCCTTCCAGCCACTCTCCAGTGTCCCCGACGAACCGGCGGTTCTGACAGATCGTTTCTGCCCGCACGTGGACGGCTTCTTCAGGCCCGCGACCACTTGTGACGTTCCGTGAGTGTTCCGGGGTGTCGCCCACTCGGCCCAATTCGCGGCCCCTCACTCTTCTGGTGCAGACAAACAGGACGAAGGGCAGCAAAGTCACACACGCTGGGTGCGGTGTCCCGTGAACCGCAACCGGAGGTCCTTTCGTGCCGCGTCCTCAGCTGCGCAGCACCGCCGCGGCGTTCACCGCGTTGTCGGCGCTCGCGGCGACCTCGATCCTGTCCGGCCCCTCGGCCGCCGAGCCGTTCTCCACGGCTCCGTGCGCGCTGCGCCGGACCGACGCGCACCACTCGGAGGGCGTGGACACCTGGAACCCCGCCTACGCCCGGCCGACCCGCCCGATGTCGGCCGTGATGGTGTTCCTCTCCTTCCCGGACGCCACCCCGCACACCACTCCCGCGGAGCTGACCGCCGACCACTTCCCGGCCACCAGCCGCTTCTTCGAGCAGGCCTCCTACGGGAAGTTCACGCTGCTCCCGCACCCGCTGACGCACTGGCTGCGCATGCCGCACCCGTCGACGTCGTACGCCATACGGCGCGACTGGAACCCGACACGGCGGGCCGCCTATCTGCGCGACGCCTTCGCCGTGGCCGACCACGAGGTCGACTTCTCGCGGTACGACATCGTGTACTTCGTGGCCGACCCGGACGCGCCCGGCGTGGACTCCGACGCGACGAAGGTCGTCAACCTCGACAGCCCGGTCCATGTCGACGGCACGGACGTACGGCGGGTCGTCACGGTCTTCGAGCACCATCCGCCGGACCGGCTGGTCCTCGCGCACGAGACGGGGCACCTCTTCGACCTGCCGGACCTGTACCACCGCCCGGCGGACGGGAAGGGCGACTGGGACACGTACGTCGGGGACTGGGACCTGATGGGCAGCCAGTTCGGACTGTCCCCGGATCTGTTCGCCTGGCACAAGTGGAAGCTGGGCTGGCTCGATCCCCGCCAGGTGGCCTGCGTCCAGGGAGCCGGACCCACACGGCTGACCCTCGAACCCCTCGCCGCCGGACCGGGGACCCCCGTCGCGGCCGCGTCCGGCGCGCCGGCGTTCGGGCTGGGCGACGGCACGAAGCTGGCCGTCGTGCGCACGGGGGCGGACAGCGCGCTGGCTTTCGAGGCCCGTGGCCCGGCCGGGAACGACCATGCGACCTGCCGGGAGGGTGTGCTCGTGTACCGGGTGCGTGGTGAGGCGGCGTCCGGGGGCGGCCCGGTCGAGGTCGTGGACGCCCATCCGCACACCGAGGCCTGCTGGGAGGACTCGGTGTACGCGCCGCTGGCCGATGCGCCGGTCGGTCTCGGGGAGAGCTTCACGGTGCCCGGGGAGGGCGTGAAGGTGGAGGTGGAGGGGCGCACGGCGTCGGGGGCGTGGACGGTGAAGATCACACCACGGGTCGTCGCCTGAGCGCGTGCGGTGCCCTGCGAAGTCACCTGCGGCGCGGGCAGAAGGTTGAGAGAACAACAATGGCGGGTCGAGTTCTCTCGAACTCGGCCCGCCATCGTGGATGCGTGCGCCGCCAGGGACTCGAACCCCGGACCCGCTGATTAAGAGTCAGCTGCTCTAACCAACTGAGCTAGCGGCGCCTGCTGACGTCGTAGACCTTAGCATCCTGATCGGCGGGAGGAAAAATCGATATCCGTACGCCTGCGCGGGCCGCCCGTACGGCCGCCCAGAGCAGGATCTCGGGGCCGGGCAGCCAGGGGTGCCGGGTGTCGGGTGCGACCAGCCAGCGGGAGCCGCCGGAGGCGGGTGCGCCGTCGCCGGTGAGCGCCGGGACGGTCACGGCGTCCCCGGTGCCGTGGCAGATGAGGGGAGGCACGGCCCCCGTCCGGCCGCTGACACCCTCCCGCGCCCCCCATTCCTCCCAGGCCAGCAGCGAGGGCAGCCGCTGGGCGGTGCCCGGTGCGGCGAACAGGAGCATCCGGCCCCGGAACACCGCGACGGGCCCGGACCCCGGCCCCTCGTCCCACAGCCGGTCCAGCATCCGGCGTCCGAAGACCGCCGGCACGTTCGCCACGTCGAAGGTGGCACCGCAGGGCAGGACCACCGGTGCGTCCGGGCGTTCCGCCCAGAAATCGAGTGTGCTGGGCGGATACGTTCCCGCAGAGGCGAGCCAGGCGGCGCCGTCGGAGGTGACATTCCGTGTACTGCTCATGGGCATACATCTACCGCCGGTGAGCGGGCACTTCCGGAGGGTTGCGGAAAACGAGGACGGGAGGAGGCGGGGAGGGGTATCTTGCCCGCCTGGCATATGCCGCGCGGGGTGTCCACGGCGCCTGCGGCGCTTCGCTCACCCGCTCAGGCGCTCATACGGGATCGGCGGTACCCCGGCCCTCGGCACTGGCGCCGCGCATCAGATCCCGCCCGAACTCGACCATTCTCCTGGCGTAGTCCTCGGTCCACTCCGCCCGCTCCGCGATGTCGGCCGGGGTCAGCCGGTCGAACCGCCGGGGATCGGCCAGCTGTGCCGCGGCGATGGCCTGGTACTCCATCGCCCGGTCGGTGGCCGCGCTGAACGCTTGCATCAGCTCTGTCGCCCGCGCCAGCAGGGCACGCGGATCCTCGATCGACTCCAGGTCGAAGAAGTGCTCAGGGTCGGAAACCGCCTCCACGGGCTCGAAGAGCAAGGGCGCGGGGCGTAGCCGCGGTTCGTTCCGACGCGGCGTGGGCTCCGCCATGTCTTCTCCTCCTCTTACGGTTCGATGGGCACCGCCTTCTGGGTGGGCCACCGTCCATTGTCGCGCGCCCGCGCAAGGGGCCATGGGGAGCGCTTCAGGGCTGTCGTCCGGGTCTGCGGGCCGTGCTGGTCAGGGCCGCCGGGCCACCTTGTGCTCGGCCAGGTGTGCGAGCACGGCGTGGTTCGCCTGCCACCCGTCCGGGCTGTGTTCGTCGGCCGCCTCCGGCGGTGTGCCGGTCTCCGGCCGGCGGGAGTGGTGTGGGGGTGGATTCGGTCAGGGCCGCCAGGCCACCTTGTGCTCGGCCAGATGCGCCAGCACGGCGTGGTTCGCCTCCCACCCGTCCGGGAACTTCACGACCGTGCCCAGCTGCACCGGTTCCGTCGACGGGTAGTCGTCCAGGAGGTCGGTCACGCCCGCCCGGCAGACGACGATGCAGGCCTGGCGGTGGCGGGAGGCGAGAACGCACAAGCGGCCCGTCTCCAGGTGGAAGGCGGTGGCGTCGGGGCGGCCGGAGAGCGGGTGCAGCACCACCGTTACGTCGAACTCCCGGCCCTGCAGTCGGTTCGCGGTGTCGACCGTGACGTCCGGCACGCCCAGCTCCGCCAGTGCCGCCCGCACCGCCGCCGCCTGGTCCCGGTGCGCGGTGCCGACCGCGATCCGGTCCGCGGTCAGGGGAGCGGGCTCGGGCGAGCGTTCCGACGTGGCCGCGCCACCCCGGTCCAGCAGCCGTCGTACGACACTCGCCACGGCCCGCACCGCCTCCGGATCGGTCCGCGGAGTGTGCCGCGCGGGCAGCTCCAGCAGGCCCCAGCCGGACTCCGCCGCCTCGTCGATCACCCGGTCCGGGCCCGAGCCGTCCGACGGGACCGCGAAGGTGAGGTGCCGGTCGCCGTGGTCAGTGCCGCTGCGGAAGGGCGTGTAGGGGTAGAAGGCGTCCGAGACCAGGGGAGCCGCCGAGGCGGGCAGCCGCCACGAAACGGGGAGCCGGTGCTGCGGCAGCTCCGGGTTGTGCGCGAGCAGCGTCGACACCGCCGAGGCCGAGGGGTCGTACGACAGCCCGGCCCACTGCTCGCTGGCCACGATCGCGAACGGGTCCAGCTGCCCCGGGTCGCCCACGAACAGCGCCCGCTCGAACAGCCCGGCCACGGCGAGCAGCGCGTCCGAGCGCATCTGGTACGCCTCGTCGACGATCGCGTGCCGCCACGGCTCGTCCACCTTGACGTGCGCCCACTTCGCGGCGGTGGACAGGACGACCGGGATGCCGGCCAGGTCCGCCGCCTTCGCCGACTTCCGTACGTTCGGCAGGTCGTCCAGCGCCTTGTCGTACGGCTCGGCGTCGCTGCTGTGCAGGCGCCCCACGGGCAGCTCGGGGCTCTTCTCGGCGAGCCGCAGGACCAGGTCGTCGACCTGGGCGTTGGTCTGCGCGACCACCATCAGCGGGCGCCCGGCGTCGGCGAGTTCGAGCGCCGCGCGGACGACGAGAGTGGACTTGCCGGCACCGGGTGGCGAGTCCACGACCACGCCCCGGTCGGTGCCGTGCAGGGTGTCGTGGAGGATCGCGTCGGTGGCGCGCGCGGCCGCCGTACCGGGGTCGAAGGCCGGGGCGGTCACAGCATGTCCTCCTCGGTCACGGCGTCGGCGGCCTCCGCGACGGCCTCGCCCGGCGGGCCGCCGTGCGTCCACGGGGTCTGCTCCGGGTCGGGCAGCTTGGCGCCGCCCCGCTGCTCGTGCTCGAACAGCGTGAAGCAGAGCCGGTCGCCCTTCTCCGGCACCGACCCCTCCTCCGGCTCCTTGCCGCGGCCCATCTTGTCGACGATTCGCAGCACCACCAGCCCTTCGCCCTCGTATCCGACGAACTCGGCGGCCTGCGGCTTCCCGCCCAGCGAGCGGTACACCTTCGCCCGCTCCCCGAGATGGGGCCGGTCGTCCGTGCGGACCGTGACGAGCGGGCGCGGACTGGGCCGCTTGCCCTCGCTGTACGCCATGGCCACATCGACCACCTCGCCCGCGAAGGCCTCCCCGGACAGCTGACGCCCGGCCATCACCAGCGGGTCGTCCAGCGCCTCCTGGGCCTCGAGGCGGGCCTGCTCGCGCTCGCGCGTGGCGAGTTTGTTGGCGGCCGTCACCGCGTCGTCGCGGCGCGGCTGCGGGGGCTCCCCGGCGACGACGCGGTCGCGGTGACCGGTGAACGACCAGCGGTCGCGGGTCCACCGCTCCTCGACGTGGGCGCCCTCCGGAAGCGTCCGCAGCAGGTCGATGCCGCGCCACACCGCGTCCCAGGTGGGCCGGGTACGGCTCTCCACCAGGGCCCGGATCTCCTGCTCGGCGGCGGTGAGCACACCGAGCCGGTCATCGGCCTGCAGGCCGTCCTCCGCGGCGGCGAGGGCGATACGCGCGCGGTCGTAGCGCTCGAAGGCGGGGGCGAGCAGCTTGTTGTCGAAGGCCGGGTCCGTGGCCGGGCCCGCGGGCGGGCAGAGCAGCTGGTCGTCGGCGTCCCGCGCATGCCCGGCACGCAGGGCCGCCGCGGCGCCGCTCTCGCCCTCGGGCGGGTCGATCCAGGCGAGCAGCGCGCCCAGGTGCTGGTCCTCCAGGCTGGACTGCCCGGTCGCCCAGTGCCGGGCCAGTACGTCGGTCGCGGCCAGCAGCAGCGAGGAGCCGGGCACCCGGGCCCGCTCTGCGAAGTGGGTCAGCCACCGCCCGAGCAGCGGCACCCGGGGCGGCGCCGGATACGGGGCCTCGGGCTCCTGCTCGGCCGTGCGCCGGAACCGCATGGAGCGGCCCAGCAGCCGGACGAAATCGACGCCCGCGCGGCCCGGGACGATCAACTGCGGGGCGTCCGCGCACAATTCGACCTCGACCTTGACCCGCTTGCCGGTCTCCGGGTCGGTCTCGGTGCGCTCGGCGGCCTCGACGGCGCCGGCGCAGGAGTCGATGTACGGCAGGACGATGTCGGCCAGTTCGGCGAGGAACGCGAAGCGCAGGTCGCGGTCGCGCGGCTGCGGTACGACGAGCAGGCGCGGGGCGTCCCGGTCGGTGCCGACCAGGGCCCCGAGCGGGGCACCGGCCTCACCGGCCGTGGTCAGCGGCACGAACACCAGGGGGCGGTCGGACAGATGCCGGTGCCGGACGGTGGCGGCGGGCCGGGCGCGGCCGGTGCTGATGGCCTCCAGCCGGGCGAGGGTGGCGATCAGGGACAAGGGACCACCTCGTGGCCGGCTTGGGCGTCCTGGCCGGCCCGGGCGCCGGGCAGCGCCCCCTGACCGGCGCCCGCCAGTGCCTCGGCCCGCAGGGCAGCCGCCCGGCGCAGTGCCGCGACCGCCGGGTCGTCCGGGTCGCCGCTCTCGCCGCGGGCCGCCGACAGGACCTCGTCGACCGTGGTCAGGCCGCCCAGTTCGGCGCGGACCGGACGGCCCAGGGTGGTCACCGCGCCAGCCGCGCGTGAGCGTTCCCGGCAGTGGAAGGCCAGTTCGCAGGCGGCCAGGCACTCGGGCGCATACGTCGCCGGGACCGCGTCGACCGCGGCCGTGAGCTCCTCGGCCGGCAGGCCCGGGGCGAAGCAGGTGCCCTCGGGCAGCGCGTCGGCGATGTCCCGGATGCCGGTGAGCCGGGTCAGCTGGCGGGCGGTGACCGCACGCTGCTTGCGCACGTCGACGGCAGAGGCGGTGGCGAGGTTGGAGAAATCCTTCGGGCAGACCAGCAGGATCCGGTGGCGCACGCGCGGGGCGGGCTCAAGGCGCGCGGCGACCTCCTCCAGCGCCAGCACATACACCGCGGCCTGCCGCGCGGCCGCGCCGACCTTCGCCGGGTCCGCCGAACCGTCCAGCAGCGGGAAGGACTTGATCTCCACGACCGTCCAGCTGCCGTCCGGGTGCACGACCACAGCGTCCGGCTCCAGGAAGGCGGGGGAGCCCGCGACGTCGAGTGCGAGCATGGGGTGGTCGAGCAGCGTCCAGCTGCCGCGCGCCTCGGTGGCCTCGCGCAGCGCCAGCGCCGTACGTGCCGTGCGCCCCTCGGGGCCGATGGCGGAGAGGTCCGGCACGGCGGCCTCGTGCGGGGCTTCGGCGCCCGGGTCCAGCCGGGTGTGCGCCAGCCGCAGCAGCTCCGCGCCGCCGTCGGCCTTCACCCGCGCCTCGAACGCGTTGCCCCGGGTGAGGGCGAACTGGGACTGTCCGAAGGCGGACGGCGCGCCCAGTGCGCTCGCCAGCGCCACCTTGTCCACTCCGGCGCCGTCGAGGATCGCGCGCCGCCGGCACCCCGGGTTCGCGGCGAGCGCCGCGAGGGCGCGCGCGTCCAGTGCCTTGGCCGGTACGTCCGGTCCGCGCAGCTCAGCGAGCCGCTGCCGGAGCGCCGTCCCCCGCGTCCGTGGAAGAGGCGTCCGGCTCGGCTGTGGATCCGAGCCGCTCCTCGCGCTGCCGTGGAATTCGCTCACCCGCGGAAGTCTGGCATCCGCCACTGACAATCGGGGAACCTGCGCCGCCGGAGTGTGCTGCGACGACCGGGGTGCGCGAGGCCAGGCGGACCCTGACCAGGTCCGCGACGCGCATCCCGTACGGCGCGAGCAGCAGGCCGGCGCCCATCACGGCCACGCCCGCGACCGCGTCGAGGAAATAGTGGTTGGCGGTGCCCATGACCACGATCGCGGTCAGCAGCGGGTAGGCGATGCCGAGGGCCTTCGTGATGCGCGTGCCGCCGTGGCGCCACAGCATCACACCGCACCACAGGGCCCAGCCCACGTGCAGGCTCGGCATGGCCGCGTACTGGTTCGTCATGCCGCCCATGCCCCGCGGGGCGCTGGCCTCGCCGCCCCACCAGCCGTACGAGCTGTACTGGGCCATCGTGTCCACGAAGCCGTGGCCCGACGTGAGCAGCCGGGGCGGGCAGGTGGGCAGTAGCGTGAAGCCGATCAGACCGATGAACGTGGACGTCATCAGCCAGGTGCGGGCGGCGGAGTAGAACTGCGTGCGTTTGCGGAACAGCCAGACCAGGATCACGGGTGTGACCAGGTAGTGCAGCGACGCGTACCAGAAGTCGGCCGGCACACCGAGCCACGCCTCGCGGGTGAACAGCCGGTTGAGCGGGTGCTCGGCGTTGAGGTGGAGGGACTTCTCGATGCGCAGGATCGCAAGGCCGTGGTCCACGGCGCTGGAGACGTCGCCCCGGGCGAGCAGGCGGCCGGCCGAGTAGCATCCGTACACCAGGAGGATCAGCGGCAGCTCGGTCCACCAGCGCAGCCGTGTCCTCGGGGACACCTCGGTGCCCGGTGCCTCGGTCTGCGGCATCCGATCGCCCTCCCCCTTCTTGTTCCGCGGCGCCCGGTGGGCCGACCGTGACACTTTACGGTGCGCGCGTTCGCCCCTCGTGGGGTGCTCCAGACCTCAAAGACGCAGAGATCGCCCACCGGGTTGCCCCCGCACAGGGTGCGCGATGATGGAGGGGTTCCGCCTCCGATTTCCGCCCGGAAAGGTCACCCATGGCACCGCGCATCCTGCTGGCCAGGCACGGACAGACCGAGTGGTCGATGTCCGGCAAGCACACCGGCAGGACCGATGTGCCGCTCCTCGACGAGGGGCGGCGGGGTGCCAAGCTCCTCGGCGAGCGGCTGCACCGGGCGCCGTTCGACGGGCTGCCCGGCGTCGAGGTGCGCACCAGCCCGCTGGCACGCGCGCGTGAGACATGCGAACTTGCCGGGTTCGGCGGGCGCGCGGAGGTCTGGGACACGCTCATGGAGTGGGACTACGGCGCCTACGAGGGCCTGACCCCCGCCGACATCCAGGCCGTCCGGCCCGGCTGGCTGATCTGGCGCGACGGTGTGCCCGAGGGCGAGACCCTCGCCGAGGTGACCGCACGGGCGGACGGGGTGGTCGCCTGGGCCCGGTCCGCGGACCGCGACGTCCTGGTCTTCGCCCACGGGCACATCCTGCGCTCCATAGGGGCGAGATGGCTGGGCCTGCCCCTCGACTTCGCCGCTCGCATCCGCCTCAACCCCACGTCCCTGTCGATCCTGGGCTGGGCCTACGGAGAACCGGCACTCGAGAGCTGGAACGACTTGGGGCACATGGCCGCGTAGCCCTGCGCGGCAGGCACCCCCGCACGCGGCGGGCTGCCGCAACTCGACCGGTCCCGCTCGCCTGCCGCGCGCGGCGCCCGCTCGCACGCAACCGCCTCGCCGTACGCGGCAGCGGGCCGTTCCCGCTCGGCCGGTCGCGCTTGCCGCGCCCAGGCGGGCCGTCGGCCGTGCGCGGCAACTGCCCGGTCGGCCGGGGAAGCACTGCCCCGCCGCAAGCGGCGACTGGCCGCCGTCGTTCGGCCGGATCGCGCTCGCCGCGCCCAGGCGGGCCGCCTGCCGCGCGAGGCAATCGCCCGGTCGTACGCAGTTTTCGGCCGTTCCCGCTCGGCCGGTCGTGCTTGCCGCGCCCAGGCGGGCCGTCGGCCGTGCGCGGCAACTGCCCGGTCGGCCGGGGAAGCACTGCCCCGCCGCAAGCGGCGACTGGCCGCCGTCGTTCGGCCGGATCGCGCTCGCCGCGCCCAGGCGGGCCGCCTGCCGCGCGAGGCAATCGCCCGGTCGTACGCAGTTTTCGGCCGCAGCCGCTCGGCCGGTCGTGCTTGCCGAACCCCCGGCCGGTCGTCGGGCATGCGCGGACCCCGCCCATTCGTACCGCGGCGACAGCCGTCGTACGCGAGACCTGCCCGTCGTACTCGGCAACCGGCCGCCGCCGCGCTCGCCTACCCGAACCAGCGCCTGCTGTCCGCGGAACCGCGCATTCGTACGGCCTCTGCCGCCGGCGTGCGCCAAGACCGGCAGTCGGACGCGAAAGCCGCCCGCCGTGCTCAAAAGTCGCCCGGCATGACCGTGGCGGACGCCCGCCCGGTCGCTCCCGAAAGCACTGCCCCGTTTGTAAGCGGCGACCGGCCGGCGCCGTTCGGCCAGGTCGCGCTCGTCGTACAGGCATGAACCGTCCGCTGTCCGCGGAACCGCGCACTCGTACGGCTTCAGCCGCCAGGGTCCGCCAAAACCGGCAGCTGGACGCGATAAGCGCCCGCCGTCCTCGAGAGCCGCCCAGGCGATCTGGCCGCCGCCCGTCAGCCGGGGGCGCTCGTCGTACCCCAAACCAGTTGGCTGCTGTCCCACGGAACCGCCCAGTCGTACGGCTTGAGCCACCGACGTGCGACAAAACCGGCCGCTGGCCGCGAGAGCCACCCTTCGTCCTCGAGGGCCGCCCGCCATACCCCCCGGCGGGCGCCCGCCCGCTTCACACCGAACGTGGCAGTGAGGTGTGCTTCTCCAGGAATTCCGACACCCCCGACGCGCGCCGGTGTGGCAGCAGTACCCGGGCCGTGCCCGCGAGCATCGTCTGGATGCGGGAGGACTGGACCTGGTCCAGCAGGTCGAGGACCTGCATTCCGGCCAGTGCCGCCTCGTCGGGCCGCCCCCCGCGCGCGAGGTCGTCGGCGAGTTCGGCGGTGTACAGGGCGATGTTCCGGCTGAAGTGGGGGTCCTGGAGGTGCGCGGCACGGCGGGCGTGCCGGGCGGCGCGCGGCCAGTCGCCCAGCGTCGACCAGCACTGCGCTTCCAGTCCCTCCAGTTCGGCCTCTCCGTAGAAGCTCATCCACTCGGGGTCGGCGTCCGAGTGGCCCCGCTCGTAGAGGGCCTGCGCGCGGGCCAGCGCCTGTTCGCACCCGGTGCGGTCGGCCAGCCCCGCCCAGCCGCCCGCCTCGCGCAGCGCGAGCAGCGACATCAGGCGCGCGGAGCCCAGTGAACGCCCAGCCCGCTGCGCGGCCTGTGCCGCGCGCACCGCCTCCCGGGGCCGGCCCGCGTCCCGTGCGAGGAACGCCGTGTTGCAGAAGGCATGCGCCTCCAGGGCGTCGTCCCCGATCATCCGGGCGGTGGCCAGTGCCTCCGCGTAGTGCGAGCGGGCGTCGTCGAAGCGCCCGGAGTCGTGCGCCAGCCAGCCCACCGAGATGGCGAGTTCACCGGCCCCCGAGTGCAGCCGGTCGGCGGTCGTCTGCCGGGTCGTACCGGCGTCCAGCAGCTCGTACGCGGCGCGCAGCGGAGCCGCCGCGCGCCGGTAGAGGCCGTCCGCGCCGTGCCGGTCGTCGAGCAGCCGGATTCTGCGGACGGCCTCCTCGAGGGCGGTCGCCTCCCCGGACCCGGCGCGGCGGCTGGGCCGGTCGGCGGCCACGGCGTCGATGGTGAGCCCGAACGGGCCCAGCGCGGCGGCCACCGTGGCGCCCCCGCCGGTCATGAATGCGCGACGTAGCACGTCGCTCTCCTCGTGGTTCTCGTGCGTGACGTACGGGTCCTGCGTGTCATACGGCTCGTGGGCCCCCCGCGTCTCACTCGTGGCGAACGCCGGGCTCGTGATGCGCGAGGGGGGCTCGTCCTCGGCCGGGCGCGCCCCGCGTCCGCGGACGGACGAGCGGGGGGCGAAGCCGAGGTCGGCGAGCGTGCGGCCGGGGAACATGTGCAGGAACACCCGTTCGTACGCATAGTTCGGGCAGCGGATCTCGCCCGCCTCGACCCGGCCGATGTAACGAGCATCACAGCTGACCCGCTCGCCGATCTCGCGGGCGGCCCACCGCACCAGAGCCGCGAACTCGGCGGGTGACCGCCGGCCACGCAGCTGCCGGAAGGCGAGATTCGGCCGTGGTGGCCGCTCGGGCTGTGACGAGGTCACGGTTGACGACGCCATGGCCGGGTCCTCTCGTGCGAACCGTCGAACCGCGCCGGATTCGGTGCAAAACGGGCTGAGTCGCCCGTACGACACCCTGGTTCCGGCCGGGCAAGAACGTACCTGCTGTGCACGCTCCGCCACGCAGTGTTTAGCTACAAACCGGATATCTCATCCACGATCTGCCATGAACTGCCATCCTTTGCGGCTGACTTGCGCCGTAGCCGTTGACGCCGTGACGCGTTGGACCGCATGGACTGCAAGAGGGCTGCGTGGTGGAGGCCGGGATGGAGACCAGCCAGAGCAACGATCCTTGTACGCACGACGTTCCTTGTACGCCGTCGGAACCGGCGTGCGACCTCGTGACGGTGCCGGCCAGGCAGGGGCTTGAGGCGGTCGACATCCTGCGGCGGGGGACCGGGGAGGCGGTGGGGCCCGTACTGCACGACGACGGGTGCGACACACTCGGCTTTCTCGTGCCGCCGGGCACCGCGGCCGCGTGGGACGTCCCCGGAAGCACATGCACGGAGACCAACGGTCGCGGACTGAGCCTGAATCCGCAGCCGCCGCTGGAGGGTTCGGACTGGCTGCTGCCCCCCGGCGAGGCCGATCTCGCGACGGATCCGGTGGTGCTGCGAAGAGCCCTCGGTGAGGCGGCACGACTGATCGAGGCCGCGGACAGCCGCCGCTGAGGCTCCGCGCGGCGCGCCCCTCACCCACCTGCGAAAATGGTGGAGTGGGGAAGTCCAGGAATCAGCGTCGCAGGTCGGCCGCCGTCGAGGCCGTCACGGAGACCGTCGACGGAGGGCTCGCGCAGCTCATACCCGACCCCGACCGCAGCCGGGCCTGGACCCTGCTGATCGACGGCGCCCCGCAGTCGCACGTCGACCTCGACGACCCGTCCTATCTCTTCTTCGAGTACCAGCGGCGGCTCGGACACGTCATCGACCTGGTCGCCCCGCCCGGCAGACCCGTCCACGCCGTACACCTCGGCGGTGGCGCCTTCACCCTCGCGCGGTACGTCGCCGCCACCCGCCCCCGCTCCACCCAGCAGGTCGTCGAGCGCGACGCGAGCCTCGTCCAACTGGTCCGCCGGGAACTCCCGTTGGACCCAGGCGCCAGGATCCGGGTGCGGTCGGTGGACGCCCGCGAGGGGTTGGCCAAGGTGCCGGACGGCTGGGCCGACCTGGTCATAGCCGATGTGTTCAGCGCGGCCCGCACACCCGCCCACCTCACCTCCACCGAGTTCCTCGACGAGGTCCGCCGCGCCCTGAGCCCCACCGGCGTGTACGCCGCCAACCTCGCCGACGGTCCGCCGCTCGCCCATCTGCGCGGCCAGATCGCCACCGCTGCCGCCCGGTTCGCCGAGCTCGCCCTGGTCGCCGACCCGGCCGTGCTGCGCGGCAAGCGGTTCGGCAACGCGGTCCTCGTCGCCTCCGACCACCCGCTGCCGCTCGCCGAACTGACCCGCCGCGCCGCCTCGGACCCGCATCCCGGCCGGGTCGAACACGGCCGACAGCTCACCGACTTCACCGGCGGCGCCGTACCCGTGACGGACAAGGCGGCAGTGGCCTCCCCGGCTCCGCCGCCCTCGGTGTTCCGCTGACCCTTCAGGTGCCCGGTCGGCCCCGCGGCGCTCTCAGAACGCCAATCCGCGCGACAGCAGCGGCAGATACCGCTCGTACAGCGCCGCCAGGTCCTCCGTGCCGTCGCCCTCCACCCAGTGCCGTACCAGGGTGGTGAAGACCGCGATGATCGCGGCGGCCGCGCACTTGACCTCCAGGTCCGAGGCGTCGCGGCCGGAGCGTTCGGCGATGATCTCGGCGATGGCGCGTTCGCTGCGCTCCTGCTCGGCGACGTTGCGGGCGCGGATGGCCGGGTCGGTGAAGGAGATCCGGGTGCGCAGCAGGAGGTCGTCCCGGTCACGTTCGATCATCTCGCCCACGGGTCCCTTCAGGGAGTTGAGCACCGCGTCGACGATGGGCTCGTCGGCCGGGCGGGCGCGCAGGGCGGTGGCGAGGGCGGGGTCGTACTCGTCCTGGAGGACCACGTCCTCCTTGGTGGGGAAGTACCGGAAGAACGTGCTGGGGGAGACCTCCGCCGCGTCCGCGATCTGGTCGACCGTGGTGGCCTCGTAGCCGTGCTCGGCGAAGAGGCGGTAGGCCTCCCGGCGGATGCGCTCGCGGGTCTTCTGCTTCTTGCGCTCGCGCAGGCCGGGGGGTGCGGCGGAGGTCTCGTGCGTCGTCATACGACCGATTCTGCGGGCTGCGCGGTCGGCCGGGCCACCGTACGGGAGCAGGGGCCGCGGCCGGGCAGGAAGGCGGCGGCCAGGACGGCCCCGAGCAGGGCGATCGTCCCGCACGCGGTCAGGACCAGGTTCATGCCGTGGACGAAGGCCTCGTGCGCGGAGAGCGCCAGTGAGGTGTCGTGCAGCCGGGCGGCCACCCCGTCGGCGCCGGACACCGAGTCGCGGGCCGCGTCCGCCGCCTGCGAAGGCAGCCGGCCGGTGTGCAGGCGGGCCAGGTAGCCGTAGCCGAGCAGGCTGCCCAGACCCGCGACGCCCAGGACTGCGCCGAGCTGCTGGACGGTTTCCAGGAGGCTGGTGCCCGAGCCGGTGTTGTTCTCGGGCAGCGCGGACATGACCAGGCTGGTGGCGGGCACGACCGCGAGTCCGAAGCCGAGGCCGGTCAGGGCGAGCCACAGCGCGGTGAAGCCGTAGCCGTCCGAGACGCCGGTGGTCGCGCCGAGCAGCGCGCCCGTGCCGAGCACCAGCAGGCCGACCGGGACGACCGTCCGGGCGCCGACCCACGGGACCAGGGGCTCGCTCGCCGCGGCCGCCGCCATCAGACCGCCGATCAGGGGCAGGACGCGCAGCCCGGTGCCGAAGGCGTCGTGGCCGAGGACGGCCTGCAGGTACTGCGGGACCACGAACAGGATGCCCATCACAGCGAAGTTGACGAAGACGGCGATCAGCGTGCCCCACAGGAAGCGGCGGTCGGTGAACAGCTTCAGGTCGACGACGGGGTGCGGGCGACGGCGCTCGCGCAGCACGAAGCAGGTGAGCAGGACGGCCGCCGCGGCCAGCGAGACGAGCACGGACGGGCGGGCCCAGCCGTCCGCGGGGATCAGGATGGTGCCGTGGACGAGCGCGGTGATGCCGAGGCCGCCCAGGACGGTGCCGAGGGCGTCGAGCGACGTGGCCTTCGCTCGGTCGGCGTCCTTGGGCAGCAGCCACACTCCGGCGGTGACGGCGAGGGCGGCGACGGGCGCGTTGAACAGGAACACCGAGCCCCACCAGAAGTGGTCGAGCAACCACCCGCCGACGACGGGTCCGACGGGCATGCCGAGCGCGGTGGCCGCGGTCCATACGGCGATGGCCTTGGGCAGTTCTTCCTTGGCGAAGACGCGGGGCAGGATGGCCATGGACAGCGGCATGATCGCGGCGGCGCCGAGACCGAGGACGGCCCGGGCGGCGATGACCGCCGACGGCGCGGTCGCCAGGGAACCGGCCAGCGAGGCCACTCCGAAGAGCGCGATACCGCAGAGCAGCAGCTTCTTGTGGCCGTAGCGGTCGCCGAGCAGGCCGACCGGAAGCATCGCCACCGACAGGGCGAGCAGATAGCCGCCGCCGATCCACTGCAACTGCGCGCTGTCGGCGTGGAGTTCGCCCGCGATGGTGGGCAGCGCGACGTTGATGACGGTGCCGTCGAGGCCGACGATCAGCACGCTCAGGGTGAGCGCGGCGAGGGCGAGCCAGCGGCGGGGGGACTTGGACAGGTCGTGCAGAGACATCTGAACCTCCCAAGAGGAAGCAACCTGATGAAAGGCTACTCTCAAATGGGAGTCGACTGTCAATATCTAGTTGTCTTTCGCTTTCCGGTCTCGGGCGGCGGTGCCAGTGGCGGCGCCGTCAGTAGGTGCCCACCTCCACATGGGGTGGTCCGTCGTGCCAGGTGCAGAACACCGACACCCGGTCCGCGCCCTTGCTGTACTCCACCCGGATCCATGTCTCCGTCTTCCACACCTGCATCGACCAGCCGGTGCCAGGCGTCGCCGAGACGAGCGTCGCGCTGGCCCTTCCCAGGTCGAAGACCGCCCGCCCGCCGGCCGTGTCATAGCTCTTGATTTGTCCGGAGGCGGTGGGGTTGGGGGAGACGGTGGCGTTCGTCGCAGGCTTCCGCGAGGGCGCCGGAGAGCCGGCCGCGGACGGTTTGTCCGACGGCGACGTGGAAGTGGCCGGCGGCCGGGACGTCGCGGACGCCACCGCCTTCGAGCCCTGCGTCGTCGCGTCCGCCGCCGTGATGGGCAGGGCGCGCGGCGGGTCGTACGCCGTGCCCGCCATCACCGTGTGGACGCCCCACCACGACAGCGTGACCGCCGCGCCCGTGGCGAGCGACCAAGCCAGTACGTGTACGAGTCCTCTGCGCATCGCGAGCCATACTGCCTCAGGCGCCCCATGGCGCGCATCCGCCCGGAGTTGACCCGAGTTATCCACAGGCGGTTGTCCACAGGGCCGGACCTGCGTCGCTCCCATGGCGTACGGTGCGGCGCATGGCAAGTGTGCTCGTGGTCGAGGACGACCAGTTCGTACGCTCGGCGCTCATCCGGCATCTGACCGACGCCTCGCACACCGTGCGCAGCGTCGGTACGGCGCTGGAAGCGCTGCGCGAGGTCGCCCATTTCCGTTTCGACGTCGTCATACTGGACCTCGGTCTGCCCGATCTGGACGGCTCCGAGGCCCTGAAGATGCTGCGCGGCATCACCGATGTGCCGGTCATCATCGCCACCGCCCGGGACGACGAGACGGAGATCGTCCGGCTGCTGAACGCCGGGGCGGACGACTATCTCACCAAGCCGTTCTCCGTCGAGCACCTGTCGGCGCGCATCGCCGCCGTCCTGCGCCGCTCCCGCGCTTCCGTGGCCGACGTCCCGCCGTCGGCCGTCATCCGCGTCGGCGGCCTGACCGTCGACCCGCTGCGCCGCCAGGCCGAACTCGACGGCATGCGGCTCGATCTGACCCGCCGTGAGTTCGACCTCCTGGCCTTCCTGGCCGGCCGACCCGGCGTCGTCGTCCCGCGCAAGGAACTGCTCGCCGAGGTCTGGCAGCAGTCCTACGGCGACGACCAGACCATCGACGTCCATCTGTCCTGGCTGCGGCGCAAGCTGGGCGAGACGGCGGCGCGGCCGCGCTATCTGCACACCCTGCGCGGTGTCGGCGTGAAGCTCGAGCCACCCGCGGAAGCGGAGCCGGCACGATGAGATGGGCACTGGTCAAGGTCTGTCTGGCGGTCACCACGATGGTCGTGGTCGCCTTCGCCGTCCCGCTCGGGCTCGTCATCAAGGAGATGGCCCGGGACCGCGCCTTCTCCAACGCCGAGCGGGAGGCCGCGGCGGTCGCCCCCGCGCTGTCCATCACCACCGACCGCGACAAGCTGGAGCGGGTGGTCGCCTCGGCGGGCGCCGACTCCGGAATGGCGGTGCACATACCGGCCGTGGACGCGGCGGCCGCCGTCGACATCGGCCGGCAGCGCGCCGCCGGCCGGGACATCGCGACCGTGCGCCGGCTGGGCCGCGCCTCCACCACCGAGGTGCCTGGCGGCTCCACGCTGCTCCAGCCGGTCGCGCTGAGCTCCGGCGCGATCGCCGTCGTCGAGGTGTACGTCCCCGAGTCCGAGGTCAGCAATGGCGTCGGCACCGCCTGGGCGGTCCTCGCCGCGGTCGGCATCGCGCTGATCGTCGGCTCGGTCGCGGTCGCCGACCGGCTGGGCGTCCGTATGGTGCAGCCCGCGCAGCGGCTGGTCGAGAGCGCGCATGAGCTGGGGGAGGGGAAGCTCGGGGCGAGGGTGCCGGAGGAGGGGCCGAACGAACTGCGGCTGGCGGCGGTGGCGTTCAACTCCATGGCCGACCAGGTCGTGCAGCTCCTGGCGAACGAGCGTGAGCTGGCGGCGGACCTGTCCCACCGTCTGCGCACCCCCCTCACCGTCCTGCGGCTGAACACGGCCTCACTCGGCGAAGGGCCCGCCGCGGAGCAGACCCGGGCCGCCGTCGCCCAGCTGGAGCGCGAGGTCGACACGATCATCCGTACCGCACGGGAGGCCAAGCCGCAGACCGCAGCGGCCGGGCCGGGCGCGGGGTGCGACGCGGCCGAAGTGGTCCGCGAGCGGATGGGGTTCTGGTCCGCGCTCGCCGAGGACGAGGGCCGCAAGTGGCGGGTGGCCGGGGTCGAGCGGCCGGTGCGGATACCCGTGGCCCGGGCCGACCTGGCCGCCGCGCTCGACGCGCTGCTCGGCAACGTCTTCCGGCACACCGCGGATGGCACGGCCTTCGCGGTGGACGTGCACAACGGCGAGGACGCGGTGATCGTGCTCGTCTCGGACGCGGGCCCCGGCATACCCGATCCCGAGGCGGCGATGGCCCGCGGCCGCGGCTCCGGCAACGACGGCTCGACCGGCCTCGGCCTGGACATCGTGCGCCGGCTCGCCGAGTCGACGGGCGGGGACGTGCGGATCGGCTCGTCCGTCCTCGGCGGCACCGAGGTGCGCATCTGGATCCAGCTCGACGGGCGGGAACCGGTGCGCAGGGGCCACCGGGGGGCCGTGCGCCGCCGCCGTTCCGGCAAATTGGTCTCTACCTTTAACCGGTCCCGATCCCTCCCTTAAGCGCACCCTAAGATCCCCAACGACCGTCCCTATCAAGCCGTTTGTCCGATTCCCTGCCGCTAGCGTGCCGCACCTCACCCCACGGAACAGTGAAGGCAGGCACGAGGATGAGCACTCACCGGCGCAGGATCAGTGGCAGGAACAAGGCGATCGGCGGTCTGGTGGCCGCGGCCGTGGTCGGCGGCGGAGCGGTCGTGTTCAGCGGCATCGCGCAGGCCGCGGGTGTCGGTGCCGCGTACACCAAGACCAGCGACTGGTCGACGGGGTACACCGCGCAGTACGTCGTCACGAACAACAGCGGCCAGACGGAGAAGGACTGGACGCTGGAGTTCGACCTGCCGGCCGGCTCGAAGCTCAGCTCCCTGTGGAACGGCGAGTCGAGCGTGAGCGGGCAGCACGTCACCGTGAAGCCCCCCAAGTGGGACACGGACGGCTTGGCGCCCGGCAAGTCGGTCACCGTCGGCTTCGTGGTCAACGGCACCGGCGCCCCGACCGGTTGCCGTATCGACAACGCGAAGTGTTCCGCCGACGACACGGCGACGCCCGAGCCGAGCGGCCGCCCGACGCAGTCGGCTACCCCGACGCCGACCCCCACGCACAGCACGACCCCCACCCCGACCCCGACTCCGACCGCCACCGCCTCCCCGTCGCAGAGCACCGGCACCGGCACCACCACCTCCGCCGGCTTCGCCCCCTACGTCGACACCTCCCTCTACCCGGCCTTCGACCTGGTGGCGAGCGCGAACGCGACCGGCGTGAAGAACTACAACCTCGCCTTCATCACGGACGGCGGCGGCTGCACGCCCAAGTGGGGCGGGGTGACGGACCTGGCGAGCGACGGCGTGGCAAACCAGATCGGCGCCCTGCGCGCCAAGGGCGGCGACGTCCGCGTCTCCTTCGGCGGCGCCTCCGGCTCCGAACTGGCGACGACCTGCTCCTCGGCGGACGCGCTGGCGGCGGCGTACGGCAAGGCCGTGGACCAGTTCAAGCTCACCAAGGTCGACTTCGACGTGGAGGGCGGCGCGCTGCCCAACACGGCGGCGAACACCCTGCGCGCCAAGGCGATAGCCAAGCTCCAGGCGCAGCACCCCGACCTGGACGTCTCCTTCACCCTCCCGGTGATGCCCGAGGGCCTCACCCAGGACGGCGTGAACCTCCTGTCCAACGCCAAGTCCAACGGCGTGAAGATGAGCGCGGTCAACATCATGGCGATGGACTACGGCCCTGCCTACAGCGGTGACATGGGCACCTACGCCGAACAGGCCGCCACCGCCACCCAGGCCCAGGTCAAGAGCGTGCTGGGGCTGTCCGACAGCGCGGCCTGGAAGACGGTCGCCGTGACCCCGATGATCGGCGTCAACGACGTCTCCTCCGAGGTCTTCAAGGTCGACGACGCCACCCAGCTGGTCAACTTCGCCAAGTCCAAGGGCATCGGCTGGCTGTCGATGTGGTCGGCGACCCGCGACAAGCAGTGCGACGGCGGCACCAAGCCCACCGCGGACGCGACCTGCAGCTCCATCACCCAGGACAAGTCCGCCTTCTCGAAGGCCTTCGGGGCGATCGGCTGACCGCCCCCACCCGAGCGGGCGCGGCACTCCCCTGCGGGTGCCGCGCCCTGTCCATGAGGCGTCAGGCCAAGGGCTCCACCGGCGGCAGCGAGCCCGTCCGCGCCGCCCGTGCGTACCACCGCGCACTCGACTTCGGTGTCCGCGCCAGCGTCGCGTAGTCCACGTACACCGCGCCGAACCGCTTCCCGTAGCCGTACGCCCACTCGAAGTTGTCCATCAGGGACCACAGGTAGTAGCCGCGCACGTCCGCGCCGTCCGTGATGGCGCGGCGGACCGCCGACAGATGGCCGTGCAGATAGGCGATGCGCTCGGGGTCGTGGACGCGGCCGTCCGGGTCGGGCTTGTCGTCGTAGGCCGCGCCGTTCTCGGTGACGTACAGGGGCAGGCCGGGCACCTCCCGCGAGTAGCGCATGATCAGGTCGTGCAGACCCGTCGGGTCGATCGTCCAGCCCATCTCCGTGCGCTCGCCCGGCGTCTGGTGGAAGGCCACGTCCTCCGCGCCCGGCCAGGGGGAGTGGTCGCTCGCGCCGTGTCCGTCCGCGCGCCGGTCGGACGGATCCACCGACTCGGCCGCCGAGACCAGCGTCGGCGTGTAGTAGTTCAGGCCCAGGGCGTCCAGCGGCTGGTTGACGGCCTGCAGATCGCCGGCGCGCACATACGACCAGTCGGTGATCTGTGCCGTCGCCTCGAACAGCGTCTGCGGGTAGGCGCCGCGCAGCATCGGGCCGTGGAAGACGCCGTTGGCCAGGTCGTCGATCTTCCGGCCGGCCGCCAGGTCCGCCGGGTCCTGGGAAACCGTGCGTACCACCGAGGAGTTGAGGCTCACCGCGACCGAGTTGCGGGCCGGCATCACCGAGCGCAGGGCCGAAGCGCCCAGGCCGTGGGCCAGATTGAGGTGGTGCGCGGCCCTCAGCGCGGCCGCCGGCTCGGTACGGCCCGGGGCGTGCACACCCGAGCCGTACCCCAGGAAGGCGCTGCACCACGGCTCGTTGAGCGTGATCCACTGCTCCACCCGGTCGCCGAGCGCCTCGCCGACGATCTGCGCGTACTCGGCGAAGCGGAGAGCCGTGTCCCGCTCCGGCCAGCCGCCCGCCTCCTCCAGCTCCTGCGGCAGGTCCCAGTGGTAGAGGGTGATCGCGGGCCGGATGCCGTGGGCGAGGAGCTCGTCCACCAGACGCCGGTAGAAGTCCAGGCCCACCTGCACCGCCGGCCCCCGGCCCGTCGGCTGCACCCGCGACCAGGAGACCGAGAACCGGTAGGCGTTCAGGCCCAGCTCCGCCATCAGCCGCACGTCGTCGCGGTAGCGGTGGTAGTGGTCGACAGCGATGTCACCGGTCTCACCGGCGGCGGTCCTGCCCGGCGTATGACTGAAGGTGTCCCAGATCGAGGGCGTGCGGCCGTCCTCCCGCACCGCCCCCTCGATCTGGTACGCGGAGGTCGCGGCGCCCCAGAGGAAGGCGGGAGGAAAGGTCACGGGGGTAATGGGCTCAGACATGGAAGCGCTCCCATATGAGGTCGTGGAGACCGACGGTGAGTGGGGGGAGGGAATGAGGGGGCCGGGGCGGCGGTGGCCCGGCCCCCGAGGCCTTCCGGCACGGGGCGGGCGGGGCTCAGCCCTTGATCGCGCCCTGCATGATCCCGCCCACGATCTGCTTGCCGAACAGGAGGAAGGCGATGAGCAGCGGCAGGGTGCCGAGCAGCGCGCCCGCCATGATGACCGCCTGGTCCGGGACATAGCCGGTACCGAGCGAGTTGAGCGCGACCTGCACGGTCGGGTTCTGCTGGTTCAGGGCGATGATCGGCCACAGGAAGTCGTTCCAGGCGAACACGAAGGTCAGCAGGCCGAGTACGGCCATCGCCGGCCGTGCCGCGGGGAAGACGACGTGCCAGACGATCCGGATGCTGCTGGCCCCGTCCACCCGGGCCGCCTCGATCAGCTCGGACGGCAGGGCCTGCACCAGGTACTGCCGCATGAAGAACGTGCCGAACGCGGTCACCAGGCTCGGCAGGATCACCGTCTGCAGCTGGTTCGACCAGCCCAGGTCCGACATCCACAGATACAGCGGTACGACGGCCAGCTGCGGCGGGATCATCATCGTGCCGATGGTCAGCAGCAACAGGATGCCGGAGAACCGGAACCGCAGTTTGGCGAAGGCGAAGCCGGCGAGCGTGGAGAACAGCACCGTGGAGACGGTGATCGCGCCCGCGACGAGCGTGGAGTTGAACATCGCGGTGCCGAGACCCGCCTGGTCCCAGGCGGCCTGCATGTTCTTGAAGAGGTTGCCGCCGAACCACAGCGGCGGCGGGGTCTCGGCCAGCCTGCGGTCGGTGCGCGAGGCGGCCATCGCCGTCCACACCAGCGGCGCCAGCGAGACCAGCGCGAACACCACCAGCACGACATAGGTGAAGGGGCCCGCGTGCAACTGCTTGCCCGCGCCCATGACCCGGCGGCGCCCGGGCCTGCGGCCGGAGGTGCCCTTCGCCGCCTGCGGAACCGTCAGTTCACTGGTCATTGGGACTTCCTCAGACGTCGGGTGAGCACCAGATTGACCACGGCGATGATCAGCAGGATCAGGAACATCGACCAGGCGATCGCGGATGCCTTGCCGAGGTTGCCGATGATCCAGCCCTGGTCGTACATGTACAGGCCGAGCGTCTGGTACTGGTGCTCGGAGCCGCCCTTCGAACCGCTGACCCCGCCGAACAGCAGCGGCTCACCGAAGAGCTGGGTCGCGCCGATGGTGGAGACGACCACCGTGAACAGGATCGTCGGCCGCAGCTGCGGGATGGTGACGTGCCGGAACTGCTGCCAGCGATTGGCGCCGTCGATCGCCGCCGACTCGTACAGGTCGGCCGGGATCGCCTGCATCGCCGCGAGGTAGATCAGCGCGTTGTAGCCGGTCCACCGCCAGATCACGATCGAGGACACCGCGAACTGCGAACCCCAGTCCGACTCGCGCCAGTTGACCGGGTCGAACCCGAGGAAGTGCAGCACCCAGTTGACCATGCCGCCGTCCCAGGAGTACAGCAGCGTGAAGACCAGGGTCGCCGCGGCCACCGAGGTGGCGTACGGGGTGAGCATCACGACCCGCCACACGGTCGAGCCGCGCAGCTTGTAGTTGAGCAGATGCGCCAGCCAGATCGCCGCGAGCAGCTGCGGCACCGTGGAGATGAGGCCGATGGAGAAGGTGTTCTGCAGGGCGTTCCAGAAGAAGTCCGAGGACAACAGGTTCTTGTAGTTGTCCAGGCCCGCCCAGGTCTGGTGGTCCAGCGAGGACAGCTGCACGTCGTGCAGCGAGTACCAGGCCGTGTACAGCAGCGGGACCAGCGAGAAGGCCCCGAACAGGACGAAGAAGGGGGCGACGAACGCGTACGGAGACGCCTTCATGTCCCAGCGGTACAGCCGGCTGCGCCAGGATTCGGCGCCCCCCGGCGCACCGCGACCGTGAGCGCCCCGGGCCGCGCCCGGCTGGGAGCCGGACGCGGCGTCGGCGCTCGACGCGGCCTGCGCGAGAGCCTGCTTGGGGCTGGTCACTGGCCGAGCACGTCCTTGATCTCCTTGGAGGCGGCGTCCCAGCCCTGGGCCGGGGTCTTGCCCTTCTGCTCCACCTGGAGGATGCCGACGTCGGTCAGCGCGGTGTTGATCGGCTGGTCCTTGATGCCGAAGTACTGCGTCGGGATCGTCTTGGCCGAGTCGGAGAAGATCTGTGTGATCGGCGCGTCGGAGAAGTACGAGGTCGTGTCCGCGGCCGGCTTCAGGCTCGGGTAGGCCGACGGCGTCGACGGGAAGCTGGCCTGCTTGGCGAAGACCTTGGCCTGCTGCTCGGGCGCGGTCAGCCACTTGGCCAGGGCGATCGCCTCCTTCTGGTGCTTGCCCGCCGTCGGCACGCCGAGGAAGGAGCCGCCCCAGTTGGCCGCGGTCGGCGCGGCCGCCACGTCCCAGTTGCCCTTGCCCGAGTCACCGGACTTCTGCTCGATGTAGCCGATCATCCAGGCCGGGCAGGCCACCGTGGCGAAGGTGCCGTTGGCGTAGCCCTGGTCCCACGGCTTGTCGAACTGCTTCAGCTTGGCCGACATATTGCTGGTCGCCACGGTCATCGCGACGTCCCAGGCCTTCTTCACGCCGTCGGACTTGTCCCAGACGACGTTGCCGTCCTTGTCGTAGTACCGCTCGCTGCCGCCGCCGAGGGCCGCGTTGTAGACCGAGGAGGCGGAGTCCACGAACTTGGTGCCCTTGGGTGCCTTCTTCATGTACTCCTTGCCGAGGTCGACGTACTTGGCCCAGTCGCCCTTCCACTGCGCGGCGAGCTTGGTCCGGTCGGTCTCCAGGCCGGCCTTCTTGAACAGGTCCTTGCGGTAGCAGATCGCCATCGGACCGATGTCCGTGCCCAGGCCGATCGTCTTGCCGTCCTTGGTGGTGGCCTGGGCCAGCTTCCAGTCCAGCCACTGGGACTTGTCGACCTCCTTGCCGAGGTCCGCGAACTTGTTCGCCTGCGTCTGCACGGCCTCGGTGATGTTGCCGACCTCGATCGCCTGGATGTCGTCGGTGCCGGAACCGGCCTGCAGCCGGGTCAGCACCTTCGGCCAGTACACATCGGTACGGGTGGTGACGTTCTCCTTGATGTTGATGTCCGGGTGGAGCTTCATGTACTCGTCGTAGAGGCCGGCCTGCTTGTAGCCGAAGACGCCGAAGGTCCCGATGGTCAGCGTGGTCTTGCCCTTGCCGCTGCCGTTGCCGCCGTTGTCCGAGTTGGACGAGCCGTCGTCCGAGTCGTTGGCGCAGCCGGCGAGCAGTCCCGTGGCCAGCGCGGCGACGGCCGCGAGGGCCACCAGTCTGCGGGAGCGGCGGGTACTCGTGCGCATTGCGTCCTCCTGTTGCCTGACGTGCCGACCCCCCGGCCAACTGCACTGGTTGGGCCCGTTCGTACTCGCTGCGGCTCGGGCGGGGAACGTGCGGGATGTGTATGTGTCAGGTACTGTGGGAGCGCTCCCACAAGTGATGTGTTGAAGGGTCGCCGGTCCGAGGCGGGGTGTCAAGGGAGCGGACGAGGAGCGCTGTGTTCAGTTATCGGGCTGTTAGCTAACTTCGGTTGGCGGCCGAAGGGCAGTCGAGGTCAGGACAATTCGGCGCGGTCGGCGGTCGGAGAGGAGGCCGCCCGGGCCGGAGCGGGGGGCCGCGGCCCGCAGCGCCCGGCGGGCGGTCACCCCGGCGGACGGGACTGTTAGATTCCAGGCCAGCGACATGAACGTCGAGGGAGGCGGAGCCCATGGCAAGCCACGGAACGCGGGGGCGCAGTGGTGGTCGGCCCACCCTCGAAGAGGTCGCCGCCCGCGCCGGTGTCGGCCGCGGCACGGTCTCCCGGGTGATCAACGGCTCGCCCCGGGTCAGCGACGCCACCCGCGCGGCCGTCGAGGCGGCGGTCGCGGAGCTCGGATACGTCCCGAACACCGCGGCCCGCGCCCTGGCCGCCAACCGTACGGACGCGATCGCCCTGGTCGTCCCCGAGCCGGAGACCCGGTTCTTCGCGGAGCCGTACTTCTCGGACATGCTGCGCGGTGTCGGCGCCGAACTGGCCGACACCGAGATGCAGTTGCTGCTGATCTTCGCGGGCAGCGACCGGGAGCGGCAGCGGCTCGCCCAGTATCTGGCCGCGCACCGGGTGGACGGCGTCCTGCTGGTCTCGGTCCACGCGGACGACCCGCTCCCGGATCTGCTGGCCCAGCTGGAGATCCCGGCGGTGATCAGCGGCCCCCGCTCGGCCGCGGAGACACTGACCTCGGTGGACTCGGACAACTACGGTGGCGGCCGCTCGGCCGTCGAGCATCTGCTTGCCCGCGGCCGCCGCACGATCGCCCACATCACCGGCCGCCTGGACGTGTACGGCGCCCAGCGGCGCGTGGACGGCTACCGTGACGCCCTGCGCGACGCGGGCCACGAGGTCGACGAACGGCTCATCGAGCCCGGCGACTTCACCGAGGAGGGCGGCCGCCGTGCGATGGTGAACCTCCTGGAGCGCACCCCCGACCTGGACGCGGTCTTCGCCGGCTCGGACGTGACGGCGGCCGGCGCCCGGCAGGTGCTGCGCGAGACGGGCCGCCGCATCCCCGAGGACGTGGCCCTGGTCGGCTACGACGACTCGGCGATCGCCCGCCACATGGACCCGCCGCTCACCAGCGTCCGCCAGCCGATCGTGGAGATGGGCCGCGCGATGCTGGACCTGCTCCTGACGGACATCGCGGACCGCCGGCCGGCCGCGTCCCGGGGGCTGGAGCGCCGGCATCTGGTGCTGCCGACGGAACTGGTGGCGCGTACGTCGTCGTAGGCCCGAAGGGCCGTCGTGACCCCGGAAGTCCGAAGGCCCGGGGTTTCGGGCCCCGGAGGCCCGGACAAACGAATCAGCCGGTGACCCGTCTCGCGACATGGTCACCGGCTGACTACTCAGGGTGAGTGACGGGACTCGAACCCGCGACATCCTGGACCACAACCAGGTGCTCTACCAGCTGAGCTACACCCACCACGACCGGCGGTTCACTTGGTGGTTTCCCCGACCGGCCGAGAAAAAGTGTACAGGGTCCGAAGGGGTGCTCGCGCACGGCTTTTCGCGGCGGCCCCTTCCGGCCCCCGTGGGCGCCTACTGCGCAGGCAGGACGTACTTTCCGGCGATGGCCTTGGCGGTCTCCGAGTCCGGTCCGGGCTGCGGCACGAAGATCGCCTCCCGGTAGTACCTGAGCTCCGCGATGGACTCGCGGATGTCGGCGAGTGCCCGGTGGTTGCCGTTCTTCTCCGGGCTGTTGAAGTAGGCGCGCGGGTACCAGCGGCGGGCGAGCTCCTTGATGCTGGAGACGTCCACGATCCGGTAGTGGAGGTAGTCCTCGAGCGTCGGCATGTCCCGCAGCAGGAAGCCGCGGTCCGTACCGACGGAGTTGCCGCACAGCGGGGCCTTGCCCGGTTCCTTGACGTGCTCGCGTACGTACGCCAGGACCTGCTCCTCGGCCTCGACCAGCGTCGTACCGCCGGCCAGCTCGTCGAGCAGCCCGGAGGCGGTGTGCATCTGCCG
Organism: Streptomyces herbicida; assembly: GCF_032656585.1. Taxonomy (NCBI): domain Bacteria; kingdom Bacillati; phylum Actinomycetota; class Actinomycetes; order Kitasatosporales; family Streptomycetaceae; genus Streptomyces; species Streptomyces herbicida. The sequence continues at coordinate 243,685 of NZ_JAUYWJ010000009.1, forward strand.
CACCACGTCCGGCATGGTCTCCAGGGCCTTGGCGGGCGGGCGGATCACGATGTCCACCCCTTCGCCGAGTACGTTCAGCTCGGAGTCGGTGACCAGCGCGGCCACCTCGATGAGCGCGTCGTCGGACAGCGAGAGACCGGTCATCTCGCAGTCGATCCACACCATGCGATCGTTCATGTGTCTAACCTTACGGCGCGTATGCGCTCGACGGGCCTGCCGTGCAAGGGGTTGCTGTGACGTGGGGCGTCCCATGGTGTCGGTGTGACTTCCGGGAACGAGAAAACAGGAACCGAAAACGCGGAACGAGACAAGAGGAAGGGGCCCGGGCTTGTCCCGGACCCCTTCTTACTTGCTCAGCTACCGCTTCTCGGCCCCGGCAGGCTCGCCGACAGACCCAGTGCGGCCGTACGCCGTGTCTGCATCGGCACCGCGCTCTCCGGATGGAGCAGGGCGGGCCCCGGTCCCATCGGCCCGGGCGGCAGTGCGCCCGCCGGCCCGGGCGGAGGCATCGCGGGCTCGCTCTCGCCGGGCTTGTCGCCCTGCGGCCGGCGCGCCCGGTACGCGGCGCGGTACGCCGCCGGGGACGAGCCCAGCTGGCGGCGGAAGTGGCCGCGCAGGGCCACCGGCGAGCGGAAGCCGCAGCGGCCAGCGACCTCGTCCACCGAGTAGTCCGACGTCTCCAGCAGACGCTGCGCCTGCAGCACCCGCTGGGTGATCAGCCACTGGAGCGGGGCGCTGCCGGTGAGCGAGCGGAAACGCCGGTCGAACGTCCGCCTGCTCATGTATGCGCGCGCCGCCAGTGTCTCCACGTCGAACTGCTCGTGCAGGTGTTCCAGCGCCCAGGCGACGACCTCCGCGAGCGGGTCGGCGCCGATCTCCTCGGGTAAAGACCGATCGAGGTAGCGCTCCTGACCGCCGCTCCGGCGCGGCGGGACCACCAGACGGCGGGCCAGCGCTCCGGCCGCCTCGTTCCCGTGGTCACTCCGCACGATGTGCAGACACAGGTCGATCCCGGCCGCCGTACCCGCCGACGTCAGGACGTCCCCGTCGTCGACGAACAGCTCACGCGGGTCGACGTGCACCGACGGATAGCGCTTGGCCAGCGTCGGTGCGTACATCCAGTGCGTGGTCGCCGGGCGGCCGTCCAGCAGGCCGGCGGCGGCGAGCACGAAGGCGCCCGTACACAGCCCGACGATGCGGGCCCCCTCCTCGTGTGCCCGGCGCAGCGCGTCCAGCGCTTCCTCCGGTGGTGGAGAGGTGATCGAGCGCCAGGCCGGCACCACTACGGTGCCCGCCCGTGAGATCGCCTCCAGACCGTGCGGCGCGGTGAGTTCGAGGCCCCCTGTGGTCCGCAGCGGGCCTTCCTCACCTCCGCACACCAGCAGTCGGTAGCGCGGCACTCCGGCGTCCTGGCGGTCGATACCGAACACCGAAAGCGGTATGGAGCTCTCGAAAATGGGGCCGCCGCTGAACAGCAGCACCGCGACGATCTCCTTGCGGCGTCGCCCGGAAAGCTTCCGGGCCGCGGCTTCCGGCGCGGCAGTGGAGTCGTGGCTCATCCTGCTAAGCCCCCCTCGGTGGTCGCGGCTCCTCGGTTGTGTCGCTCCTGCACGTTTCCCCTTGGTCCTGCACGAGTCCCCCGCCGTAAAGAAAGTCAAGATCGAATCTACTGGGTCCCGCGCAGTCGCGGTGACCCAGGTAGACACTCGGCACATTGTCGACATGACAACTTGGCGTGAAGCATTCGATCACGAAGCGTTGCACTCGTGGGCCGTGCGGGGAAGTGCGCCTCGTCGCAGTGGCCAAACCGCGTAGGGTGCGCAGGGCCTCCTGGACCCTTTCCGTGCAGGTGGAACGGGGGTTGGGGGGTGGTAGGGGCACCTCTTGCACAGTGTCCAGAAGTTGGCTGAAAAGATGCGTCGGTGTGCGCGGAAACCGGTCAGTCGACCGGTGTATTCGGCTTGCTGTGACGCCCGCCTCTTTGGGACGCGCAGCGTTCGGAGTGACGGAGCAGGAAGCGGCAGGCGCCGGTGAGTGCGGCCAGGCCGAGCGCGGTGCCGGTGGCGCCGGCGAGCGAGGTGCCGTACCAGAGAAGCACCACCGGGACGAGGACGCAGCTGAAGGCCGCCCAGCGGACCAGTTCGCTCACGGTGTCCGGCGTGGAACGGTGTTCGGTGGTGGGGCGCGGTCCGGACATGTCGCTCTCCCTGCGGCTCCCCGGGACGCACCCCGGGCGATGGCTCAATGGAGTCAACGCGCGTTCGATCCGTCGGTCACTGTGTGTACCCGTCGGACGGAGCGCAGTTGCTTGAATCCTGTGCAAACCGCCTGTACGGGGCAGCAACCATTGCGTTACGGGCGCGGCTCGTGCATGCTCCGGTGAACCCCTACCGGGCTTCGAGGGATCCCCTACGGAGCGTGCACGGGCTCTGGGCTAAGGAGGCGTGCCGCCGTACCCTTGGGGGTATGGGGTTGGGAAGATGTTTCCCGGACACGGCTCCGCCGCACACTGTCGTCCCACCCACGAGGATCTAAACGCCGAGACACTCATGGCCGGTCACGAATTCTTCGAACCCGCGGACCGCAAGCGGAACGTCGCCGACCCCACGGCCGACGAGCCCCTGGCGGCGGAAGAGTCACGCCCATCCTGCGACCCCGCTTTCAAGCACGGCGTGGTCGTGGGCTTCGACGGCTCCACGTCGAGCGAGCGCGCCCTGGCCTACGCGATCGGCATGGCCCATCGCTCCGGGTCGGGCCTGATCATCGTCCATGTCGCCAACCGGCTGCCCACCACGGTGTGGGCCGGCTGCGAGCCACCCGTCTTCGTCGACGTACCGGACCACCGCACCGAGGTGCTGGGGCTGGAACTCGCCTGTGCGGACTATCTGTCCGAGGTGCCATGGATCCTCGTCGAGCGCGGCGGTGACATCTGCCACGAACTCGAAGAGGTCGGGCGGGAGTACGAGGCCGACGCGATCGTCGTCGGGTCCACCCACGGCATCGTCGGCCGGATCTTCGGCTCCGTCGCCGGACGGCTCGCCAAGCGGGCGAAGCGGCCCGTGGTGGTCATTCCGTAGCCGCTTCACGCACCGTCAACTCCCTTTGTGCAGTGCCTGAATCTACTCGCGCGTAGATGTGTTTGTGCCCTTGTGAAGGGCATATATCGGTCACCGCACAACTGCACATGCATGAAGGGAGCCCGCCGTGGACAACGACGTCTCTGCGGGAAGCACCACCACCGTCGTCGGTCGACTCGCCCTCGGAATCACCCTGTTGGCGTTCGGACTCGGATACACCGATGTGATCGACGGCGTGTCGGCGGCCGACGCCGTCTCACTGGCCCACTACGTAGGCGGCGTTGCACTCTTCGTCGCCGGTCTGCTGGCGTTCCGCGACCACGACAACGCCACCGGTACGGCCTTCTCGGCGCTCGGCGCACTCTGGTTCACCTGGGCGGTCTCGGCCGGGAACCAGATGTCCGACAACGCCGCCGGGCTCTTCCTGCTCCTGTTCGCCCTCGTGGCGCTCTCGTTGACCCTCGCGGGCGGTGACATGCTCGGTCAGGGCATGCACGGGCTGCTGTTCCTGTCGATGCTCGTGCTGGCCGTGTCCCGGTTCGCCGACAGTTCGGCTCTCGCCAAAGTCGGTGGCTGGGTTGGTGTGGCCGCCGGGGCGGTGGCCTGGTACGCGGCGACCGCGGCCCTGGCTCACTGGCCCACAGCACTTCCTCGACGCGCTGCCGGCCGGGGAGTGACGGCCACCGGCTAATTCGGCAGCCATGCCGGGGAGTTGGGCGTCCCCGGCGATCTATGAGCGGACCCCCCGTGTCAGGTGGCACACGTGGGGGTCCGTTCTGATTGTCTTGCCTGTGCAGGTGCGTGGGGGCTGGTCGCGCAGTTCCCCGCGCCCCTGGGTCGGCTATTCCACCGTTACCGACTTGGCCAGGTTCCTCGGCTTGTCGATGTCCCTGCCCAGGGCCTTTGCCGTGTGGTAGGCGAGGAGCTGGAGGGGGATGCCCATCAGGATCGGGTCCAGTTCGTCCTCGTTCTTCGGGACGACGATCGTCTGGTCGGCCTTCTCCTGCTCCTGGTGCGCCACCGCGAGGATCTTGCCGCTGCGGGCCTTGATCTCCTCCAGGGCCGCGCGGTTCTTCTCCAGGAGGTCGTCGTCCGGGACGATCGCGACCGTGGGCAGGGCGGGCTCGATCAGGGCCAGCGGGCCGTGCTTGAGCTCGGAGGCCGGGTAGGCCTCGGCGTGGATGTAGGAGACCTCCTTGAGCTTCAGGGAGGCCTCACGGGCCACCGGGTAGCCCCGGACGCGGCCGATGAAGAGCATCGAGCGGGCCTCGGCGTACTCCTCGGCCAGCTGCTTGACCTCGTCCTCGTGCTTGAGGATCTCGGCGATCTGCTCCGGCAGCTTCCGCAGGCCCTCGATGATCCGCTTGCCGTCGCGGACCGATAGGTCACGGGTGCGGCCGAGGTGCAGGGCGAGGAGGGCGAAGGCGACGGTGGTGTTGGTGAAGCACTTCGTCGAGACCACGCAGACCTCGGGGCCGGCGTGCACATAGATGCCGCCGTCCGCCTCGCGGGCGATCGCCGAGCCGACCACGTTGACCACACCGAGGACCCGGGCGCCCTTGCGCTTCAGTTCCTGGACGGCGGCCAGCACGTCGTACGTCTCACCGGACTGCGAGACCGCGACGTACAGCGTGTCGGGGTCCACGACCGCGTTGCGGTAGCGGAACTCGGACGCGGGTTCGGCGTCCGCGGGGATGCGGGCGAGCTCCTCGATCATCTGGGCGCCGATCATGCCCGCGTGGTACGAGGTGCCGCAGCCGAGGATCTTCACGCGGCGGATCTGCCGCGCCTCGCGGGCGTCCAGGTTCAGGCCGCCGAGGTGCACGGTGGAGAAGCGGTCGTCGATGCGGCCGCGCAGCACGCGGTCCACGGCGTCGGCCTGCTCGTGGATCTCCTTGTGCATGTAGGTGTCGTGGCCGCCCATGTCGTACGACGCGGCCTCCCACTCCACGGTGGTCGGCTCGGCCGTGGTGCGGGTGCCCTCGGTGGTGTACGTGCGGAAGTCGTCGGCCTTGAGCGTGGCCATCTCGCCGTCGTCGAGCGTGACTATCTGGCGGGTGTGGGTGACCAGCGCCGCGATGTCCGATGCGACGAACATCTCCTTCTCGCCGATGCCGAGGACGACCGGGGAGCCGTTTCGAGCCACCACGATGCGGTCCGAGAAGTCGGCGTGCATCACGGCGATGCCGTACGTGCCCTCGACGACCCTGAGCGCGTGGCGGACCTTCTCCTCCAGGGACTCCGCCTGGGAGCGGGCGATCAGGTGGACGAGGACCTCGGTGTCGGTCTCGGAGAGGAACTCGACACCGTCCGCCTCCAGCTTGCGGCGCAGGTCCGAGGCGTTGTCGATGATGCCGTTGTGCACGACGGCGACCTTCTGGTCGGCCGACATGTGCGGGTGGGCGTTCACGTCGGACGGGGCGCCGTGAGTGGCCCAGCGGGTGTGGGCGATACCGGTGGTGCCCTTGAAGCGCGCCGGGACCTTGGCCTCCAGGTCGCGGACCCGCCCCTTGGCCTTGACCATCTTCAGGCCGGCCGTCTTCGGGGAGGTGACGACGATGCCCGCGGAGTCGTAGCCGCGGTACTCGAGGCGTTGCAGGCCCTCGAGGAGCAGCGGGGCGACATCACGCTTCCCGATGTATCCGACAATTCCGCACATATATAGGTATCCCTCAGCCTGTCGTTCTGTTGTTCCGACTGGTTCTCAGCCGTAGACCATGCGGCGCAGCTGCCTGAGCGTGAGCTCCGGCGGCGCCACCGCCCGGTACTTCAGGTCCGCCTCGATCCGTTCGAAGATCGTCGTGTTCACCAGGCCCTGGGCCTGCAGCTCGCGATGGCGGCGACGGACGAAGTCCTCGGTCGTCTCGTCGAAGTAGGCGAGCACGTCCTGGACCACGCGCAGCGCCTCGCCCCGGCTCAGGGGCGTGGACCGCGTCAGATGATCAACAAGTTCGTCGTGCACCCGGTAGATCCTGGGGCACCGGCGCCGGTTTCGCAAGAATCCTGCCCGATTACGGGCACGAGGGTGTTGAAAATCCTTTGGCGAACATTGAATCTCTCATGGATCCCTGTTCGTGATCTGTCCATCCTGTGTCTTGCGTCTCGTCGCCCGTGGAGACGAGTTTCAGACGCCATGGACATTCCTCGTATGGGAGTACCCGAGAAGCTGGCCGAGCGCATGAGCATGGCCGAGCAGCACGAATATCTGCGCGCCAGATTCTCGCGGCGCACGATGATCAGAGGCGGTGCCGTCACGCTGGGCGCCGTCACGGGTGGCGCGTTCATCCAGGGCGGGACCGCCCAGGCGGCCGTTCCGACCCAGTCCACCGCCCCGGCCACCGAGAGGGTCGACGGCGCCCTTGTCGCCCCCTTCGGCCGCCACCTCGCCTACGGCAACGACCCGCGCACCGAGATGACCATCTCGTGGCAGGTCCCGGTCGCCGTGCAGAAACCGTTCATCCGCATCGGCGCCCACCCCTGGGACCTCTCCCGCAAGATCGAGGCCGAGGTCCGCACCCTCTACACCCCGGCCGGCGTCGGCGCGAGCGGCGACCACACGCAGTACTACCTGCATGCCAAGCTCACCCACCTGCGCCCCGGCAAGCCCTACTACTACGGCGTCGGCCACCAGGGCTTCGACCCGGCCGAGCGGCACCTCGCCGGCACCCTGGGCACCTTCACCACCGCCCCCGACTGCAAGCAGCCGTTCACCTTCACGGCCTTCGGCGACCAGGGCGTCAGCTACCACGCCCTGGCCAACGACAGCCTGATCCTCGGTCAGAACCCGGCCTTCCACCTGCACGCCGGTGACATCGCCTACGGCGACCCGGCCGGCCAGGGCAAGACCACCGACACCGGCTTCGACTCGCGTACCTGGGACCAGTTCCTGTACCAGACCGAGTCGGTCGCCAAGCAGATCCCGTGGATGGTCAGCTACGGCAACCACGACATGGAGGCCTGGTACTCGCCCAACGGCTACGGCGGCGAGGAGGCCCGCTGGACGCTCCCGGACAACGGTCCGGACGCGAAGAACCTGCCGGGCGTCTACTCCTTCGTCTACGGCAACACGGCGATCATCTCGCTGGACCCCAACGACGTCTCCTTCGAGATCCCGGCGAACCTGGGCATCTCCGGCGGAACCCAGACGAAGTGGTTCGAGGCCCAGCTGAAGAAGTTCCGCGCCTCGAAGGACGTCGACTTCATCATCGTGTTCTTCCACCACTGCGCCTACTGCACCTCCACCGCGCACGCCTCGGAGGGGGGTGTGCGCCAGGAGTGGGTGCCGCTGTTCGACAAGTACCAGGTCGACCTCGTCATCAACGGCCACAACCACCAGTACGAGCGCACCGACGTCATCAAGGGCAACGAGGTCACCAAGAAGCTGCCGATCGGCGGCACGGCGTACTCGGACACCGAGGGCGTGGTCTACGTGACGGCGGGCGCGGCCGGCCGCAGCCTGTACGCGTTCAGCGCCCCGGACTCCTACGAGGGCCACGAGCACGAGGTCGACTCCGTCGCCTCGTTCATCAACCTCAAGGACGGCAAGCAGAACGAGACCGTCACCTGGTCCCGCGTCCGCTACCTGAACTACTCCTTCCTGCGCGTGGACGTCACCCCCGCGCAGAAGGGCCGCTACACCACCCTGAAGGTCCAGGGCATCGCCGAGACCGGTGACCGGATCGACCACTTCACGGTGGCTCGCCGGGCGAAGTAACCGCGTCCGCGCCCCGAATTCGGGGTGCACGCGGACACGGCGGGCGGGCGGTCCTCACATGCGCTTGAGGACCGCCTGCTTGGCCATGGCGAACTCCTCGTCCGTCAGGACGCCCGTGCGGTGCAGCTCGCCCAGCTCACGCAGCCGCCGCAGCAGCGCGTCGTGGTCGTCCTCGATCGCGGTCCGCTGCTCCGGGACCTCGGGCAGCTGCGGCCGCACCTCCGGCGCGGCGGCGGCCGAGGGATGCGGCAGCCGCGCCTGCACGGCGGCCGCGACCAGTGCCATCAGCGGGTCCTTCTTGAACCCCCACAGCTCCACGGAGTTGGGGTCGTACTTCGGCGGTGCCTTGGTGGGCGCGCCCCGCACCGTGAAGCGCAGATGGCCGTTCTCCAGGCCGGCCGCCGGCTGCCACTCCACGGCGTCGATGTCGGCGACGGCGAGCGTCCGGGCGCCCGCAGCGGCCTTGGCGTCCTCGGTCTTCCAGTTCCACTCCAGGCGTACCTGCTCACCGTCGAAGCCCGCCGTGCCGTCCCCGGCGGAGACGGAGAGCGGAACCGACGGGCCGGGCAGCAGATACTCGGTCACCGGGTCGGCCGGAACCCCGTCCAGGAGCAGGGCGTTGCGCACCTCGTCCACGAAGTACTCGGCGACTCCGTAACGGTCGGACTCGACCGTCAGCTGGTAGGGGTCGTTGGGCTCGGCGAGGCGGCCGCCGGTCGCGTGCAGCAGCGGGTCGGCGCCGTCGCGCAGCCGCAGTCGCAGCCGGCCCGACTTCTTTCCCTGCTCGAACGAGATGCCGGCCAACGCCCCCAGGGGAACCACGAGTTCACCCAGGGTCCTGCGGAGCAGACTCACGTTCTTGTCCCGGCCCGGGGTCAGTCGAAGGGCGTCGGCGTCGAAGGCCCACGTGCCGTCCTTCTGGATGATTTCCGCCATGAGGGGATTGTTTCATCGGTTCTGCGAGAGAGTGGTCTCTACCAATTCCGAAGGGAGCGCATGTGAGACGGCACCCCAGAACGACTCCCCGTATGGCCCGCATCCTCGGATCCCTGCTCCTCGTGGCCGCGGCCGGCGCCTTCACCGTCGGCGCGGCACCGTCGGCGAGAGCCACCCCCACCCCCCTCGACCGGGTGGTGCCCGCGCCCGCGTCCGTCACCCCGGGCGGATCCCCGTACCGCATCACCCGTGGCACCCACATCAGCGTCACCGGCTCCGGCGAGGCCCGCCGGGTCGGCGAATATCTGGCCGCCGTCCTGCGGCCGTCCACCGGCTATCCGCTCCCGGTGACGGCGAACGGGCGCGGCGGCATCCGACTCCGCCTCACCACGGGCGTGTTCGGCGAGGAGGGCTACCGCCTCGACAGCGGCCGCGGCGGCATCACCATCACGGCGAGCGCACCCGCAGGCCTTTTCCACGGCGTCCAGACCCTGCGCCAGCTGCTGCCCGCGGCCGTGGAGAAGAAGTCCGTACAGCCCGGCCCCTGGCTGGTCGCCGGCGGCACCGTGCAGGACTCCCCGCGCTATGCCTACCGGGGCGCCATGCTCGATGTGTCCCGCCACTTCTTCACCGTCTCCCAGGTCAAGCGCTACATCGACGAACTCGCCCTGTACAAGATCAACAAGCTGCATCTGCACCTCAGCGACGACCAGGGCTGGCGCATCGCGATCGACTCCTGGCCGCGCCTCGCCTCCTACGGCGGCTCCACCCAGGTCGGCGGCGGCCCCGGCGGCCACTACACCAAGGCCGACTACCGGGAGATCGTCCGCTATGCCGCCTCCCGCTATCTCGAAGTCGTCCCCGAAATAGACATGCCCGGCCACACCAACGCGGCCCTCGCCTCGTACGCCGACCTCAACTGCGACGGCGTCGCGCCCCCGCTCTACACCGGCACCGACGTCGGCTTCAGCTCGCTGTGCGTGCCGAAGCAGATCACCTACGACTTCGTGGACGACGTCATCCGCGAACTGGCCGCGCTCACCCCGGGCCGCTATCTCCACGTCGGCGGCGACGAGGCGCACTCCACCAGCCATGCCGACTACGTGGCCTTCATGGACAAGGTGCAGCCCGTCGTCGCCAAGTACGGCAAGACGGTGATCGGCTGGCACCAGCTGACCGGAGCGACCCCGGCCCCGGGCGCCCTGGCTCAGTACTGGGGCCTGGACGACACCAGCGCCGAGGAGAAGGCCCAGGTCGCCAAGGCCGCACGCAACGGGACCGGGCTGATCCTGTCCCCGGCCGACCGGATCTACCTCGACATGAAGTACACCGAGGACACCCCGCTGGGCCAGGACTGGGCCGGCCTGGTCGAGGTGAAGCGGTCCTACGACTGGGATCCGGGCCACTACCTCGCCGGAGCCCCCGCGTCGGCCGTCCGGGGCGTGGAGGCCCCGCTGTGGACCGAGACCATCACCGACTCGGCCGACGTCGAGTACATGGCCTTCCCACGGCTGGCGGGCGCCGCCGAGCTGGGCTGGTCACCCGCGGCCACGCACGGATGGGACGCCTACAAGGTGCGGCTGGCCGTGCAGGGGCCGCGCTGGGAGGCACTCGGTATCAAGTACTACCGGTCTCCCCAGGTACCCTGGCCGACGAGTTGAGAGAAGACTGACGGGCACCCCGGAGGACCGTACTCCGGGGTGCCCGCCGGTTCGTGGGGCCTTGCTCTACCGCCCCGCGAGGGGATTGAGCAGACTGCCGACGAGCTGGAGCGCGCCGGAGGGGTCCGCGAGATCCACCATCTGCCTGTTGTCGCGCAGCTGGAGCCGGTTGAGGCAGGACAGCGCGAACTCCGGGGCGAACATGTCGTACTGCCGGAACCTGTCGGCGAGTTCAGGCGCCGAATCCTGATACTCGCGGGTCACCTCCGCGACCGTACGCCAGAAGTCGTCCTCCTCCAGGATCCCCTCGGTGGCGAGGTTCGCCGCGAGGAAGCGGAAGAAGCAGTCGAAGACGTCCGTGAAGACCGACAGCAGCTTCGTGTCCTCCGGCACCTCGACCCGGATCCGCCGCACCTCGGGCGGCAGCACCGCGTCCGGGTCCATCACCACGATCTCCTCGGCGATGTCCTTGTAGATCGCGCGCCGGACCACGCCGTCCTTCAGGACCAGGATCACGTTCTCGCCGTGCGGCATATAGGCCAGGTCGTAGGCGTAGAAGCTGTGCAGAAGGGGCGTGTAGTACGCCCGCAGATACTGCCGCAGCCACTCGCTGGGCGGCAGCCCGGACCGCTGGATCAGGGCGCCGGCGAAGGACGCGCCCTCGTGGTCCACATGGACCAGGGAGGCCATCGTGGCGAGCGATTCGCCCTCCTGCAGGGAGGGAACCGGGCTCTCGCGCCACAGCGCGGCCAGCATCTTGCGGTACGGCGAGTACCGGTCGGTCGCCGCCTCGTACTCCAGATGCCGGTAGCCGACGGCCGCGCGCTCCCGGATGATCGACAGCCCGGTCGACTTCAGCACCGGGTCGTTGTCGATCAGCTGGGCCAGCCAGTCGTTGATCGCCGGGGTCGCCTCCATGTAGGCGGCCGAGAGCCCGCGCATGAAGCCCATGTTGATGACCGACAGGGCCGTCTTCACATAGTGCTTCTCGGGGTTCGACCGGTTGAAGAAGGTCCGGATGGACTGCTGGGCCAGATACTCGTCGTCGCCCTCGCCCAGGCAGACGAGATGCCTGCGGGCGACCTCGGCGGCGAAGGTGACGGTGAGCTTGTTCCACCACTGCCACGGGTGGACGGGTATGAGCAGGTAGTCGGCGGGGTCGAGCCCCTGCTCGCGCAGGATTCCGTCGAACCGCTCGACCGCCTGCGCGCCCAGCTCCTGCCGTACGAAGGTCTCGTACTCGATGCCCGCACCGGCCGTGAACGCCGCCCGCGAGCGGTGCGCGGCGAGCCACACGAGCCGGACGGGGCTCGCGGTCTCCGGGGCGTACGACAGGTACTCGTGGATGCCGAAGCCCAGCCGCCCGTTGTTGGCGACGAAGCAGGGGTGGCCCTCGGTCATCCCCGTCTCGATCGCCTGGAAGCCGCTCTCCGCCAGCTCGGCCACCGGGATCTGCGGCTTGGTGAGCTTGTAGCAGGTGCCGGAGAGGGTGGAGGAGATCTCCTCCAGATAGACCGGCAGGATCTCGTCGCTCAGGCCCAGCGCGCCCTTCAGCTCGATAAAGAAGTCCAGGGCCTCTAGGGGGAGTTCGGCGCCGTCCCTGGTACGGGTGATGGAGCCGGCGTCCACCTGCCAGTGGTCGAGCGCCCGGCGCACGGCGGTGAAGCGGTACCGGGTGAGACCGTCGTCGCTGCGCACGACGTACGTGTCTCCGTCGCCCTCCCGCTCCGGCGTGATGAGCCGCTCGTGCGCGAACTCGGCGATCGCCTTGCGGACGAGCAGACGGTTGGCCGTCTCCCACCGCTCGGGGGACAGATGGGCCACGACGTCGGCGATGCTCATACCGCCACCGCTTTCTCGAACCGCTCTCGCGTGCAGAAGCTCAGCAACGCCTTCTTCTCCGGCTTCCGGATCTCCCGCTCGGGCACGAACCCGACGGCCTCGTTCAGGGCGTGCACCGCCTTGTTGCGCACATCCGGCTCCACGACGATCCGGGTGGTCGCCGGGTCCTCGAAGAGGTGCGCCACCACGGCGGTGATGACGGCCCTGGTGAAGCCGTGCACGGGCGTCCGGGTCGGCGGCACCAGGAAGTGCATGCCCACGTCCCCCGGCTCGGGCTCGTACAGGCCGACCAGCTCGCGAAGGGCGGGGTCGTACTGCTCCATGAGGAACGCGGGCTCCCCGTCGAGCAGCCCGAGGAGGGCGTGGTGGTGCTCGTCGGCCGCGATCTCCATGTAGGCGCGCTCGACGTCCTCCAGCTTCGCGTCCTGCATCATCCAGAAGGCGGCCTTGGGATGCGTGACCCAGGCGTGCAGCAGCTCGGCGTCCTTGAGGGGGTCGAGGGGGCGGAAGGTGAACTTCATACCGCAAACTCCTGGAAGGCGATGCTCTTCTCCACGGGGTAGTACTCCGTGCCGAGCAGTTCGCGGATGATGTAGCTGTTGCGGTACGCGCCCATGCCCAGGTCGGGGCTGGTGATGCTGTGGGTGTGCACGCCGGCGTTCTGCAGGAACACCCCGCGGCCCGTCACGTCGATCGCGTAGTTGCGGGCGATGTCGAAGCGGCCGTGGTCGTCGAAGCGGAGGCGGTCGCGGAGCGGGTCGAGGAAGGCCGGTGGCTCGTAGTGGTAGCCGGTGGCCAGCACCAGGCCCTCGCTGCGGATCTCGAAGTCCTTGTCCTGCTCGTCCTGGTGGAAGCCGAGGGTGTATGCGCCGTCCGCGTGAGCGGCGGTCGTCAGTGAGGAGTTGGTCAGCAGGCGGGTGCGGACCGGGCGGTCGCCGCTCTCGACGTTCTTCTGGTAGAGCAGGTCGAAGATCGAGTCGATCAGGTCCGAGTTGATGCCCTTGAAGAGGCTCTTCTGCTGCTTCTCCAGGCGGTAGCGGGTCTGCTCGGGCAGCGCGCGGAAGTAGTCGATGTAGTCCGGGGAGGTCATCTCCAGGGTCAGCTTGGTGTACTCCAGCGGGAAGAACCGCGGGGAGCGGGTGACCCAGTTGAGCTCATAGCCGTGGACGTCCGTCTCGGTGAGGAGTTCGTAGTAGATCTCCGCGGCGCTCTGGCCGCTGCCGACGATCGTGATGGACTCCATCGCCTGCAGTTCCGCCTTGCGGGGCATGTACTGCGCGGTGTGGATGAAGCCGCCGGCCAGACCCCGGCAGGCCTCGGGAACGAAGGGGACCGTACCCGTGCCGAGGACCAGGTGACGGGCGCGGAACGCCCCGCCGGCCTCGGTGCGGACGACGTACAGATCGTCCTCGTACGTCACCTCGGTGACCGTCGTGCCGAAGCGCACGCTGCTCAGCTTGCCCGCGGCCCACCGGCAGTAGTCGTCGTACTCGACCCTGAGCGGGTAGAAGTTCTCGCGGATGTAGAACGAGTACAGCCGGCCCTTCTCCTTCAGATAGCTGAGGAAGGAGTACGGCGAGGTCGGGTCGGCCAGCGTGACCAGGTCCGACATGAACGGGGTCTGGAGATGGGCGCCGTCGAGGAACATTCCGGCGTGCCACTCGAAGTCGGGCTTCGAGTCGAGGAACACGCCGTCCAGTTCGGCGATCGGCTCGGTGAGGCAGGCGAGGCCGAGGTTGAAGGGGCCGAGCCCGATCCCCACGAAGTCGTAGGTCTTGTTCGGGGCTTCAGGACGCGCGGTCAAGAGACTCTCCCAGGTACTGCTCGGCGTGGCCGGCGATCAGGTCGAGGACGGCGGCGATGTCGGTCGCCCGCGTCTCGGGGTTGAGCAGGGTGAACTTCAGGTAGTGGCGGCCGCCGACCCTGGTGCCCGCGACCACGGCTTCACCGGAGGCGAACAGGGCCTTGCGGGCGTACAGGTTGGCGCGGTCGATCTCGGCCGGGTCGGTGACGGCCGCCGGGATGTAGCGGAAGACGAGGGTGGACAGGGACGGCCGCACGACGACGTCGAAGCGCGGGTCGGCGGCGAGCAGCCCCCAGCCCTCGGCGGCCAGGTCGCAGACCTCGTCGAAGAGCTCGCCGATGCCGTCGGCGCCCATCACGCGCAGGGTCATCCACAGCTTGAGGGCGTCGAAGCGGCGGGTGGTCTGCAGGGACTTGTCGACCTGGTTGGGGATGCGCTCGTGCACCATGCGGCGCGGGTTGAGGTACTCCGCGTGGTAGGTCGCGTGGCCCAGCGTGGCGGCGTCCCGGACCAGCACGGCGGAGGAACTCACGGGCTGGAAGAAGGACTTGTGGTAGTCGACGGTGACCGAGTCGGCGCGGTCGATGCCGTCGATGCGGTCCCGGTACTTGAGGGAGGCGAGCAGCCCGCAGCCGTAGGCGGCGTCGACGTGCATCCACACGCCGTACTGGGCGCACAGCTCGGCGATCTCGGGCAGCGGGTCGATGGACCCGAAGTCGGTGGTGCCGGCGGTGGCGACGACGGCCATGGGAATGAGGCCGTCCCGGCCGCAGCGCTCCAGCTCGTGGGCGAGCGCGACGGTCTGCATGCGCTTGTCGTGGTCGACGGGGACGCAGACCACGGAGTCCGGTCCGAGGCCCAGGAGCGTGGCGGCCTTCTTGACGCTGAAGTGGCCGGCCTCGGAGGCGAAGATGCGCAGTTTCGCGAGGGAGGCCGGGTGCTCCCATCCTTCCCGGCCGGGCTTGGCCTCCTCCCGGGCGAGGAGGAGGGCCTGCAGGTTGGACTGGGTGCCGCCGGAGGTGAACACGCCGTCGGCAGCCGCGCCGAGGCCGATCCGTTCGGCCGTCCAGTGGATGAGCCTGCGCTCGATGAGGGTGCCGCCGGCCGACTGGTCCCAGGTGTCGAGCGAGGAGTTGACCGCGGAGAGGACCGCCTCGCCGAGCACCGCCGGTATGACGACCGGGCAGTTGAGGTGGGCGAGGTAGCGGGGGTGGTGGAAGTAGATCGCGTCGCGGAGGTAGACCTCCTCCAGCTCGTCGAGGGCGGCCGTGGTGTCGTACAGCGGCCTGTCGAGGTCGATCCGCTCGATACGGGGAGCCAGGGCGTCGACCGTGACGCCGGTGAACGGACGGTCGGTGGTGGCGAGTTTGGCCGCCACCCGCTCGACTCCTTCGGTCACGGAGCGGCGGTAGTGCTCCGCGGTGAGGTCATTGAGCAGGTGCGAGCGCATGTGGGGGTCCTCCGGGGGACGGTCCGTGCGGGTTCAACTTAGGTTAGCCTAACCTAAGTAGGCGCGAAACCTCACTCCTCCCGTGACTGCCGTCACTTCGAAGGGAGTTACTCCGCCACGCGGAGCTGGTCCTCCGTCAGTCCGCGCCGCCAGTAGCCGACGAAGGTGACGCGCCGCCGGTCGATCCCGCGCTCGCCCACGAGATGCCGGCGCAGCTCCTTCACCCGGCCGGACTCACCCGCGATCCAGGCGTACGGCCGTTCGGTGGGCGGCAGTTGAGCGGCCCGTACGGCGTCGACGGCCATGGGGGAGTCGTCGTTGCCCACGAGCCAGGTGATGTGGGCGTCCGCCTCGGTCGCCACGTCCTGGATGTCGGCGGCGTGCGGCACCGTCAGCCAGGCCCGGGCGGGCGTGCCGGCCGGAAGCGACTCGAGAATGGCGCAGGCGGCGGGTACGGCGGTCTCGTCGCCCCAGATGACGACGAGGTCGGTGTCCTCCGGGGGCCGGAAGCGGATCGCGCGGTTGTCGGCGATCGCCGGGCCGAGGAGGAGGACGCGGTCCCCTGGGGAGGCCTGGGAGGCCCAGCGGGAGGCGGGGCCCGACGGGCTGTGCAGCGCGAAGTCGATGTCCACCTCGTCGGGGTGCCGGCGCAGGGCCCGCAGAGTGTACGAGCGCATCACGGCCCGTACGTCGTCGGGGAGTTCACGCCAGCCCTGCCACCAGCCGTCGCCCAGTTCGACGGGCACGGCGGGCTCGCGCTGCCCCGGGTGCGGCAGGAACAGCGACAGGGACTGGTCGCGCCCGTGCGAGTGGAAGTCGTGCAGGTCCGGGCCCGAGAAGGAGATGCGGACGAGAGACGGGCCGAGCCGCCTCGTCCGTACGACCCGGAGGGAGAAGAAACGGAACGGGGCGGCCACGGCCGTCGTCATGCGGGCTCCTGAGGTGTCGTCAGGGATCAAGGGGCGGAGGGCAGCCGGCCCAGGGGCGCGGGACTGCGTCGATATGCCGCTCCGCCGCGTGGGCGCGACCAGCCGCACACGGCCCGCAGTCGCCCACGATGCGGACCGCCCTCTCTCAGCGAAGCGCCTGGCCGACCTTCTTGGCCTTCTCCAGGGCCTCGGCGAGGCCGGTGAGCAGCGGCACGCACTTGTCGTACGACAGGATCGGCTCGGGGGAGCGTGCGATGACCTGGCCCGCCTTGACCGCGGGCAGCTTCTTCCAGGTCGCCTTGGTGATGTCGGCGGGCTGGATGGTGGCGGAGCGGTCGTCCATCATGATGATGTCGGCCTGGTACTTGTCGACGTTCTCCCAGCTCAGCGACTCGTACCAGCCGCCGCCCTCCTTCTTGGCGCTCTCCGGCGGCTCGACGAAGTTCACGCCGAGGGCCTTGAAGTACTCCAGGTCGACGGAGAGGTTGGTGCCGGAGACGTAGAAGAGATCGGCGCTCGCGGAACCGGCCATCACCTTGATGTCCGGCTTGGCCTTGGCGGCCGCGCGCAGGCGGGCGGCGGCGTCCTCGAAGCGCTTCTTCGCGTCGGTGACCGCGGCGGCCTTCAGGTCGGCGCCGAGCGACTCGGCGAGCTCCCACATGCGCTGCAGCGACGCGCTGAGCCGGCGGTCGTACACGGAGATGCCGACGCTCGGGGCGAGCTTGGCGATCTTGTCCTTGGACTCCTCGGGGACGTACCAGAGGGTGCCCGCGGAGTCGAACATCGTGCTGATGAGCACGTCCGGGGCGAGGGCCGCGTACTTCTCGACGTTGAACTGGCCCCAGGTGTTGCCGAGGACCGTGACCTTGCTGACGTCCATGTCGCCGGCCTGGACATCGGCCTTGCCGTCCTTGGTCTTCGTCGGGCCGAAGACGCCCTTGACCGAGATGCCGTAGTCGTGGAGGGCGGCGGCGACGCCGGTGAACGCGACGATGTTCGCCGGGACCTTGTCCAGCTTCACGGTCGTGCCGCGGTCGTCCTTGAAGGTCCAGGGGCCGGACTTGGCGGCCTTCGCCTGCTCGCCGGAGCCCGCGTCTTTGCCCTTGTCGTCCCCGCAGGCAGCGAGTGCGGCGCCGAGTCCGAGGGCGCCGCCCGCGGCGAGCAGACCGCGGCGAGTGAGGTGGGTGGCACGGGCATGGGGCATGGGTATGACTGCTTTCGACCGGGGCGAAGCGCCCGCCGGACAAGTCCGAAGGTAGGTTAGCCTAACCTCACTCGTTGTCCAGAGGGCGGAACGGATCCGGGCGAGTTGGCGGCTGCGCCCCGGTGCTCCTCGCCCCGATCGCCAACGCGGCTGTCAGAACTTGTAGTTGGTGATGACGGCGTTGCCGTAGACGTCGTAGACGGACGCGTACCCTTCCTTCGAGTCCTTCCAGGAGGCGAAGGCCTTGGCGATCGCGGTGGCGGCCGCCTGGGAGTCCGTCACCGGTGTCTTCCCGCCGTTGATGTCGGTGGAGATGTACGCGTTGCCCGTCTGCTTGTTCCACTCACCGAGGATGCGGTCCACGCGGGTGGCGGCGGTCTTCTGCTCCGCGGTTCCGTGCTCCTTGACCCAGGACCGGAACTCCGCGGCGGTCTGCTTCGACTGCGCCCTGTCCGTGTCGTCGGGCAGTTTCTCCACAACCCCGATCTTGTCCGGCTTCGCGGTGTTCTCGGTGGAACAGGCGGTGGTTCCGGCAGCGAGGACGGCGCCGAGTGCGAAAACGGCGGCGATGTGGGGGGTGCGCTTCACAGAGGTCTCCATCGGATACATGGGTCAGACGGGAAATGCCACGGTACCGGCACCCCGTGCGGGGTGCCGGTACGGCTGGAATTACGTATCAGAACTTGATGGCGTCGGCCCTGTCGTTCCAGCTGCCGCCGTAGGTGTAGTCAATGTCCTTGAAATTCGCATAAAGGCTGTAGCCCGCCCCCAGGAAAAGGTGGGGATCCGGCATGCCCGTGCGGAAGTCGTACAGCTCGACACCGCGCTGCGGCCGGTTCACGAACGCGGAGCTGGCCTTGTCCCGGAACGAGGGCGAGTACTGGTCGAGGTGACGGGTCTTCGCCTCCGCATAGGTCGGCCACTGCAGGCGCCGGCCGGAGTAGTTGGCGTCCTGCCACAGGCACACATAGGAGCTGGGGCAGTCCGAGTAACCCCGGGCAGCGACTCCCTGCTTCGCCTGCTTCGGGCTCGTCAGCGCCACCCTCGCCTGCTTCGGGCTCGTCAGTGCCAGCTTCGCGCCCGCCCGCGCCTGGGCCGTGGGCGCGTGCGCGGCAAGGTACTTGTTGGACTCGGTGTCGCTGTCGAAGCACCGCATGGTGCCGTCCTCCGACACCTCGGCGCAGACGTTCGCGCCCTTCCAGTCGGACGCGGGGTCGATCTTCTCCCCCTTGTAGTACATGTCCACCTTGTCGGTGGAGCCCGGAGCCGTACGGACCGCCGTCTCCTGGTCGGGCGTGAGAACTCCCGTCACGACGTCGGTGGTGGAGCCGGTCTCACCGGCCGCCAGCGAAGGCGCGGCGGTCAGACCGGTCAGCGTCATGGAACCGACGGCCGCAATGGTCAGCATGGTGCGTATGCGCACAAATACCCCCTGGTTCAGTTGGCGCACAGCGGGAAAGAGAGCACGTCGAATCGTCCGGGCGGTCGGCCGAGAACCGAATGGCCCGGAGGCAGTCGTGAAAACCGTCAGCGAATGCGCCGCCGTGCCGAAAGCACGCGGAACTGCAATGGAATGTCGCTCACGACGAAATCTCTCCCCCGTTTTCCCTTCCGATCCTGCGCATCCCCGATGGTCGGCGGGGTGTCATGGGCAGGTGATCGGAATCTGATGGGAATCTAACATGACCGTCAACTTTTGGCCAAGTGTTATCCGTTGAGGGTGCGTCAGGACACGTCAGGGTGTGTCAGGGGGTTTCGGGGTTCGGAGGCTGAATACGAAGACGCGGGGCACCGGCGGGCAAAGCCCGCGCCGGTGCCCCGCGTCCGCAGCCGTCGGGGCCGGTTCAGCCGGCGACCAGTCCCAGCTCCCGGGCGATCAGCATCCGCTGCACCTCGCTCGTCCCCTCGCCGATCTCCAGGATCTTGGAGTCGCGCCACATCCGGGCCACCGGGTACTCGTTCATGAAGCCGTAGCCGCCATGGACCTGCGTGGCGTCACGGGCGTTGTCGACCGCGATCGTGGAGGAGTAGAGCTTGGCCAGGGCCGCCTCCTTCTTGAAGGGCTCGCCGGCGACCAGGCGGCTCGCCGCGTCGCGCCAGGCGAGGCGGGCCGTGTGGGCCTTCATCTCCATGTCGGCGATCTTGAACTGGATGGCCTGGTTGGCGCCGATCGGGCGGCCGAAGGCGTGCCGCTCCTTCGCGTACTTCACCGACTCGTCCACACAGCCCTGCGCCAGGCCGGTCGCGAGCGCCGCGATGGCGATGCGGCCCTCGTCGAGGATGCGCAGGAACTGCGCATAGCCCCGGCCCTCCTCGCCCAGCAGATTGGCCGCCGGGACACGGACGTCCGAAAAGGACAGCTCACGGGTGTCCGAGGCGTTCCAGCCCACCTTCGAGTAGGGGGCCGCCACGGTGAAGCCGGGGGTGCCCGACGGGACGATGATCGCGGAGATCTGCGGCCGGCCGTCCGGCCCCCGGCCCGTGACAGCGGTGACCGTCACCAACCCCGTGATGTCCGTACCCGAGTTGGTGATGAAGCACTTCGAGCCGTTGATCACCCACTCGTCCGTCTCCGGGTCGAGGCGGGCCGTCGTACGCGTCGCGCCCGCGTCCGAGCCGCCGTCCGGCTCCGTGAGCCCGAACGCGCCCAGGATCTCGCCGCTGCACAGCCGGGGCAGCCACTCGCGCTTCTGCTCCTCCGTGCCGAAGAGATGGATCGGCATGGCACCGAGCGAGACTCCGGCCTCGAGCGTGATCGCGACCGACGAGTCCACCCGGGCCAGCTCCTCCAGCGCCAGTCCGAGGGCCAGATAGTCGCCGCCCATGCCGCCGTACCCCTCCGGGAACGGCAACCCGAACAGGCCCATGCGGCCCATCTCGCGGACGATCTCGTAGGGGAACTCGTGCCGCTCGTAGAAGTCACCGATCTTCGGCGCCACGACGTCGTGGGCGAACTCCTCCACCGTGCGGCGGAGTTCCTCGAGTTCGGGGGAGAGTCGGTGGTCCATGGTGATCACTGCTCCTTGTGGGACAGGGCGCGTACGGTGCGGGACGGGCTGGGTCGGCCCAGATGGGCGGCCATCCACACGCTGGTGGCGACGAGGCGGCCGAGGTCGACCCCGGTGTCGATGCCGAGGCCCTGCAGCATCCAGACGAGGTCTTCGGTGGCGAGATTGCCGGTCGCGGACTTGGCGTAGGGGCAGCCGCCGAGGCCTCCGGCGGAGGCGTCGACGGTCGTGACCCCGTGTTCCAGTGCCGCGTAGGTGTTGGCCAGCGCCTGGCCGTAGGTGTCGTGGAAGTGCACGCCGATGACATTCGTCGGCACGCCCTCCTCGTTGAGCACGGAGAGGAGTTCGAGGACATGGCCCGGGGTCGCGACCCCGATCGTGTCGCCCAGGCTCAGCTCGTCGCAGCCCATGTCCATCAGCGCCTTGCACACGCGCACGACCTGGTGGATGGGGACCGCGCCCTCCCAGGGGTCGCCGAAGCACATCGAGACATAGCCGCGCACATGGGCGCCCGTCTCCTTGGCGCGGGCCACCACCGGCGCGAAGACGCCGAGCGACTCGTCCACCGTCCGGTTGAGGTTGGCCTTGGCGAAGGACTCGGTCGCGCTGGCGAAGACGGCCACCCGGTCCGCGCCCAGGGCCAGCGCGCGGTCGAGCCCGCGCTGGTTGGGCACGAGGACCGGCAGCTGCACGCCCTTCAGCTCCTTGACGAGCGGGAACAGCTCCTCGGCGTCCGCCAGTTGGGGCACCCACTTGGGGTGCACGAAGCTCGTCGCCTCGATGGTCGTCAGGCCGGCGTCGGCCAGGCGGCGAATGAACTCCGCCTTGATCTCCGTCGGTACGGCCAGCTTCTCGTTCTGCAGGCCGTCGCGTGCGCCCACCTCGTGGATCCGCACCCGCTGGGGCAGGTCCGAGGCCGGTACGACCATGGGGAGTTGCTCGGCTGTCATGACTCCGCCGCTCCTTCTTCCTCGTGCGGTGTGATGACCGCCAGCACCTGGTCCATGGCGACCGTCGTGCCGGGCTTCACGTCCAGCTCGGCGACCGTGCCGGCGTGCGGGGCGGAGATGACGTGCTCCATCTTCATCGCCTCGACCACCAACAGGCTCTGTCCGGCGGCCACTTCGTCGCCGACGGCCACCTTCACGACCGTGACCGTGCCCGGCATGGGCGCGGTGAGCGAGTCTGCGCCCGCGTGCCCGGACCGGGTGAGGGACGCCGCCACCGGGTCGTGGTCGCGCACGTGCCAGGCCTCGCCGTCGCGGCCGAGCCAGTCTGCGGCGCGGTGGAAGGTGTGGCGGACCCCGTCGAGGGTGACGGCCACCGAGTCCGCGGTGACGGTGTGGGTGCCGCGCGGGACGTACGCCACGGGGTCGCTCACCCGGACATGGAAGCCCACGGGCTTAGGCGTGCCGCCGAGCCGCCAGCCGTTCGGCACCGAGAACGGGTCGGTCCAGCCGTCGCCCCGGGGACGCAGGCCATCGAGCCGCACGGCCGCCGCGGCCTCGTACACCTCCTCCGGCACGTCCGTGGAGACGAGCTCGTCCACCACCCGCTCCACCAGACCCGTGTCCAGCTCGCCCGCCACGACCGCCGGATGGGCGAGGAGCCGCCGCAGGAACGCCGCGTTGGTCTGCACGCCCAGTGTGACCGTCTCCGCCAGCGCCGCCCGCAGCCTGCGCAGCGCGGTCTCGCGGTCGGGGCCGTAGGCGATCACCTTGGACAGCATCGGGTCGTACAGGCTGCCCACCTCGGTGCCCTCGCTGAGCCCGGAGTCGGTGCGCAGACCGTCGCCCTGGGGTTCGTGGAGCCGCAGCACCGTGCCGCCGGACGGCAGGAACCCGCGCGCGGGGTCCTCGGCGCAGATCCGGGCCTCGACCGCGTGGCCGGTCAGCCGGACGTCCTCCTGCGCGAACGGCAGCCGTTCGCCCGCCGCCACCCGCAGCTGCCACTCCACCAGGTCGAGCCCGGTGATGAGTTCCGTGACCGGGTGTTCCACCTGGAGACGGGTGTTCATCTCCATGAAGTAGTACGACGACGGGTCGCCGCCCGGCACGATGAACTCCACCGTGCCCGCGCCCCGGTAGCCGCACGAGCGCGCCGCCTGCACGGCGGCCTCGCCCATCGCGGCCCGGGTCTCCTCGTCGAGGAGCACGCTCGGCGCCTCCTCGATGATCTTCTGGTGCCGGCGCTGCAGCGAGCACTCGCGCTCGCCGAGGTGCACCACATTGCCGTGGCCGTCGGCCAGGACCTGGATCTCGATGTGCCGGGGGCGGTCCACCCACCGCTCCACCAGGAGCGTGTCGTCACCGAAGGAGGCGCGTGCCTCGCGGCGGGCCGCGGCGATCTCCTCCTCCAACACCGACAGTTCGCGCACCAGGCGCATGCCCTTGCCGCCACCGCCCGCCGACGGCTTGAGCAGTACGGGCACACCGATCTCCCGGGCCGCGTCGGCCAGCTGGGCATCGGTCAGCCCGCTCCCGCTGGAGCCGGGCACGACCGGCACCCCGGCTGCCCGCACCGTCTCCTTGGCGCGGATCTTGTCGCCCATGAGGGAGATGGCGTCCGCGGGCGGACCGATGAAGACCAGCCCCGCCTCGGCGCACGCGCGCGCGAACTCGGCGTTCTCCGCCAGGAAGCCGTACCCCGGGTGGACCGCCTGGGCGCCGGTGCGGGCGGCGGCCTCCAGCAGCCGCTCCACCGACAGATAGCTCTCGGCGGCCGGCGCCGGACCGATCCGTACCGCGGTGTCGGCCTCCCGTACGTGCCGTGCGTCGGCGTCGGCGTCGGAGAAGACGGCCACCGAGCGCACGCCCAGCGAGCGGAGCGTACGGATGACGCGTACGGCGATCTCGCCCCGGTTGGCCACGAGCACTGTGTCGAACACGGTTCCCCTCCTCACATCCGGAAGACGCCGAACTGGGGGTCACCCAGGGGCGCGTTGGCACAGGCGGTCAGGGCGAGGCCCAGCACCTGACGGGTCTCCAGCGGGTCGATCACGCCGTCGTCCCAGAGCCGGGCCGTGGCGTAGTAGGCATTGCCCTGCCGCTCGTACTGCGCGCGGATCGGTGCCTTGAAGGTCTCCTCGTCCTCCGCGGGCCACTCCTCACCCCGCGCCTCCAGCTGGTCCCGCTTGACGGTCGCGAGGACGGAGGCGGCCTGCTCGCCGCCCATGACGGAGATCTTGGCGTTGGGCCACATCCACAGGAAACGGGGGGAGTAGGCCCGGCCGCACATCGAGTAGTTCCCCGCGCCGTACGAACCGCCGACCACCACCGTCAGCTTCGGCACGCGTGTGCAGGCGACCGCCGTCACCATCTTGGCGCCGTGCTTGGCGATGCCGCCGGCCTCGTAGTCCTTGCCGACCATGAAGCCGGAGATGTTCTGCAGGAACACCAGCGGGATTCCGCGCTGGTCGCACAGCTCGATGAAGTGGGCGCCCTTCTGGGCCGACTCGGAGAACAGGATGCCGTTGTTGGCGACGATCCCGACCGGGTGGCCGTGGATCCGGGCGAACCCGGTGATGAGGGTCTGCCCGAACTCGGACTTGAACTCCGCGAAACAGGAGCCGTCGACCACACGCGCGATGATCTCGCGTACGTCGTAGGGGGTGCGGGAGTCGACCGGTACCGCCCCGTACAGCCCGTACGGGTCGACCTTGGGCTCGACCGCCGCGGTGACCTCCCAGGGGAGCGCCCCGCGCGCGGGCAGCGTGGCGACGATGTTGCGCACGATCCGCAGCGCGTGGGCGTCGTCCTCGGCGAGGTGGTCGGTGACACCGGAGATCCGGGAGTGCACCTCGCCGCCGCCCAGCTCTTCGGCGGTCACGACCTCACCGGTGGCGGCCTTCACCAGCGGGGGCCCGCCCAGGAAGATCGTCCCCTGGTTGCGGACGATCACGGCCTCGTCGCTCATCGCCGGGACGTACGCGCCACCGGCTGTGCAGGACCCGAGGACGGCGGCGATCTGGGGGATGCCCGCGCCGGACATCCGGGCCTGGTTGTAGAAGATCCGCCCGAAGTGCTCGCGGTCCGGGAACACCTCGTCCTGCATGGGCAGGAAGGCGCCGCCGGAGTCGACGAGGTAGACACAGGGGAGGCGGTTCTCCAGGGCCACCTCCTGCGCGCGCAGATGCTTCTTCACCGTCATCGGGTAGTACGTCCCGCCCTTGACGGTGGCGTCGTTGGCGACGACCACGCACTCGCGCCCGCTGACCCGCCCGATCCCGGCGATGACGCCGGCGGCCGGGGCCTGGCCGTCGTACATCCCGTCGGCCGCGAGCGGCGCCAGCTCCAGGAACGGCGAGCCCGGGTCCAGCAGCGTGTCCACGCGGTCGCGCGGCAGCAGCTTGCCGCGCGCGGTGTGCCGGGCGCGCGCCTTCTCGCCGCCGCCGAGCGCCGCCGCGGCCAGCTTGCCGCGCAGCTCCCCGACGAGTGCGAGGTGGGCTTCCTCGTTGGCCCGCCAGGCCTCCGACGCGGGATCTGCCGCGCTCGTCAGCTCCGGTGCCTCTTGCATCCTGCGGTCCCCTCACCCAGCGATCGACTGTTAATGAGCGTTAACCATTTCCTTCAGGTTAACGACCGCTAACCTCCCTGTCTAGAATTGCCTGCATGGTCACCAGAACCGACGCCCCCACCCGCCGTGAGCAGATCCTCAAGGAGGCCGCTCGGCTCTTCGCCGAGCGCGGCTTCCACGGCGTCGGAGTCGACGAGATAGGGGCCGCGGTCGGTATCAGCGGCCCCGGTCTCTACCGGCACTTCGCGGGCAAGGACGCGATGCTCGCAGAGCTTCTGGTCGGGATCAGCGGTCAGCTGCTGACCGGGGCGAAGCGGCGCCTGGCGGAGGCCGACGGCGCGGCCGGTCCCTCGGCGGTCCTCGACTCCCTCATCGAGGGCCACATCGACTTCGCCCTCGACGACCGCCCCCTGATCACCCTGCACGACCGGGAGCTGGACCGCCTCCGGGACAGCGACCGCAAGCTGGTGCGCCAGCTCCAGCGGCAGTACGTCGAGCTGTGGGTGGAGGTCGTGCGGGAGGTGTACCCGGGCCTGGCGGAGCCGTCGGCCCGGTCGGCGGTGCACTCGGTCTTCGGCCTCCTGAACTCCACCCCCCACCTCGGCCGCGCCGGCTCCCTGCCCGGCCGCGGCGCCACGGCGGAACTGCTGCACCGGATGGCCCGGGGGGCGTTCGCGGCGGCGGAGGCAGCCGACTGAGCCGGGGGCGGGTCGGTGCTGGTTTGTCTCAGTACGCTGGGGGCATGGGCATGGACTACGCCAAGATGCGCGCGATCGCCGAGGAACTCGGGGCCTACGCCGAGCAGCTCGAAGGGACCTGGAGCGTGGAGATCGGGCCGTCGGGTCCGATACTGGCCATGATGTGCCCCTCGAAGCGGCACGAGGGCACGATCCGCCGCATCTGCAAGCAGCTGGACGAGCAGCTTCTTGTGACGCACCCCGGGTACATCTGCGCGAGTGGCCCCGAGATCGAACACCCCGCGATCGGCCGCATGCGCCTCCCCGACGCGGTCGTGATCCCCGAGGCGGTCCTCGACGAGGAGGGCGTCGCCGTCGATGCGACGCAGGTGCTGGCGGTCGTCGAGATCGTCTCGCCCTCCAACCCGAACAACGACTACATCGACAAGCTGTCGGACTACCCGGCCATGGGCATCGCCCACTACCTGATCGTCGATCCCCGCACCGGCACGATCGAGGTGCACTCCGATCCGTGCAAGGGCCGTTACGCCCGCAAGGACGCGTACATCTTCGGCGACTCGGTGCCGTTCGGTCCCTGGATCGTGGACACCTCCGCATTCCGCCGCTACGGCAAGGCCGGGGACTGACCCGAACGGGTGGGGAAGGTCACCCTGGACGTATGAACGTACTCGCCGGTATCTTGGAGTCTGAGCAAGCGCTTAGACATACCGAAGTACGTGGAGGTGGCGGAGTGCGCCGTACGCTGTTCAACGAGGATCACGAGGCGTTCCGGGAGACCATCCGCGCCTTCATCGAGGCCGAGGTCGTACCCGTGTACGACGAGTGGCTCGCCGCCGGCCAGGCGCCCCGCGACTTCTACTACAAGCTTGCCGAGCTCGGCGTCTTCGGCATCCGTGTCGACGAGGAGTTCGGCGGCGCCGGCATCGACTCGTACAAGTTCGAGGCCGTCCTGTACGAGGAGACCGCCCGCGCCGGAATCACCTTCGGCGGCTCCGGCGTGCACGTGCTGCTCGGCCTGCCGTACATCAAGCTGCTCGCCAGCGACGAGCAGAAGAAGCGCTTCCTGCCGAAGTTCGTCTCCGGCGAGGAGATGTGGGCCATCGCGATGACCGAGCCGGGCACCGGCTCCGACCTCGCGGGCATGCGGACCACCGCCAAGCTCTCCGAGGACGGCACGCACTACGTCCTCAACGGCGCCAAGACCTTCATCACCGGCGGTGTGCACGCCGACCGAATGATCGTCTGCGCCCGCACCGCCGCGCCCACCGCCGAGGACCGCCGCCACGGCATCTCCCTCTTCGTCGTGGACACCAAGGCCGAGGGTTACTCCATCGGCCGCAAGCTCGACAAGCTGGGCCTGAAGACCTCCGACACCGCCGAGCTGGCGTTCGTCGACGTCAAGGTCCCGGTCGAGGACCTCCTCGGCGAGGAGAACAAGGGCTTCTACTACCTCGGCCACAACCTCGCCTCCGAGCGCTGGGGCATCGCCTACGGCGCCTACGCGCAGGCCAAGGCCGCCATCCGGTTCGCCAAGGACTACGTCCAGCAGCGCACCGTCTTCGGCCAGACCGTCGCGTCCTTCCAGAACACCAAGTTCGAGCTGGCCGCCTGCCAGGCCGAGGTCGACGCGGCCGAGGCCGTCGCCGACCGCGCGACGGAGGCCCTCGACGCCGGTGAGCTGACCCCGGCCGAGGCCGCCTCCGCCAAGCTCTTCTGCACCGAGGTCGCCCACCGCGTGATCGACCGCTGCCTCCAGCTGCACGGCGGCTACGGCTTCATGAACGAGTACCCGATCGCCCGCCTGTACGCGGACAACCGCGTCAACCGCATCTACGGCGGCACCAGCGAGATCATGAAGTCGATCATCGCCAAGGACATGGGCCTGTAAGGCCCAGGACATCACTGGCCGGTACAACCGTCTCCCATGAGCCAGGCACTCCAGGAGCTCCTCGATCTGCTCGACCTCGAGCAGATCGAGGAGAACATCTTCCGCGGCCAGTCCCGGTCCGCCGTCGTCCCGCGGGTCTTCGGCGGACAGGTCGCGGCCCAGGCGCTCGTCGCCGCCGGGCGCACGGTACCGGCCGACCGGCTCGCCCACTCGCTGCACGCGTACTTCCTGCGCATCGGCGACCCGGGCGCGCCCATCGTCTACAACGTCGAGCGCATCCGCGACGGCCGCTCCTTCACCACCCGCCGGGTGGTCGCCATCCAGCACGGCAGGCCGATCTTCGCCCTGTCCGCGTCCTTCCAGACGTACGAGGACGGCCTCGAACACCAGGCCCCCATGCCGTCCGCACCCGCCCCGGAGACGCTGCCCACCTCCCAGGAACGGCTGCGCGGCTACGACCACCTCGACCGCACGATCGTCGAGAGGTTCCTGGAGGCGCGCGAGGCGGTCGATCTGCGCTATGTCGACGAGCCGCCGTACGGGAAGTTCGGCGAGCCGCGCGAGCCGCACTCCCAGGTGTGGTTCCGCACCAACGGCAAGCTCGACGACGACCCTCTGCTGCACGTCGTGCTCGCCACGTATGTCTCCGACATGACGCTGCTCGACTCGGTGCTGCTCGCGCACGGTCGCGGCGGCTGGGCCGTGGGTGACGTCGTGGGCGCCTCGCTGGACCATGCGATGTGGTTCCACCGGCCGTTCCGCGCCGACGAGTGGCTGCTGTACGACCAGGAGTCGCCGTCCGCGCACGGCGGTCGGGGGCTCGGGCAGGCCCGTATATACACCCAGGACGGACAGCTCGCGATCTCGGTCATCCAGGAGGGCGTGGTCCGGGTCCCACGTTAGAAGTCCGTAAGAGGGTGTTCTGACCGGTATTTCCCAACTGGCCGATATGTGAATGCTGTACTAGGCTCTTTGGTTGAAAGCCGCATAACAAACACTGCATGACCGGCCGACCCGGTCCCGAAACCGCGGGACCAGGGCCGCGGGCCCAACAGGCGCAACCGTGCGCGGCCCGGCGGCGTCGGCGGTCGGCTACGTGTCTCTCCTGAATACGCGGTGACACCTGAGACCGCGCCGCACTTCCCCTTTGCGGCAGCGGCCATCAATCTCGCGCTCCCCTGCGGGAGTTGCGAGAGGCGATGGAACGAAAGGTATTTCCCATGCGAGCACAACGCGCGAGGCGTCTTCTTGCGGTGTCCTCCGCCGGTCTGCTGATGGCCGGTGGTGCCGCGCTCGGCGCGGCGGGCACGGCATCGGCGTCCGCCCCGTCCCATGAGCACAGCAGCTACAGCAACGACTGCGGCGACTGGTGGGGCGGCAACTGCGACCACGGCGACCACGGCTTCGGCGGTGACCGCGGCGATCACAACGGTGACCGCGGCGATCACGGCGGTGACCGCGGTGATCACGGCGGTAACGGTGGTGACCACGGTGGCAACAGTGGTGACCACGGCGGTAACGGTGGTGACCACGGCGGTAACGGCGGCGGCAACGGAGGTGGCAACGGCGGCCGCTGAGGATTCGGTTCCGAACGCACACAGAGCACGACGTGCGGCTCCGAGGAGGGAGCCGCACGTCGCGGTGCGTCAGGAGAACGAGCCGTGAGCCGTCGTCAAACGCCTTGCGTCAAACCCGCTTCCGCCAGCAGATACGCCGTCATGGGGTCGTAGTACCGCGGGCTGACCACATGGTCGTCGAGCGGCACCGCCACCTGCAGGGTGCCCTCCGACTCGGCCAGGAACAGGGCAGGGTCGTTGCAGTCGGCGTAACCGACGGAGTCGACGCCGGCCTGACCGGCGTACCCGGCCCAGCCGTGGTCCGCGACGACCAGGTCGGGCAGCGGGCGGCCCTCGCGCTCAAGTCCCGTGAGAATGGCCCGCATCGGCTCACCGGAGTGGGTGTGCCACAGCGTGGCGCCGTGCTCGAGCACCGCCACGTCCGCGAACTGCATGACGTAACCCTCCTCCGTCTGCAGCCCGTCGGGGATGACCACGATCTCGCAGCCGGCGGTGCGCAGCGCGGCGGCCGTGGCGCGGTGCACGTCCAGCAGGCCGCCCGGGTGGCCGGTGGCGAACAGCACCCGCTGCTGCCCGTCGGCCGCCTTGCGCAACCGTCCCGCCAGCCGTTCCACGGCGTCGACGGTGAGTTCGGGGTCGATCGTGTCCTGTCCGTAGCGGTATTCGGGGTCGTCGTTCACCCCGACCCGCTCCGCCATCACCGCGAGCACGTCCTGCTCGTCCCGCCAGCGGTCCCCGAGTTCCAGCCCGAACCAGAAGTTGCGCTCGCCGTTCGCCAGCCTGCGGTAGTGGTTCAGGTTGTTCTCGCGAGGGGTGGCTACGTCGCCCGCGATACGGGTCCTCACAAGGTGGTCGACGAGCTCGGCGCGGCTGGGTGTCCCGGGTATCGGCATGCTCCCATTGTGGGGCAGCGCGCTGTGCGATTTCCCTGCGTATGGCGCGCTGGGACGTGGGTCACTCACAGGTGTTTCAACGCGAACCAGAGCTCCATGCGCACATCGGGATCGTCGAGATCCGCGTCAAGAAGCGTGGCACAGCGGGCGATCCGCTGCCGCACGGTGTTGCGGTGCACCGCGAGCGCCACCGCCGTGCGGTCCCAACTGCCGTGCAGGGAGAGCCAGGCGCGCAGGGTGTCGGTGAGCGCCGGGTTGGCCGCGATCGGGGCGAGCACGGCACGGGCGTGCGCCGCGGCCTCCGCGCCGGGGACCAGGTCGTCGAGTCCGGGGCGGTCGCCGTGCCGGACCAGCGCGGTGCGGGTGGCACGGGCGCGGGCCAGGGCGCGGGCCGCCCGGGTGTCGGCCGACCGCCACTCGTGCGGGGCGACGGCGGCGCTGACGCCGAGGGTCCAGCCGGGCTGCGGGGCCGGTTCGCGGTCGGCCGGCACGAGGACCCGTACGACGTCATGGGCGAGGTCGACCAGCGGTGACCCCAAAGCTGCGCCCAGCGCCGAGGCGGCCACCGCGTCCGGCACCTGCGCATCCGGCCGCGCGTGCACGACGAGCCACCGTTCGCCCCCCACCAGCGGGGCCACGTCCTCGGGCGGCGCCCCCAGCAGCAGCCGTACGAGCGCCGAGGACCGTGCCGCGCCGGCCCCGCTCTGATGCTCCCCGGTCAGCAGGGAGAGCAGGACGGCGGCCACGGAGGCGATGGTGTGGTCGCCGGGTTCGCGATGGGCGGTGGCCACTGCGAGGACGAAGCCCTGTCCGGTGCCGAGCGCGTAGGCGGCGAGGTGGGTGCCTGCGGCGGTGTCGGCGGCCGAGGTGGGTGCCTGTGCCCGGGTGGGCCGTACCACCCCCGCCAGCGCCTCCAGGGCCTCCCGCACCTCGTCCTCGGGCGCCCGGCCCGCCGCCGCGATCCGGGTGCCGTCCGGCCCGTACAGCACCGCCCAGCCGCCCAGCCGCTGGGCCAGCTGGCGCAGGACCGAGGGCACCGGGTCGGGGCGGGAGGCGGCCGCGGCCAGGCTCTGCTGGGCCTCGGTCGTGCGGCGGAGCTCGGCCAGCCGGGCCTGGGCCATGAGCTGCCAGACCGCGCGGGCCACACCCGAGAACGTGGTCTGCGGCGGGACCTCCAGCAGGGGCAGCTCGTAGGCGTCGCAGGCGGCCACCAGGGCGCGCGGCACCGTGTCGTGGACCGGGGCGAGGCCGAAGCCGAGGGCCGCGCCGCCCGCCGCCACGATCCGGGAGACGTAGCCGTCGAAGTAGTCCCCCAAGCTCTCGACGTCGCTCGAGCTGGGGGGACCCCCGTCCGAGCCCGCCGCCGGGACGTGCACGCCCGCCGTCAGCAGCAGCTCACCGCCCAGCAGATACGGGTACGGGTCGGCCATCTCCGAG
The DNA here is from genome assembly GCF_032656585.1 of Streptomyces herbicida. Lineage (NCBI taxonomy): Bacteria > Bacillati > Actinomycetota > Actinomycetes > Kitasatosporales > Streptomycetaceae > Streptomyces > Streptomyces herbicida. The sequence continues at coordinate 275,318 of NZ_JAUYWJ010000009.1, forward strand.
GTGTGCGCCCAGTGGATCACGATGCCCTCGGCCGGGGGTCCGGCGATCTGCCGCAGGGCCAGGTCCTCGCGGGCCAGCAGGGCCGCCAGCGGGACCGGTGGGGTGGGTGGGACCGCTGGTGCGTGTGTGTCCGGCATGGTGTGCGTTCCCTCCATCCCGTACCGCTCGAATGGATGAAACGTACACTTCGCAGTCTCTTTCCGGCCACCTAGTGTCAAGTCCAGACCGGCAGCCGCGGGTACGGGCGGATGTCCCCGCGATCCGCTGCCGATGTCCCTGTTCTCAGGAACCCCCCACGTAACTGCACGACACGCCACCGGAATGTGCGCGAAGGAGGGCCCCACATGGCCGTCGACTACACAGTGATCGTCGTCTATCTGGCCGGCATGCTGGCTATGGGCTGGTGGGGCATGCGCCGCGCCAGGTCCAAGAGCGAGTTCCTGGTGGCCGGGCGCCGCCTCGGGCCCGCCATGTACTCAGGCACCATGGCGGCGATCGTCCTCGGCGGCGCCTCCACCATCGGCGGCGTGGGCCTCGGCTACAAGTACGGCCTCTCCGGCGCCTGGATGGTCTTCACCATCGGCCTCGGCCTGCTGGCCCTCTCCGTCTTCTTCTCCGCCCGCATAGCCCGCCTCAAGGTCTACACCGTCTCCGAGATGCTGGACCTGCGCTACGGCGGCCGGGCCGGCGTCATCTCCGGGGTGGTCATGTGGGCGTACACCCTGATGCTCGCGGTGACCTCGACCATCGCGTACGCCACGATCTTCGACGTCCTGTTCGACATGAACCGCACCGTCGCGATCATCCTCGGCGGCTCGATCGTCGTCGCGTACTCCACGCTCGGCGGCATGTGGTCGATCACGCTCACCGACATGGTGCAGTTCGTGGTCAAGACGATCGGTGTGCTGCTCCTGCTCCTGCCGATCGCGGTCGTCAAGGCGGGCGGCTTCTCCGCGATGAAGGCCAAGCTGCCCACCGAGTACTTCGACCCGCTGGGCATCGGCGGCGAGACGATCTTCACCTATGTGCTCATCTACACCTTCGGCATGCTCATCGGCCAGGACATCTGGCAGCGCGTCTTCACCGCCCGCAGCGACCGGACGGCCAAGTGGGGCGGCACGGTCGCCGGCACCTACTGTCTGGTGTACGCCCTGGCCGGCGCCGTCATCGGCACGGCCGCCCGGGTCCTGTACCCCAAGCTCGGCAGCGCCGACGACGCCTTCGCCACGATCGTCAAGGACGAGCTTCCCGTCGGCGTCCGCGGCCTCGTGCTGGCCGCCGCGCTGGCCGCCGTGATGTCCACGTCCTCCGGCGCCCTGATCGCCTGCGCCACCGTCGCCAACAACGACATCTGGTCCCGGCTGCGCGGTGCCGTGCGCCGCACGGAGGACGCTCACGACGAGGTCAGGGGCAACCGCGCGTTCATCCTGCTCATGGGCCTCGCCGTGATCGGCACGGCCATCGCCCTCAACAACGTCGTCGAGGCGCTGACCGTCGCCTACAACCTGCTCGTCGGCGGACTGCTCGTCCCGATCCTCGGCGGTCTGATGTGGAAGCGCGGCACCGTCCAGGGCGCCCTCGCCGCCGTGATCGTCGGCGGCCTCGCGGTGATCGGTCTGATGGCCGGATACGGCATCCTCGCCAATGAGCCCGTCTACTACGGCCTGCTGTCCTCCCTCGTCGCCTACGTCGCCGTCTCCCTGGCGACGAAGCCCACCGACGCGGCCGTCCTCGCCACCTGGCGCGAGCGGCTGGCCGGGCGGTCCCCTGAACTCGTGTCCGAACCGGTCCCGGCTCACCAGTAGAGTCGTATGACAAGCAGCACATGCGCGACCAAGCGCAAGAAAGAAGGCATTTCAGCATGAGCAGCAACGAGACGCCCCGCGGCCCCGTCGATTCCTCCCGCATCCCGCGGTACGCGGGTCCCGCGACCTTCGCCCGGCTGCCCCGCCTCGACGAGGTCGGCACCGCCGACGTCGCCGTCGTGGGTGTGCCGTTCGACTCCGGCGTCTCGTACCGGCCGGGCGCCCGCTTCGGCGGCAACGCCATCCGTGAGGCGTCCCGGCTGCTGCGCCCCTACAACCCGGCGCAGGACGCCTCCCCCTTCGCCCTCGCCCAGGTCGCGGACGGCGGCGACATCGCCGTGAACCCGTTCAACATCAACGAGGCCGTGGACACCATCGAGGCGGCGGCGGACGAGCTGCTCGGTACGGGCGCCCGCCTGATGACCCTCGGCGGCGACCACACCATCGCCCTCCCGCTGCTGCGCTCGGTCGCCAAGAAGCACGGCCCGGTCGCCCTGCTCCACTTCGACGCCCACCTCGACACCTGGGACACCTACTTCGGCGCCGAGTACACGCACGGCACCCCGTTCCGCCGCGCGGTGGAGGAGGGCATCCTCGACACCGAAGCGCTCTCCCACGTCGGTACCCGCGGCCCGCTGTACGGCAAGCAGGACCTGACCGACGACGAGAAGATGGGCTTCGGCATCGTCACCTCCGCGGACATCTACCGCCGCGGCGCCGACGAGGTCGCCGACCAGCTGCGCCAGCGCATCGGCGACCGTCCGCTGTACATCTCCATCGACATCGACTGCCTCGACCCGGCGCACGCGCCCGGCACCGGCACCCCCGAGGCCGGCGGCATGACCTCCCGCGAGCTCCTCGAGATCCTGCGCGGGCTGGCGTCGTGCAACCTGGTGTCGGCGGACGTCGTCGAGGTGGCCCCCGCGTACGACCATGCGGAGATCACGTCGGTGGCCGCCTCGCACACCGCGTACGAACTGACCACCATCATGAGCCGCCAGATCGCGGCGGCCCGCACCTCCTGATTCCCGAGGAGACCGAGACCAAGTGACCCACGACCACGACCTGGTGCTCCGCCCGACGCCCGCGCAGACGGAGGCCGCGCTGAACCCTCCCCCCGGCCGCAACGGCGGAGACCTGGTCGTGGAGACCCTGGCCGGGCTGGGCGCGACGACCGTCTTCGGTCTGCCCGGCCAGCACGCCCTCGGCATGTTCGACGCACTGCGCCGCTCGGAGCTGCGCTATGTGGGCCTGCGCGTGGAGAACAACGCGGGCTTCGCCGCGGACGCCTACGGCCGGATCACCGGCGAGGCCGCGCCGCTGCTGCTGTCGACCGGCCCGGGAGCCCTCACCTCCCTGGCCGCGCTCCAGGAGGCGGCGGCGGCCAGCGCGCCCGTCCTGGCCATCAGCAGCCAGATCCCCACCGCGGGACTGGGCGGCGGCCGGCACGGCTTTCTGCACGAACTCCCCGACCAGGCGGCCTCGTTCCGGGGCGTGGTCAAGTCGGTCCACACGGTCCGCACCCAGTCCCAGATCCCGTCCGCCGTCGCGGCGGCCTGGAAGTCGGCGCTGACGGCCCCGCACGGACCGGTGTGGGTGGAGATCCCGCAGGACGTGCTGCTCGCACCGACCTCGCTGCCGGTGGTGACGGCGCTCGACGCGACCCCGGACGAGCTGGCTCCGCGCCCCGAACTCACCGCCGTGGCAGCCGACTTCCTGTCGCGTGCGGCCCGTCCGGCGATCATCGCCGGCGGGGGAGCGGTACGGGCGGACGCCTCCGGCAAGCTGAGGCGGCTCGCCGAACTGCTCGACGCCCCGGTCGTCACCACTTTCGGCGGCAAGGGCGCCTTTCCCTGGACCCACCCGCTGTCCCTCCAGTCCTGGCTGGAGGACCGCCACACCACCGACTTCCTGGAGGACGCCGACGTGCTCCTCGTCGTCGGCTCGGGCCTCGGCGAACTCTCCTCCAACTACCACACGTTCAAGCCCCGCGGCCGAGTGATCCAGATCGAGGCGGACCTCGGCAAACTGGAGTCCAACCACCCGGCGCTGGGCATCCACGCGGACGCCCGACTCGCCCTGCAGGCGCTGCTGGAGACGGTGCGGGAGCGCACGGACCCGACGGCGCCGGAGCGCGTACGTGACCTGCTCTCCCGTGTCTCGCAGCGCATCGCCGCCCAGGAACTGACCCTGGAGCAGGATGTGTTGGCGTCGGTTCGCAGGGCGCTGCCCGCCGACTCCCCGTCCTTCTGGGACATGACGATCCTGGCGTACTGGGCGTGGTCGGCCTTCGACCCGCGCCACACGAATCTGATGCACTCCGCGCAGGGCGCCGGCGGCCTCGGCTACGGCTTCCCCGCGGCGCTGGGCGCGGCCGCCGCCGACCCGACCCGCCCGGTGCTGGCGGTGTCCGGCGACGGCGGCGCGCTGTACTCGATCGCCGAACTGGCGACGGCCCGCCAGTACGACCTGAATGTCACCTGGCTGATCGTCGACGACGGCGGCTACGGCATCCTGCGCGAATACATGACCGACACCTTCGGGCAGGCGACGGCGACGGAACTGACCCGCCCGGACTATGTGGCACTCGCCGAGTCCTTCGGTGTCCCGGGAATCCGTACGAGCCCCGAGACACTGGAGGAGGACCTGGCGAAGGCCCTGGCGTCTCCCGGCCCGTCGGTGGTCGTGCTCCCGGCGGTGCTGCGGATGTTCGCGCCGACGCACCTGGGCTGAACGGACGCCGTATCAGCAGGCGCCCGGCCCCACACCGTCGATACGGCCGCCGAAGTCGCCGTAGTACTGGGAGCGCCAGTCACCGTTGAACACGTCCCGCTTCTCGACCGGGTCCCAGTTGATGAAGCAGGCACGGGTGCTCGCGACGAAGGATCCGACGTTGTCGTGGAGATTGGGCGGCATGTCGCGGTAACCGCTGCGTGCCGTCCACTCCCAGTAGTCGCCGCCGAAGCCCTCACCGCTCCAGAAGCACACGGATCCGTCCGGGCAGGAAGGGGCGGCGGCCTCGGCGGAGGCGGCCCGCGCGGGCACGGCGAAGGTGGCCAGGACGAGGGCGAAGGCGGCGGCGAAGGACCAGGAGCGAATCTTCACGAGGCTCTCCAGAAAAGGAAGTTGGGTCGCCTCGGCGGGTCGGCCGAGGCGAGTCCCATGGTCCCGGCGGCGGGTGGCGACATGCCCGGGATGAAGATCGACATCACTGGTGTGGGCGAACTAGTACGTCAAGCGAACCAGAAGAAGATCGTGTCGGTCGTCTGCCCGAGCTTCCGCGCCGTCTCCCACCCCTTCGCCTCGAACCGCATGATCTCCGCGAACTGCCGTGTGGTGTCCCGGAATTCGGGGTCGAGGCGGTCCAGTACGGCCCCGTACGACTCGGCCAGTGCCCCGGCGCGCGGTGTGGGCAGCACCCCGATCTGCGGAAAGGCGTCGCCGGGATGCGGCAGTCGCAGCGGCGGCCCGCTGAACAGGAAGGAACCCGGCAGAAGGTCGGCCGGGACCCCGTGCCGGGCCAGTTCGTCGTCCAGGACGTAGAACCACGAGGGCCGGGACCACACGCCGAGATCGGTGGTGTGGGAGAAGTGGCAGGCGACGGTCTCGTGGAAGGCGTAGGTGTAGGCGGGCCCCATGTCCGCGCTGGGCGCCCCCTCGATGAGCTCCTCCAGCGCCTGCCCGACGGACACCTCGAGATCGATGCCCTGCTCCCGCAACCGCGCGTCGGCCCTCGCACACCGGTCCCGCACGACCCCGAGCCGACGCTCCTGCTCCGCCGATCGCTCCAGCGAGGTGAGCAGCCTCACCACGCTCCGCATGTCCCCGGTACTCATCTCCAGGCAGTGGCCCACGCTTTCCTCCCCGTTCGCCGGACTTCAAGATCCATGATCCGCGGGGGAGGGCCAGGGGGCGTGGGCGGGGTGCCGGTGAGGCCGTGTGCGTCAGCCGACGTCCGCCGGGTCCAGGCGGTAGAGCATCGATGAAGTCGAGCCTGCGGACGAGGAGTTGGCGGGAGTGCTCTTGCCGTACGCGCTCTCCTTCACCGCCGTCCCGTGCTTCTTCACCCATGACGTCACCGCAGAGCCGACACTGCTGCTGCCCCCGCCGGGGCCGCCGCCCATGCCGGCGCCGCCGAGCTGGATGTAGTGCAGCTCGCCCTTCTTCACCAGCTCCTTCAGCTTGGCGACGGTCATCGCGTTGTCGGTGCCGGTGAAGCCCCACATGGAGATGACGGACACCTTGCTGCTCAGTTCGATCTGGGCCGCGCTCTGCGAATCGGACACCGCGAGCAGCCACTTGGCGCCGTCCCGGTGCTTCCTCAGGTACGAGATCAGCTCGCTGTCGGCCCCGCCCATGCCGCCGCCGGGCCTTCCGCCCGCGCCCGGACCCGAACCGGTGCCGCCCGGGGGTGTGCCGCCCAGCCGGCCGTCGCCGCCGGGAGCCTGGCCGTTCTGCCCGCCCGGAGCCCCGGGCAACTCGCCGTTCCCGCCGCCGGGCATCATCTCGCCGCCGCCGGGGAAGCCGCCGCCCGCCCGGCCGCCCTGCGGGGCGCCGCCCGGCATCTCGCCGGTGCCGGTGCCAGGGCCGCCCTTCCCGCCGCCGGGGAAGCCGCCCCGGTTGCCCCGTCCGCCCGGCCCGCCGCCGAAGCCGCTGCCCGTCGACGGCCCCGCCGTCGGGTTCGTACCGCCCATGCCGCCACCGCCCGAACCCATCGGCACCGACCAGGCGTACGCGGCCGGGCCCGCCAGCGCCGCGACCACCGCCGCGGCCACGGAAGCCGCCTGCAGCCGCACCCGGTCGCCGCGCCGGAAGGCCAACAGACCCGCGATCGCCACCGCCATGACCACACCGATCACCGGCCACAGCCAGGTGTTCCAGCCGGAGGCCCGGCGCAGCAGCACGATCGCCCAGATGCCGGTGACGGAGAGGGCGGCCGGCAGCACCCACGCCCAGCGCCTGTCCTCGCGCAGTGCGCGCAGCAGCAGCACGCCGCCGCCCCCGCACAGCGCCGCGACGCCCGGGGCGAGCGCGGTCGTGTAGTACGGGTGCATGGTGCCCTCGGCCATGCTGAACGTCAGGAAGTGCAGCGCGGTCCAGCCGCCCCACAGCACCAGCGCGGCGCGCGTGAGGTCGGTGCGCGGGGCGCGGCCGCACAGGACCAGGCCGGCGACGAGCGCGACCGCCGAGAAGGGCAGCAGCCAGGAGATCTGGCCGCCGAGGATGTCGTTGAACATCCGGCCGAGGCCCGCCGGTCCGGAGAAGCCGCCGCCTCCGCCACCGCGGCCCCCGCCGTTCCCCTCTCCGCCGAGGACCCGGCCGAGGCCGTTGTAGCCCGTGATCAGGTCCCAGGCGGTGCCGTCCGTGGAGCCGCCGATGTACGGCCGTTCGGAGGCCGGGACGAGCGAGACCGCCGCCGCCCACCAGAAGCTGGAGACGGCCAGGACCACGGCCGCGATCGCCAGGTTGGCCATCCGCCTCATCAACGGAAGGCGTGTCGCGTAGAGATAGACCGCGAAGACGGCGGGCAGCGCGATGTAGCCCTGCAGCATCTTCGTGTTGAACGCGAGGCCGAAGCAGGCCGCCGAGCCGAGCAGCGGCAGCAGCCGGCCGCCCGTCACCGCCCGCAGGGCGAGGGCCGCGCCCCCGACCATCAGCAGGACCAGCAGTGTGTCCGGGTTGTTGTCGCGGTTGATGGCCACCGTGATCGGGGTCAGCGCGAGGACCAGCGCGGCCAGCGCCGCGGCGCCGTGGCCCCACACCCGCTTCACCGACGAGTGCAGGATCCAGATCGTCGCCAGCGCGGCCACGATCATCGGCGCCATCATCTGCCAGGTCCCGAAGCCGAAGACACGGCAGGACAGGCCCATGACCATCAGCGCGAGGGGCGGCTTGTCGACGGTGAGGAAGTTTCCCGCGTCCAGCGAGCCGAAGAACCACGCCTTCCAGCTCTCTGTGCCGCTCAGCACGGCCGCGCTGTAGAAGCTGTTGAGGCCGGAGCCGGAGAGGTTCCAGGAGTAGAGCGCCGCCGCCAGGATCATGATTCCGATCAGCGCGGGGAGCGACCAGCGCGGTGCCGCGTCCGGCGGCGCCGTCGGCGGGGCCGGCGACGGCGGATCGGGGGTCACGGTCGGGTGGGGGTGAGGGTCGGTGGCAGAAGTCACAGGGCGCATCGTGCACAGCGGGGGTGGGTGAGCGCTGTGCCAAACCTGGCGACTTCCTGTGAAAACGCTCAGGGTGGGGTAACGGCTTGCAAAGGCTTTGCCCAACGACAAGATCCGCACGTACAACCATTCGGGTGAATGTGTGAGTCAACACGGGTATGACTCACCGGACATCCAGACGCGCCAGAGCGCTGGCGGCCGCCGTCGGCGCCGCGGTGCTCATACCGGGCATCGCCGCAGCCACGCCTGCCGCCGCGGCGGCGCCCGCGGTCAGCTGCACCTCCGCCAAGGCGGGCCTGGCCGACAAGCTGAAGAAGGACATCACGGCGGCGCTCGCGAACCGCAGGGGCACGGTCGCGGTCGGCCTGTACGACCGCTCCACCAAAACCACCTGCACCCTTCGGCCCACCACCGCGTACGACTCGGCCAGCACGGTCAAGGTCACCGTCCTCGCCACGCTGCTGTGGGACGCGAAGAAGCACAACCGGTATCTGACGAGCACCGAGCAGTCGCTCGCCACGGCCATGATCACCAAGTCGGACAACGACGCGACCAGCAAGCTGTGGAAGCAGCTGGGCATGACGAAGATCAAGGGCTTCCTGGCCGCCGCCGGCATGACGCAGACCACGCCGGGGGCCGACGGCTACTGGGGCCTGACCCGGGAGAACGTCACCGACGAGCAGAAGCTGCTCAAGCTCATCACCGCCAAGAACACCGTGCTGAGCGACAACTCCCGTGCCTACATTCTGAAGTTGATGGGCCAGGTCATCTCGTCGCAGCGCTGGGGCACGCCCGCCGGTGCGCCCTCCTCGGTGGCCGTGCACGTCAAGAACGGCTGGCTGCAGCGGTCCACGCACGGCTGGCGGGTGCACAGCCTGGGCACCTTCAACGGCGCCGGCCACGACTACATGATCACGGTGCTGACACAGGACAACAGCACCATGGACTACGGCGTCACCACCATCCAGAACGTCGCCAAGGCGATCCACAAGGACCTGGTGCCGACGACGTCCGCCGCCACGCGCTACACCCCGACGAGCGCGCCGAGCGAGGCGTTCGTGGCGGTGCCGCCGCAGGGCTGACGCTTCACGAGGCGGTCTCCTGCCCGTCATCGGGCCGCCCTACGGTGACGCCCATGCGCCTGAGAACCGTACTCGCCACCCTCACCGCCGGCCTGGCGGCGGCCACTTGTGTGTCCGCCGCCGGGTCCGCCGGCGCCGATTCCGTTGCGGACAACGCCTGTTCGCCCTCCGTCTCCATCGACCGTTTCTCCGACGCGCTCGACAAGACGACGTACCACGGCACCTTCGTCGGCAACTTCTCCGCCCTCGCCGTGGACGGCGACGGCTCCCTGGCCGCGCTGGAGGACCGCTCGTCCCACCTCGGCCTGGACCCGAAGACCCTCCAGCCGACCTCGGCCGTCCACCTGGCCGACGAGAAGGGCGCCGACCTCGACTCCGAGGGGCTCGTCATCGACATCCCCCACTCTCGGCTTCGCTCGAGCGGGGGGACCCCCGTCAGCACCCTGCTGATCACCTCCGAGACAGAGCCCTCCGTCCGCCGCTACTCCCGCGACGGGAAGATCCTCGACCGCCTCCCGGTCCCGGCCTCCCTCCAGGTCGCCCCGGCCGGCCGCGCCACGGGCAACCAGACCTTCGAGGGCCTGACCCTGCTGCCCGGGGGCCGCACCCTGCTCGCGTCCATGGAGTACGCGATCTCCGGGGACTCCGCCGGCATCGTCCGCTTCCAGACCTGGAAGCGTCACCACGGCCGCTTCGAGCTCGCCGCCCAGTACGCCTACCGCACCGACGCGGGCCTCGGCGTCCCCGAGGTCCAGGCCACCCCCGACGGCCGTCTCCTCGTCCTGGAGCGCGGCTTCACCGCGGGCGTCGGCAACACCGTCCGCCTCTACCGGGCCGACCTCCGCCACGCCACGGACACCAGCGGCATCGAGAACCTGACGGGGCAGCCGGACGTTCACCTGATCAAGAAGACCCTGCTCACGGACATCGCCACCTGTCCGTCCCTGGGCGCCACGGCCAAGCAGCCCCAGCCGAACCCCCTGCTGGACAACATCGAGGGCATGACGATCACGGGACGTGACCGCACCGGCCGTCTGAAGGTCCTGCTGGTCAGCGACGACAACCAGAACGCCGCACAGACGACGCGGTTCTACTACCTGCGGGTAAGGACAACTCCCTAGGGGCCGCGGGCTGTATCGATGTGCGGCTCCGCCGCGTGGGCGCGACCAGCCACAACGGCGCCGCACCGGGAAAACGGCCGAACCCAGTGCAGCGATTTGTTGCGGAGGGATGAAATCCGCTTCCGTATGCGTTGGTGCTTTCCGGGACATCACCATCAACGGAGGGCACCGGCGTGGCAGCGCAGCAGGGGGAGAAACAGGGCTGGGCACGGAGACTGGTGGGCTATGCCTGGCGCTACCCGAAGGACGTGATCCTCGCCCTCGGCTCCTCGCTGGCCGGTATGGCCGTCATGGCGCTGGTCCCACTGATCACCAAGGTGATCATCGACGATGTGATCGGCGACCACAGCCGTTCCATGGCCCCCTGGGCCGGCGCCCTGATCGGCGCCGCCGTCCTCGTCTACGTCTCCGCCTACATCCGCCGCTACTACGGCGGCCGCCTCGCCCTCGACGTCCAGCACGATCTGCGGACCGAGATGTACGGCACGATCACCCGCCTCGACGGCCGCCGCCAGGACGAGCTGTCCACCGGCCAGGTGGTGGGCCGCGCCACCAGCGACCTCCAGCTGATCCAGGGCCTGCTCTTCATGCTGCCGATGACCATCGGCAACGTCCTGCTGTTCCTGATCTCCCTGGTGATCATGGCCTGGCTGTCGCTCCCGCTGACCCTGGTCGCGCTCGCCGTGGCGCCCGCGCTGGGCTGGATAGCCCGGCGCAGCCGCACCCGCCTCCACCCCGCCACCTGGTACGCCCAGGCCCAGGCCGCCGCCGTCGCGGGCGTGGTCGACGGCGCCGTCAGCGGCGTACGCGTGGTGAAGGGCTTCGGGCAGGAGGACCAGGAGACCGGGAAGCTGCGGGAGGTCGGCCGCCGCCTCTTCGCCGGGCGGCTGCGCACCATCCGGCTGAACAGCAGGTTCACCCCCGCCCTCCAGGCCGTCCCCGCGCTCGGCCAGGTCGCGATGCTGGCGCTGGGCGGCTGGCTCGCCGTGCGCGGGCACATCACCCTCGGTACCTTCGTCGCCTTCTCCACCTATCTCGCCCAGCTCGTCGGCCCGGTCCGGATGCTCGCCGTGGTCCTCACGGTCGGCCAGCAGGCCCGTGCGGGCACGGAGCGCGTCCTGGAGCTCATCGACACCGAGCCGACGATCAAGGAGGGCACCAAGGCCCTCCCCACGGACGCGCCCGCGACGGTCGAGTTCGACGACGTGTCCTTCGGGTACGGCGACGCCCCCGGCAGAACCAGCCCGGTGCTCGAAGGGCTCAGCTTCGAGATCCGCCCCGGCGAGACCCTCGCGGTCGTCGGCTCCTCCGGCTCCGGCAAGTCCACGGTCTCCCTCCTCCTCCCGCGCTTCTACGACGTCACCCACGGCGCCGTCCTGGTCGGCGGCCACGATGTGCGCGAGCTGACCCTCGACTCCCTCAGGGCCGCGATCGGCCTGGTCCCCGAGGACTCCTTCCTCTTCTCGGACAGCGTGCGCAACAACATCGCGTACGGCCGCCCCGAGGCGACGCAGGAAGAGATCGAGAAAGCCGCCCGCGCCGCCCAGGCGGACCGTTTCATCGCCGAGCTGCCCGACGGCTACGACACCAAGGTCGGCGAGCACGGCCTCACCCTCTCCGGCGGCCAGCGCCAGCGCGTCGCGCTCGCCCGCGCGATCCTGACCGACCCGCGCCTGCTGGTCCTCGACGACGCGACCTCCGCCGTGGACGCCCGCGTGGAGCACGAGATCCACGAGGCCCTCAAGCAGGTCATGGAGGGCCGCACGACCCTCCTGATCGCCCACCGCCGCTCCACCCTCAACCTCGCCGACCGCATCGCCGTCCTCGACGGCGGCCGCCTGGCCGACATCGGCACCCACGAGGAACTGCAGGAACGATCCGCCCTCTATCGCCGACTGCTCACCGACCCCGACGAGCTGGGCGGCGTCTCCCCGGGCCACGCCGAGCCCGCCCTGCCGCGCGAGGACACCACCGTCCGCGAGGAGTTGGACGCCGAGTTCGACGCCGAACGCGGAGTGACCCCCCACCTGTGGACCGGCGACCGTGAGCCCAGGGATCAGGCGCTGGCCGACTCCCCGGCCACCCCCGAACTCCTCACCCTGGTGGAGGCGCTGCCCCCGGCGACCGACACCCCCGACGTCGACGAGGCGACGGCGGTCCGGCCGGAGGACTCCTACGGGCTGACCCGGCTGCTCCGCGGCTTCGGCCCGCCCCTGCTCGCCGGCCTGCTGCTGGTCGCCGTGGACGCCGGCATGGGCCTGCTGCTGCCGATCCTGATCCGGCACGGCATCGACCAGGGCGTCACCCGGCTCGCCCTGGGCGCGGTCTGGTCGGCTTCCCTGCTCGCCCTGCTCGCCGTACTCGTCCAGTGGACGGCCCAGATCGGCGAGACACGGATCACCGGACGCACCGGCGAACGCGTCCTCTACGCCCTCCGTCTCAAGATCTTCGCCCAGCTCCAGCGCCTCGGCCTCGACTACTACGAGCGCGAGCTGACCGGCCGGATCATGACCCGGATGACGACGGACGTCGACGCGCTGTCGACGTTCCTGCAGACCGGTCTGGTCACGGCGTTCGTCTCGGTCGTCACCTTCTTCGGCATCATGGGCGTCCTGCTGGTGCTCGACGTACAGCTGGCGCTGGTCGTCTTCGCGACCCTGCCCCCGCTGATCGTCGCCACCTTCTTCTTCCGCCGGGCGAGCGTGAAGGCGTACGAACTCGCCCGCGAACGCGTGTCGTTGGTCAACGCCGACCTCCAGGAGTCCGTCTCCGGGCTGCGGATCGTGCAGGCCTTCCGGCGCGAGCGGGACGGCGGACGGCGGTTCGCGGAGCGCAGCGACGCCTACCGGCGCGCCCGTATCCGCGGTCAGTGGCTGATATCCGTCTACTTCCCCTTCGTCCAGCTGCTGTCGTCGGTGGCGGCCGCCGCCGTCCTCATCGCGGGCGCCGGCCGGATCGAGGCGGCGACGCTCACCACGGGCGCGCTGGTCGCCTATCTGCTCTACATCGACCTCTTCTTCGCCCCCGTCCAGCAGCTCTCCCAGGTCTTCGACGGCTACCAGCAGGCCACCGTCTCCCTGGGCCGCATCCAGGAGCTGCTCCGGGAGCCGACCTCCACCAGGCCCGCCGACGAGCCGCTCGAAGTCCGCTCGCTCAGCGGCGAGATCGCCTTCGAGGACGTGCGCTTCGCGTACGGCACCGACGAAGAGGCGCTCAGCGGCATCGAGTTGACGATCCCGGCCGGTCAGACCGTCGCCTTCGTCGGCGAGACGGGGGCGGGCAAGTCGACCCTGGTCAAGCTGGTGGCGCGGTTCTACGACCCGACGGGCGGCCGGGTGACGGTCGACGGCACGGATCTGCGGGCGCTCGACCTCACGTCGTACCGCCACCGCCTGGGCGTCGTCCCGCAGGAGGCGTACCTCTTCCAGGGCACCGTGCGCGACGCCATCGCCTACGGCCGGCCCGACGCCACCGATGCCCAGGTCGAGGCGGCGGCACGGGCGGTCGGCGCCCATGACATGATCGCCACGCTCGAGGGCGGCTATCTCCACGAGGTCGCCGAGCGCGGCCGCAACCTCTCGGCGGGCCAGCGCCAGCTGATCGCACTCGCCCGCGCCGAACTGGTCGACCCGGACGTCCTGCTCCTCGACGAGGCGACGGCGGCCCTGGACCTGGCCACGGAAGCCTTGGTCAACCAGGCCACGGATCGCCTCGCCGGCCGTCGGACGACACTGGTCGTCGCCCACCGCCTCACCACCGCCGCCCGTGCGGACCGCGTCGTGGTGATGGACCACGGGCAAGTGGTGGAGGACGGCACCCACGAGGAGCTGCTGGCGCTGGACGGCCGGTACGCCTTGCTGTGGCGCACTTTCGTGGGCCAGTCCGAACCGGAGGAGCCGGTGGGCGTGTCCCGCTGACGGCCGCCGGTGGACGTGCAGTTCTGACGATCGTGCAACCATCCGACATATGTCGTGCGTCCGTACATCAGTACGTTCATCGATGGTGCTTGACTGCGGTACGGGAGGGACGACAGTGGACAGTGGTGCGATACGCCGAAGGCTGGCACTCGGCGCGGCCGTGCTGGCCGCGTCCGGGGTGCTCGCGCTCGTGGCACCGGGCAGCGCCCAGGCGGCGGACGGCTCGTGCGCCGGGCGCAAGGTGAAGACCCTGCCCTTCTCCACCGGCATCGTGCGCGTCTACAAGAGCAATGGCTACGTCTGCGCGGTCACCGTGCCCGACCACCCGGGGACCAGGCGCTCGATGTCGGTCAGTGTGCAGGCCCGCGGCAACCGCCCGGTCGTCGACAAGGGCCGGTTCGCGTACCTTGCGGGCCCGGTGACGGTGCACGCGGGTCACCGCTGCGTGTGGGTGAAGGGTTCGGTGGGCAGTGGCACGGTGAGTTCCGGCTGGATCCTGTGCTGATGCTGCGGTAGCTCAATTACCCCTGGTGTGACGGATGTTGCTCCGATAGTTTCCGGCGCACATCTGTCTCACAGGGGAGTGTGCATGCGCAAGGCGCTCAGATGGCTGCTCGCGCTCATGGTGTTCCTAGGCACGCTGAGCACGGCGGGAGCGGCCACCGCCGCCAACGCCACGGGTGGCACGGACGTCGACATCAAGGACCGGCTGCTCGGGATACCGGGTATGAGCCTGATCCAGGAGAAGCCGTACGCCGGCTACCGCTACTTCGTCCTGAACTACACCCAGCCGATCGACCACCGGCACCCGTCGAAGGGCACGTTCCAGCAGCGGATCACCGTGCTGCACAAGGACGTCGGCCGCCCGACGGTCTTCTACACCAGCGGCTACAACGTCTCCACGAACCCCGGCCGCCGTGAGCCGACCCAGATCGTGGACGGCAACCAGGTCTCCATGGAGTACCGCTTCTTCACCCCGTCCCGCCCCGACCCGGCCGACTGGTCCAAGCTCGACATCTGGCAGGCGGCGAGCGACCAGCACCGCGTCTTCGAGGCCCTGAAGCCGCTCTACACGGGCAACTGGCTGGCGACGGGCGGCTCGAAGGGCGGCATGACCGCCACCTACTACGAGCGCTTCTACCCGCACGACATGGACGGCGTGGTCGCGTACGTGGCCCCCAACGACGTCGTGAACAAGGAGGATTCGGCCTACGACCGCTTCTTCGAGAACGTCGGCACCAAGGAGTGCCGGGACCGGCTGAACGCCGTCCAGCGGGAGGCGCTGGTGCGCCGTGCGCCGCTGGAGAAGAAGTACGAGGCGTACGCCACCGCCAACGGCCTCACCTTCACCACCATCGGCGGCCTGGACCGCGCCTACGAGGCGGTCGTCCTCGACTACGTCTGGGGCTTTTGGCAGTACAGCCTGCTGTCCGACTGCGACAAGATCCCCGCGAACGCGGCGAAGGCGACCGACGACGAGATCTGGACCTCGGTGGACACGATCTCCGGCTTCTCCGCCTACGCCGACCAGGGCCTGGAGACGTACACCCCGTACTACTACCAGGCCGGCACCCAGCTCGGCGCGCCCACGATCCACTTCCCGCACATCGAGAAGAGCCTGATCCGCTACGGCTACCAGCCGCCGCGGAACTTCGTACCGCGCTCGATCCCGATGCGCTGGCAGCCGGGCGTCATGCGTGATGTGGACACCTGGGTCCGCCACCGCGCCGACCACATGCTGTTCGTCTACGGCCAGAACGACCCGTGGGGTTCGGAGCGCTTCCGGCTGGGCGCGGGCGCCCGTGACTCCTATGTCTTCACCGCGCCCGGCCTGAACCACGGCGCGAACGTCGCGGGCCTGGTACCCGACCAGAAGGCCCTGGCCACGGCCCGGATCCTGGAGTGGGCGGGGGTCGCGTCGCCCGCGGTACGGGCGAACCCGTCGGCGGCGAAGCCGCTGGCCCGCTACGACGCGAAGCTGGACAGGGCCGACGTGGAGCGGGAGCCCGTGCTGCGGCCGTAGCCGTGTCCCCCTGAGAGGACCGGTAGGGGGCCGGTGGGATGTCACACGCGCCGTGCGCATCCCACCGGCTCCGGCCCCCCGAGCTGTACGTACAGGGCCGTCGACGCGGGGCATTCGGTGCGGCCGGCTCCCGCCTTGACGACCTTGTACTGGGGCTTTCGGCTGCCCGAGCCGTCGCAGGCCGTCTCCCGGACCTGGCCGTCGCCGGAGCTGTAGACGCAGTCGCCGACGATCGTGCGGGGGCCGCCTCCGCCGCCGGGGTCGCCGGGGTGCGGGGGTTCGAGGTTGCGCATACAGGCGTAGCCCTGCGGGATCGTCCCGTCGCCGTCCTCGTCGCTCGACGGGCGCTGCTCGCTTATGTGGAGCACGAAGTCGGTCGTGGCCGGGCACAGGGGGCCGTCGCCCATCCTGCCGTCGTAGCGGGCGACGACCCGGGCCGCCGCACGCTCACCGGTGCACGGGACCTCGGTGAAGCTCGTCGTGCCGAAGGAGCTGCACTCGTCGACCGCGAGGAACTGGACGCCGTATCCGGAGGTTTGGGCGGGCGCCGGTTTCGCGACGGGCTCGCCGGAGCCCTGCGATCGCTGGCAGCCCGTCGCCGCCAGGGCGAGGACCAGCGCCGGCAGTGCGTACACCACCCCCACCGACCGTCTCCCGCGCATTGCAATCCCCCCTGACACCCCCGCCCAGCGTGGCCCGCGACGGCGGGCACACGCCAGAGGTGTGGGAGGCTTTCCGCCTGTTGGCGGTGTTACGCCCGGTGTGCGACGTACGTCTAGTACGACAGTCCATGGCCGATGGGGTACAGCACCTGTGTCGGATCGTCCGCCCGCTGCACCGGCACCGGCAGCTTCCCGCGCGGCGCGACCCGCCCGGCGATGACCCGCGCGGCGGCGCGCAGTTCGACGTCGGTCCAGGAATAGGTGGCCAGACAGCCCGGGACGGAGGGGAGCTGGGCGACGTCGTACGGGTTGCGGATCGCGATCGCCACCACCGGCCTCCCGGTCCCCACCAGCCGTTCCACCAGCGTCTTCTGACTGCCGGCCGCCGTGACGTTGTACGTCCCGACCACCACCGCGTCCACGTCCTGCGCCGCAGTGACCGCCTTGGCGATGGTCGCGGCGGAGGGGGCCGTGCCCGTCGGCAGGGCGGTGGCGGTGAAGCCGAGTTCGGTGAGGGCGGCGGCCAGGACCGAGGTGGGCGGGCCCGTGGTGCCGGACGGGGAGGCGGGATCGGCGCCGACGACCAGGATCTTGTTGTGCGTCGGACGGGACAGCGGAAGGAGGCTGCCCTCGTTGACCAGAAGGGTCGTCGTCCGCTCGGCGATCCGGTCGGCCGCCGCCAGATGCGCGGGCGTGCCCACCACCCGGTCGACGCCCGCGTCGCTGACGTACGGCTGCGCCAGCAGCCCCAGCTTCGCCTTCAGCCGCAGGATGCGCAGGATCGATTCGTCGAGCCGTGCCTCGGTGAGCTCGCCGTCCTGTACGGCCTTGAGGACGGCGTTCCACGCCACGCTCAGGTTCGGCGGGTTGAGGAGCTGGTCGACTCCCGCCTTCAGAGCGAGCACCGGCACCCGGTCGTCCCCGTACTTCGTCCGTACCCCCTCCATGCCGAGCGAGTCGGTGACGACGACTCCGTCGTAGCCCAGTTCCTCACGGAGGATGCCGGTGAGGATGGGGTGGGAGAGGGTGGCCGGGTCGCCCGAGTCGTCGAGGGCCGGGAACTGGATGTGCGCGGTCATGATCGAGTCGATGCCGGCCCTGATCGCCGCCCGGAAGGGCACCGCGTCCAGCCGCTCCCACAGCTCCCGGCTGTGCGTGATGACCGGGAAGCCGTAGTGGCTGTCCACGGTGGTGTCGCCATGCCCGGGGAAGTGCTTGGCGGTGGCCGCGACCCGGGCCGACCGGTACCCCTTCACCTCGGCCGCCACCAGCTCGGCGACCGCGTCCGGATCGGCGCCGAAGGACCGTACGCCGATGACCGGGTTGGCCGGGTTGACGTTCACGTCGGCGTCGGGGGAGTAGTCCTGGTTGATGCCGATGGCGCGCAGTTCGGCGCCGGAGATCCGGCCGAGGGTGCGGGCATCGGTGCGGGAGCCGCCGGCCCCGATGGCCATGGCCCCCGGGAAGAGGGTGGCGGGCTTGCCGACCCGGCAGACGATGCCGTGCTCCTGGTCGGTGGCGACGAGGAGGGGGAGTCCGCGGGGCTGCTCCAGCGAGGCCCGCTGGATGCCGTTGGACAGATCGGCGATCTGGTGGGGATCGCGGGTGTTGTGGGCCCAGGTGAAGTAGATGATGCCGCCGACGCGGTACTTGGCGATGAGCTCGGCGGCGGTCCGTACGCCGATCTCCTTGAGGTTGGCGTCGATGTCGGCCTGGTCGGGGGCGGTGGCCGAGTGGCCGTAGACCCGCATCACGAAGAGCTGGCCGACCTTCTCCTCCAGCGGCATACCGGAGATGAGGGCGCGGAGCCTGCGTTCACCGGGGACGGCGGCGTGTGCGGAACCGCCGGCCGTCAGCGCGGCGGTGAGGCCGGCGGCCGCCGCGAGGACGGCACGTCTGGCCGGACGTCCCGTGTCTCCCGCTCTTCCCGTGCTTCCTGTTCTTCCCGTACTGGTGTCGGGCACGTGCGCTCCTTTCGGAGATCACTGAAGGAAACTTCCGAGAAGTCACCCATATCCGGGAAGTTTCTGCCAGTCAAGGGAATGCACAGTAACCAGACCGGGGCCGCCATCGGCGCAGTTGGAGGGGGGCGCGCCGATGACGGCGTGCTGCCGGCCGCAGTGCGGCGGAGAGGGTGGTCAGCGATCGCAGCCAGCAGCGAGGGCCGACACCGCACCGCGGAGACTCGTCCGGCAGCCTGCGTGTTGGACGGACCGGGGTGGGGCAGGGTTCCCCGGTCCGGGCGCATTCCCGCAAGTCGGTGAAGGGGTGCCGGAGGTGCCGGGGGAGGCGCGTGCGACGGCGCGCGGTCCAGTCGGCGGACGCACCGGCACACGCCGGGCCCTGCGTCGGATCATGTGGGCATGCCCGTAGTCGACATCCCCGGTTCCAAGTCCATCACCGCCCGCGCCCTCTTCCTCGCGGCAGCGGCCGATGGAGTCACCACCCTCGTACGACCGCTTCGTTCGGACGACACCGAGGGCTTCGCCGAGGGCCTGACCCGGCTCGGCTACCGAGTGGGCCGCACCCCGGACACCTGGCAGATCGACGGCCGCCCCGAGGGCCCCACGGTCCCCGAGGCCGACGTGTACTGCCGCGACGGCGCCACGACCGCCCGCTTCCTGCCCACCCTGGCGGCGGCCGGCCACGGCAGCTACCGCTTCGACGCCTCGCCCCAGATGCGCCGCCGTCCCCTGGCTCCCTTGACCCGGGCCCTGCGCGACCTCGGCGTGGACCTGCGGCACGAGGAGGCGGAGGGGCACCACCCGCTGCGGATCGAGGCGGCGGGCGTCGAGGGCGGCGAGGTGGTCCTGGACGCGGGCCAGTCGTCCCAGTACCTGACGGCCCTGCTCCTGCTGGGCCCGCTGACCCGCAAGGGCCTGCGGATCCGGGTGACGGACCTGGTCTCGGCGCCCTACGTGGAGATCACCACCGCGATGATGCGGGAGTTCGGGGCCGAGGTACGGCGGGAGGGCGACGTCTTCGTGGTCGCGCCGGGCGGCTACCGGGCCACGACGTACGCGGTGGAGCCGGACGCGTCGACGTCGAGCTACTTCTTCGCGGCGGCGGCCGTGACGCCGGGCGCGGAGGTCACGGTCCCCGGGCTGGGAGCCGGCGCCCTCCAGGGGGACCTGGGCTTCGTGGACGTGCTGCGCAGGATGGGCGCCGAGGTGGAGATCGGCCCGGACCGCACGACGGTGCGGGGGACGGGCGAACTGCGCGGTGTCACGGTCAACATGCGGGACATCTCCGACACGATGCCCACGCTGGCGGCGGTCGCGCCCTTCGCCTCCGGCCCGGTCCGCATCGAGGACGTGGCCAACACGCGCGTGAAGGAGTGCGACCGGCTGGACGCCTGCGCGGAGAACCTCCGGCGGCTGGGGATCTCCGTGTCCACGGGCCCCGACCGGATCGAGATCGAGCCCGGCGAGCCCCTGCCCGACGTACGGATCAAGTCCTACGGCGACCACCGCATCGTCATGTCCTTCGCGGTGACGGGACTTCGGGTGCCGGGAGTGTCGTACGACGACCCCGGGTGCGTACGGAAGACGTTCCCCGGGTTCCACGAGGCCTTCGGGAACCTGCGGGCCGCACTGGGATCATCGAACGCATGACCAAGCGCGCTCCCGGCTCCTACCTCATCCTGCACGGCTGGCAGAACCGCCGCCCCGAGGACCACTGGCAGCACTGGCTGGCCGACCGGCTCACCGAGCTGGGACACCGGGTCACCTATCCGCAGCTGCCCGACCCCGACGACCCGGACCTCGACGTCTGGCTCGGCGAACTGGCCCGCCACCTCGGCGGGCTCGACCCGGCCGGGGACCGGGTCGTCCTCGCCCACAGCGCCTCCGCCGTGCTCTGGCTGCACGCGGCCGCCCGTGGCATGAAGGAGCAGCGGGAGGCGGATCGGGTGCTGCTCGTCGCGCCGCCGTCCGCCTCCGTGCTCGTACGGCATCCGGAGATCGCGGAGTTCGCCCCGCCCGCCCTTGACTTCACCCTCCCCGGGCCCACCCGGCTCGTCGCCGGCGACGACGACCCGTACTGCCCCGAGGGCGCGCGGACCGCTTTCGGCGACCCGCTCGGCATTCCCACCGAGGTCATCCCGGGCGCCGGCCACCTCGACCTCGTCGCGGGCTACGGCTCCTGGCCCGCCGTACTGGAGTGGTGCCTGGACGCCTCCGCGCCGCTCACCGCTCGTCCGGCGGCGGCGTAGCCCCGTCGCGCAGCTCCGGTGTCGTGGCGCCCACCGCCCCGACCGCCAGCAGGCACAGCAGGCCGCCGGTGATCAGGGCGGTGGCACCGGAGGTCCAGCCGGCCACCAGGCCGCCGCGCACATTGCCGAGGCTGGGGCCCGCCTGGCCGACGATCGTCTCCGCCGCCGTGACCCGGCCCAGCAGGGCGTCGGGGGTGCGCGTCTGCACGATCGTGGAGCGCGAGACGACGGAGAGGGCGTCGGCCGCCCCGGCCACGACCAGGAGGCCGAGGCCGGTCCACGGGTCGGTGGACATGCCGAACAGGACGAGTGCGGCGCCCCAGGTTCCCGCCCCCCACAGCATCACCCGGCCCGGTCGCCCGAGCCGGGTCACCGAGCCGGACATGGCCGTCGCGCCGATGCCGCCGATCGCCATCGCGGAGAGGAACAGGCCCAGCGTGCGCGGGTCGTCGCCGAAGCGCTCGGCGTTGACCAGAGGGAAGAGGCTGGCCGGGAAGGACAGCACGGTCGCGGCCAGGTCGGTGATCAGCGCGCCCCGCACCACCCGGTGCCCGGCCAGGAAGCGCAGGCCGTCCAGCACCCCGTGCAGGCCCGCTCGCGACGGCTCGCCCTCGGGCTGCAGCGCGGGCAGGCCGAAGGCGCCGTAGAAGGCGAGGGCGAAGCTCAGGGCGTCCAGGAGGTAGCAGGCGCCGATGCCCAGCCAGCCCAGCAGGACACCCCCCAGCGCGGGGCCGATGAGCATCATCGACTGGCCGGTCATCTGGTTGAGGGCCAGTCCCGCGGCCACCTGGTCCTTGGGCAGCAACCGGGGGACGAAGACGCCCGCGGCCGGTGCGCCGAGGGCGCCGAAGGCCGACTGCGCGGCCACCAGGGCGAGGACGGCGGTCCCCGGGACGTGCCCGGTGAAGCCCTGCACGGCGAGCAGCAGGGAGCAGGCCGCCTGGCCGACGGTCGCCGTCAGGAAGACCCGGCGCCGGTCGGCCCGGTCCACCCAGGCCCCGGCGAACAGCCCGAACGCCGTCATCGGCAGCGCCTGCGCGAGCCCGACCGCACCGCTCCAGGCCGCGCTGTGGGTCATGCCCCAGACCTGGTACATCACGGTGACCATGGTCATGAAGCTGCCGAGCACGGACACCGTCCGGCCGATCAGCAGTCGCCGGAAGACCGGGGAGGTGCGCAGCGGCCTGACGTCGATGAGCGAACGCGTCAGGCTCATGAGGGCATGACGGGGCAGGGCGGGGCGGGTGGCTGAATCACCGGGGGAGGCTAACCGGGGCCTGGCGGCCGGGCCAATCAATTACCGGGCCCGGTCGCCCGCCGGGTACCGGGCCCGGTACCCGACCGGGTCGGCCCGTCGGGGAGGGTGCCTCAGGCGGCGTCGGTGAGCAGTCGCGCGAGATGCTCCCGGCCCTTGCCCAGCAGCTCCGGAAGCGGCGGTGCCGCCTCGTACCACCGCTTCTCGTACTCCCAGCACAGCCAGCCCTCCCAGCTGTGCCGGCAGAGCACGTCCACGCACTCGGTGAGCGGCAGCACCCCGGCGCCGAGCGGCAGCGGGGTGGTGTCGTCGGCCGAGGCGATGTCCTTGACCTGGACGTATCCGAGATACGGCGCGAGCGCCGCGTAGGTCTCCGAGGGCTGCTCGCCGCCCAGCCAGGTGTGCATCACGTCCCACAGCGCGCCGACCTGGCGGTGGCCGACCCGGCCCAGGACACGGATGGCGTCGGCGCCGGTGCGGTGCGAGTCGTGGGTCTCGAGCAGGATGCGGACCCCGAGGGCGGAGGCGTGCTCGGCGGCGGTGCCCAGCCGCCGGGCGGCCGTGGCGTCGGCCTCGTCCCGGGACTGGTCGGGGGCGGCGCCCGGGAAGACCCGGACGAAGGGGGCTCCCAGGTCATGGGCGAGATCGAGGAGCCCGCGGAGCTCGTCGAGCACGGGCTCGTCGTCACCGGGCGCGGCCACGCGCGTGTACCCGGCGAGCCCCATGATCTCGATTCCCGCCGCTTTGAACTCGGCGGCCACATCAGCTCGTTCGTCCGGTCCGAGGCCGGGGTGCACCGGCTCCTCCGGATGGGTGCGCAGCTCGACACCGTGATAGCCGTGCGCGGTCGCCAGCGCCAGTACCTCAGGTACGGGCAGACCGGGAACGCCGAGGGTGGAGAAGGCGAGCTTCATAATTGGACCCTACTCGTCACTCGCCCGATCCGTGCAGATCCAGACGCCAGTCCTGTCCCGTCAGATCCTTGCCGAAGGAGCGGTGGGCCTCCTCGGTGACCAGGGCGAAGCCGTGGCGCTGGTAGATACGCCGGGCGGCGGAGAGGACGTCGTTGGTCCACAGGACCAGCTCGCGGTAGCCGACACCGCGCGCGAAGTCGACGACGGCCTCGACGAGCCGGTCCCCGATGCCGAGCCCGCGCGCGTCGGGCTCGACCAGGAGGAGACGGAGGCGGGCGGTGGCCGGGGCTTCGTCCCGTACGCACATCACACATCCCACGGCCCGCCCGCCGAGCTCGGCGATCCACACCCGCTCCAGATGCGGGTCGTGGTCCTGCGCGAAGTCGGCGACGATACGCGCGACCAGCCCTTCGTAGTCCGCGTTCCACCCGTACTCGGCGGCATACAGCGCGGCATTGCGCTGCACGATCCAGCCGAGGTCGCCGGGCCCGGGCTCGCGCAGTACAAGCTCCCCGGGGCCCGGGGCGGGCTGGTCCCCCAGGAGAGTACGGATGGTCCGCATCGCCTCCGCGAGGCGCGGCCGGTCGCCGGGGCGCACGGTCCCGAGCAGTGAGCCGACGCTTTCCCGGGCCCGCTCGTCGAGCAGCTCGGCGGCCTCCCGCCCCCGCGGGGTGAGCGAGATGCGCCGCCGCCGCGGATCCTTCTCCGAGGCCGAGCGCTCGACGAGTCCGTCCTGCTCGAACTTGTTCAGGATCCGGCTCAAGTAACCGGCGTCCAGCGACAGTTCGGTGCGGAGGTCGGCCGCGTCCGTACGAGGGGAGTGCGCCAGTTCGTACAGGACGCGGGACTCGGTGAGGGTGTAGGGGGCGTAGAGGTGGCGGCCGTAGTCGAGGGCGCCGATGACGTTCGTGTAGAAGCGGTTGAAGGCACGGATGTCCTGAACGCTCATGATCGGTCGGCTCCCCGGATGGTTGACTCAGTCAGAGATACCGTCACTTTGAGGCTAGGGCACGGGGACGAGGGCGTCCATGCCGGGGATGGCGTTGGCCCTCCTGCGGCCCCACCCGTCACGCGCACGGGCGGGATTGGAAGGAATGGGTCGGACAGAGGCCGGGAAGGGTCAGGTCGGTGGCGGTGCGGAGTGGCCCGAAGGCTCCACTCCCGGCGTGGCGACGAGCAGGCAGGGCGGCCGGGGTTTCAGGGTGCGGTGGTGTCAGCCCCGCGGTACTCCGGAGGAGCCGCGGACCATCAGTTCGCCGCGTACCGTCGCGATCCCGCCGGGCGGCGGTTCCTCTCGGCCCATCGCGATGCGGCCCGCCCGGGCTCCGGCCTCGGACAGGGGCAGGCGCACCGTCGTCAGGGAAGGCACCGCGTCGAGGCTGAAGGGCAGGTCGTCGAAGCCCGCCACCGAGACGTCCTCGGGGATGCGGCGGCCGGAGTCCCGCAGGGCCGCGCAGGCGCCCAACGCGACGGAGTCGTTCGCGGCCAGCACCGCCGTCAGGGACGGGTCCCTGCGCAGCAGTTCGAGCGTCGCCTCGTAGCCCGACCGGCGGTCGTAGCGGCCGTGGACGGTCCGGCGTGCGTCCTCCTCGATGCCCGCCGCCTCCAGTGCCGCCCGGTGTCCTTCCAAACGGTGCCGGGTCGTGGTCCGCTCCTCGGGACCGGCGATGTAGCCGAGCCGGCGGTGGCCCAGGCCGATCAGGTGCTCGGTCAGTTGGCGGGCGCCGCCGCGGTTGTCGAAGGTGAGGGCGATCGCCTGGGTGTCGGGGGCCGGCGGGCGTCCGCACAGGACCACCCGTGTTCCCGCCTCCGTCAGTTTGCGGAGCTTGGCCGCCACCGCGGCCGCGTGCGGCTCGTCCTCCACCGCTCCGCCCGTCAGGACCACCGCCGCGGCCCGCTGCCGCTGGAGCAGGGTCAGGTACGTGAGTTCGCGCTCCGGCGAGCCTCCGGTGTTGCAGACGACCGCGAGCCTCTCTCCGCCCGCGCGGCCGCCGGGGCCGCCGATCTCGCCCTGGATCGCGCTCGCCATGATGCCGAAGAAGGGGTCCGCGATGTCGTTGACCAGGATGCCGACCAGGTCGGAGGTCGCCGCCGCGAGTGCGCTCGCCGGGCCGTTGAGGACGTAGTCCAGCTCGTCGACCGCCCGCAGCACCCGCTCCCGCGTGGAGGCGGCCACGGGATAGTTGCCGTTCAGCACGCGCGACACCGTCGCGGGCGAGACCTGCGCGCGGGCCGCCACGTCCGCCAGGGTCACCGTCATCTCGTCGTCCTCCGGTCGCGCTCTCTCGTCGTACGTCCACGTGCGGCGTACGTCGTCGTACACAGGCCGTACACAGGTCACGGTTCCACGGCCACTGTTTTGTGCAGTTCGAGCAGACCTTACGGCCCAGAACCCTTCTTGTTCGCCCCCTCGAACAACTCGATGTGGACACGGCCTTGTCCGGACCACCGGTCAGCGGACGGCTTCTCCTATGATGGAAAGCGCTTGCTGTGCGGTCCACCAGTAGTACCGGGGAAGGCATGAGAAGACCGGCATCCAGGCGTCGAACGCCTACGAAGGGAATGACGTGACACGCAAGACCGTGCGTATCGCCATGAACGGCGTGACCGGGCGTATGGGTTACCGCCAGCACCTCGTCCGGTCGGTCCTCGCCCTGCGTGACCGGGGCGGCCTCGACCTCGGCGACGGCACCGCGCTGTGGCCGGAGCCGATCCTCGTCGGCCGCCGTGAGCACGCCCTGCGCGAGATCGCCGAGCGGCACGGGCTGGAGCACTGGTCGACGGACGTGGACGCGGTCCTCGCCGACCCGACCGTCGACATCTACTTCGACGCCCAGGTCACCTCCGCCCGCGAGGAGGCCATCAAGCGGGCCGTCGCCGCGGGCAAGCACATCTACACCGAGAAGCCCACCGCCACCGGACTGGAGGGCGCCCTCGAACTGGCCCGCCTCGCCAGTGAGAAGGGGATCAAGCACGGTGTCGTGCAGGACAAGATCTTCCTGCCGGGGCTGCTCAAGCTGAAGCGGCTCATCGCCGGCGGGTTCTTCGGGCGGATCCTGTCCATCCGGGGCGAGTTCGGATACTGGGTCTTCGAGGGCGACTGGCAGTCCGCCCAGCGGCCCTCCTGGAACTACCGTGCCGAGGACGGCGGCGGCATCGTCGTCGACATGTTCCCGCACTGGGAGTACGTGCTGCACGAGCTCTTCGGCCGGGTCACCTCCGTGCAGGCGCTCGCCGCCACCCACATTCCGCAGCGCTGGGACGAGGACGGCAAGCCCTACGACGCCACCGCGGACGACGCCGCCTACGGCATCTTCGAACTGGAGGGCGGTGCCGTCGCCCAGATCAACTCCTCCTGGGCGGTACGGGTCAACCGGGACGAGCTCGTCGAGTTCCAGGTCGACGGGACGGCGGGCTCGGCCGTCGCCGGGCTGCGCAAGTGCCGCGTCCAGCACCGGTCCGCCACCCCCAAGCCCGTGTGGAACCCGGACATCCCCGCCACCGAGGTCTTCCGCGACCAGTGGCAGGAAGTGCCGGACAACGCCGAGTTCGACAACGGCTTCAAGGCGCAGTGGGAGCTGTTCCTGAAGCACGTGTACGCCGACGCGCCGTACCACTGGGACCTGCTCGCCGGAGCCCGTGGCGTCCAGCTCGCCGCACTGGGCCTGAAGTCCTCGGCCGAGGGCCGCCGCCTCGAGGTCCCGGAGATCTCGCTGTGACCATTCAACTTCCTGGCACGGATGGTCGGTTGCGGGCCTATGAGCCGTGTGCGGAGCCGCTCGCGCTCACCCCGGGCGCTCCTTTCACCTCCCGGACGGTCTTCGCGGCCGCGCATGTCGTCGCCGATCCGTTGGCCGACGTGTCGCCCGACTCCCCGGCTGCCGTCGACTGGGACGCCACCCTCGCCTTCCGCCGCCATCTGTGGTCCCACGGGCTGGGCGTCGCCGAGGCCATGGACACCGCCCAGCGCGGGATGGGGCTGGACTGGGCGGGCGCGGCCGAGCTGATCCGGCGGTCCGCCGCCGAGGCGAAGGCGGCCGGCGGGCGGATCGCCTGCGGTGTGGGCACCGATCAGATCGCCGGCGGGTCACTCGCGGAGATCCGTGCGGCGTACGAGGAGCAGCTCGCGCTCGTCGAGGAGTCCGGGGCGCAGGCGGTCCTGATGGCCTCGCGGGCGCTGGCCGCGGCCGCCGAAGGGCCCGAGGACTACCTGGAGGTGTACGGCCGTCTCCTGCGGCAGGCCTCCGAACCGGTGATCCTGCACTGGCTCGGACCGATGTTCGACCCGGCGCTGGAGGGCTACTGGGGGTCGGCCGGCCTCGACACGGCCACCGACACCTTGCTGGAGATCATCGCCGCGCATCCCGACAGGATCGACGGAATCAAGGTCTCCCTGCTGGACGCCCAGCGGGAGATCGACCTGCGCCGCCGGCTCCCGCAGGGGGTGCGCTGCTACACCGGCGACGACTTCAACTACCCCGAACTGATCGCGGGCGACGAGAAGGGCTTCAGTCACGCCCTGCTCGGCATCTTCGACCCGCTCGGTCCGCTGGCGGCTCAGGCGGTCCGGGTCCTCGACACGGGCGACCGGGTCGGCTTCCGTGAACGGCTCGACCCGACCGTCGAGTTGTCCCGCCACCTCTTCCGGACCCCGACCCGCTTCTACAAGACCGGGGTCGTCTTCCTGGCCTGGCTCGCGGGACACCAGGCGCACTTCACGATGCTCGGCGGCCTGCAGTCGGCCCGCTCCCTGCCGCACCTGGCCCGCGCCTACGAACTCGCCGACGGCCTCGGCCTGTTCCCCGACGCGAAGCTCGCCGAGGAGCGGATGAGGAGTCTGCTGTGTCTGTACGGGGTGAACCAATGAAGTCGGCCGGAGACCTCTCGCGTTTCTCCATCAACCAGATGACGGTCAAGCAGCTTTCCATGGCCGAACTGGTCAAGTGCTGCAATGAGTTGGGCATCACCAACGCCGGCTTGTGGCGGGACCCCGTGCGGACGTACGGCCTGGAGGCGACGGCCGAACTGGTACGTGACGCCGGCCTGACCGTGACGACGCTGTGCCGGGGCGGCTTCCTCACGGCGATCGGCCCGCAGGCGCGTGCCGTCGCCCTTGCCGACAACCGTCGTGCCGTCGACGAGGCGGCCGCGCTCGGCACGGACACGCTGGTGCTGGTCTCGGGTGGCCTCCCGGCGGGGTCCAGGGATCTGTACGGCGCCCGGGAACGCATCGCGGACGCGCTCGCGGAGCTCGGCCCGTACGCGGAGTCCCGCGGTGTCCGGCTGGCCATCGAGGCCCTCCACCCGATGTACGCGGCCGACCGCTGTGTGGTCTCCACCCTCGCCCAGGCCCTGGACCTCGCGGAACGCTTCCCCGCGCACCAGGTGGGCGTCACGGTGGACACGTACCACATCTGGTGGGACGACTCGGCCCCCGCGCAGATCGAGCGGGCGGGCGCGGGCGGCCGTATTCACAGCTTCCAACTCGCCGACTGGACCACCCCGTTGCCGGAGGGCGTCCTCAACGGCCGCGGACAGCTCGGCGACGGCTCGATCGACATGCGGGAGTGGACGGGGTACGTGGCGGCGGCGGGGTACGCCGGTCCGATCGAAGTCGAGCTGTTCAACGAGGAGCTGTGGGCGCGGGACGGACGGGAGGTGCTCGCGGAGACCGCGGCGCGGTTCGTGGAGCACGTGATCCGATGAGCGTGTGAGTGACACGTGCGCTTCACCGGGTCCGCCGACCACGCAGGACGGCCGCTGGGTGGTGGGAGCCGTCCGGTGGCGGGACGGCTGGTGGGTGGAGTTCCGGGAGGACGGGCTGGAGCAGCACGCGCCCGAGTCCGAGGGAGCTGATCCCCTGGTCCAGGATCCTGCTGAGCATGCGCCTGACATGGGCGCCAGGCATCCGTCCAGGGACCATTCCATGATGGGGCTCTCGGCGGCCTGCCGGGCCCCTGGAGGCCCCTGACCATCTCGCTGATCGGTGTGAGCGGCCGGCCCTCCGTGTCATCGCCTCGACCCCGCGCTGCGCCGTCCCGACCCTCGCCCGCGGCGACCTGCCCCGCGACCCCGACGCACTGCGCCTGCCCATTTTGACGGCGGTGCCTAGGGTGCTCCGGGTACGCCTGCCTTCAGGTGCGCCGCCAGCAACCGCAGCGCCGTCCAGGCCTCGGTGTCCGTGCCTCCTCCGAGGGGATAGTGCAGGGCCGGGGCCGAGGGCGGGCCGAGTTGCACCGGGCCGACCGAGACCGGTGGGCGGCGGGCGTGGGTGAGGCCGATGCCTCCCACGTCACGGGCGCCCAGGGTGAAGGCGAGCGGGGTGGGCGGGGCCTGAAGACGCGGGGCCGCGGTGAGGTCGCGGGAGGCCCGGTGCACGGATGTGAGCATGGTGGTCAGGGCGTGGTCCGTGACGAGGGCCTCGGCGAGCGACTCGATCCGGTCCGTGGGCGGGATCTCGCCCTCGCCGTAGCCGAGGGTGAGTGTGACGTCCTCCTCGACCCCGCTCTCCGTACGTGTGCAGCGGAGCGAGGCCAGCGCGGGGCGGTCGGGGTGCCCGACGGCGATCAGATGTGTGGGCGCGGGCGCCCGGTCGCGCGCCAGGTCGGTCAACTGGCGCGGCGACCATGGCAGGTTGACGGGCTCCGCGGTGCCCCAGCCGGCGGGCGGGGCGCCGGTCAGCGTACGCCAGGCCGCCTCCAGGGACCGTCCCAGAACGAGGTCGGTGTCGGCCGGGCGTACGGTGCGGAACGCGACGACGAGCTGCCGTTCGCCCGTCGGCTCCGCCCTGGCGAACGCGTCGGCGACCGTCGTCGTGCCGTCGGCCGCGGGTGCGGGCGCGAACGTGCCGTCCTGCCAGCGCAGCACCGCCCCGGACAGGCCGTCGTAGTAGCCCTGCGCCGGATCCTGCACGACCCAGCGGTTGGGTACCTGCAGCAGGGCCTCGCGGGCGGGCGGACTGACGCGTACGCCGGGTGGGGTGACGATCTGCAGGGCGCGGCCCGTGGCCGTGGTGTTCCGGAAGACGTCGGACAGCCACGGGGTCAGGGCCAGCACGGGCCGGTCGGCCAGGACGACGGCCGTGCTCCCGGTGAGCACGTCCACGACCGGCTGTCCGTCGTCCGGCGCCACGACGGCCCCGAGGTCGACCACCTCCGTGGTCACCGCCCCCTCGGGCCATACGCGCCCGTCCAGCAGCAGGGCGAGCCGCCCGCACACCGAACCCGCCAGGCGCTCCGCCTCGGGCACCGCACCGGAGGCCCGGACCTCGGTCCACCAGAACGGCACGGCAGCCTTCTCTCCCAGCAGCCGCTCGGCCTCACCGGACACCTGGACCAGCATCGGCGCCTCCACGGAGACGAGCGGCCGGCCCTGTGGCCCGCACAGGCGCAGGACCGCGCCGTCGGCTCCGGCGCTCACGTCGAGACCGGGGCCACCGGCGTAGAGCCCGGCCAGCAGGGCCCAGGTGTCGGGCATCTTCGGGGTGAGGGCGATGACGTCCTTGGTCACGGAGTCTCTTCGGTCGCGAGGGCGGTCTGGATCAGCAGATGCGGGCGGCCGCGGCGGACGAGCGTGCCCCGTCCCGGCGGCTGCTGGGAGGCGTACAGGCCGGGGAAGAGCTGGCCCTCGGTGCGGTCGCCGGTCATGACCAGCGCGGCCGTGCCGGTCTCCCGCAAGGTGGTCAGCAACGGCTCGTACAGGGCCCGGGAGGCACCGGCGGCGCGGCGGGCCAGGACGAAGTGCAGGCCGATGTCCTGGGCCGAGGAGACGTACGGCAGGAAGGGTGCGAGCGGCTGCTGTCCGGCCGTGGTGAGGATGTCGTAGTCGTCGATCAGGATGACGATCCGTGGCCCCGAGAAGGCGGGCTCCGCAGTGTCGGCGTCGGGGTCGGCAGTCTCCGGCAGGCGCTTCTCCAGCTCGGCGGCGATGCCCGTCGCCAGGGCGTTCGCGAGCTTGGCGTTGTGCGCGTAGCCGCCGCGGTAGGGCTCGGGGACGACGCCGCGCAGTCCGCGGCGCGGGTCGAAGACGCCGAAGACGAGTTCCTTGTCCGAGTACCGCTCGACGAGCTGGGTGGCGACGAGACGCAGCAGATTGGTCTTGCCGCACTCGTTGTCGCCGAGGATCAGCAGGTGCTGGTCGGTGCCGAACAGGTCGAGGGGGACCGGGGCGAGGGTCTCCTGGTCGACGCCGAGGGGGATCCGCGCGGGTTCGGCACCCGGGGCAGGGAGCCGGTCGATGGGCAGCCGGGTGGGCAACACCCGTACGGGCGGAGCGAGTTCCCCGTGCCAGGTGGCACGGATGGTGCGCGCCGCCTCCTCCAGTGCGGCGGCCAGGTCGCTCGTCGTGGGCCGGTTGTCGAGACGGGGCAGCGCGGTCTGGGCGAACAGCTTGCCGTCGGTCAGCACCCGGCCCGGGGTGTCGGGCGTGAGCGTCTCGGACAGCTTCCGGTCGACCGACGAGTCCGCCGGGTCGTTCAGGCGCAGCTCGACACGGGTGCCGAACATCGACTGGGTGGCGATGCGGACGTCGTTCCAGCGCAGCATGCCCGCCACGACGTGGATGCCGTAGCCGCCGCCCCGCTTGAGCAGGTCGGCCACCGCGTCGTCGAGGTCGGCGAACTCGTCCCGCAGGGCGCCGAATCCATCGATCACCAGGACAACATCGGTGGCGCCCGGACCGGGCAGCCGGCCCTGGGCCCGCAGTCGGCGCAGCTGGTCGACGGAGTCGATGCCGTGCTCGCGGAACAGTTCCTCGCGTTCCGTCAGCATGGCCCGCACCTCGGCGACCGTGCGGGCGGCCCGCTCGTGGTCGGCGCGGCCGGCGATGCCGCCGACGTGCGGCAGCCCGGTGAGCGCGGACAGGCCGCCGCCGGCCAGGTCGAGGCCGTAGACGGCGACGTCGTCCGGCGTGTGGGTGACGGCGAGCGAAAGGACCAGCGTGCGCAGGAGCGTCGTCTTGCCCGACTGCGGCCCGCCGATCACCGCCGCGTGTCCGCCCGCCACCGTCAGGTCCAGCAGCCACCTGCCCTGCCACTGCCGGGCCGGGTCGTCCAGCACGCCGAGCGGAACGCGCATCCCGCCCGCCGCGCCCGCCAGGTGCAGCCCGTGCTCGGAAACCCGCACCGGCCCGGCCGCCGCGTCCAGGGTGACCGAGTCCGGCAGCGGAGGCAGCCAGATCCGGCGCACCGGGGGCGCGGCCGCGGCGAGCTGCTCGACCATGACGGACAGGACGGTGGGACCGGTCTCGCGTTTGGTGGCGAGGGGTTCCTCCGCCTCCGCCTCGTCGTGCCCCTGGGGCGTGTTGTACGCCGGATAGGGCAGGGCGAGCGGTTCGCCGTCGCGCTCCTCGCGCGGAGCCGGACCCCGGTGGGCACCGGAGACGTAACCGGCCTTGAACCGCTCGTACGTGGAGGTGTCCACCTTCAGGTAGCCGAAGCCCGGCAGCGGCGGCAGATGGAAGGCGTCGGTGGTGTCGAGGACCGTACGGGACTCGTCCGCGGAGAAGGTGCGCAGACCCAGCCGGTACGACAGGTAGGTGTCCAGGCCCTTGAGCCTGCCTCCCTCGATGCGCTGGCTGGACAGCAGCAGATGGACGCCGATGGAGCGTCCGATGCGTCCTATGGACAGGAACAGGTCGATGAAGTCCGGCTTGGCGGTGATCAGTTCGCCGAACTCGTCGATGACGACGAAGAGGTGGGGAAGGGTCGCGAGGTCCGGGCGGTCGGTGGCGCGCAGGGCGGCGTAGTGTCCGATGTCGGCGACGCTCCCGGCGTCCTTCAGCACCTGTTGCCGGCGTTTGACCTCGCCGGCCAGGCTGGTGTGGACGCGTTCGACGAGCCCGGCCTGGTTCTCCAGGTTGGTGATCACGCCTGCCACGTGCGGGAGTTCACCGAAGGGGGCGAAGGTGGCGCCGCCCTTGTAGTCGACGAGGACGAGCGCGAGGTCCTCGGGGGAGTGCGTGGCCGTCAGGGCGAGGACCAGGGTGCGCAGCAGCTCGCTCTTGCCGGAGCCGGTGGCGCCCACGCACAGTCCGTGCGGGCCCATGCCGAGCTGAGAGGACTCCTTCAGGTCGAGCAGCACGCGCTCATGACGGTCCGTCAAGCCGATGGGTACGCGCAGGAAGTCCCGTTCTCCGCGAGGTGCCCACAGCCGCTCCAGATCGAGGGCGGCCGGCTCGTCGATGCCCAGCAGGCCCGGGAAGTCGACCGGTCCGGCGACCGGGGTGCCCTCGGCGGCCGACTCCGCGGACAACCGCAGCGGGGTCAGCATGCGGGCGATGCCCTCGGCCCCGGCCGCGGTCACGGGGTCGACCGTGCCCAGCGCTGTGCCCCCGCTGAGGTCGTCGCCGTCGACCCGGTCGCCGTCGACGGTGATGCGCACGCTCACCCGGTCGGGCTCGTGCACCTGCTGCTCCAGCAGGTGCAGCACGGTGACACCCATGTCCGCCAGGTCGACGGCCGAGTCCGGGCGGGGAAGCTCGCCGGCCGGTTCGCCGTACTCGTCGCTGACGACGACCAGTCGGCCGGCCATCCGCAGCGCGTCCCGGTCGGCGAGCCCGCGTCGTACCTCCGCCGCGTAGGCGGCCCTCCGCCCCAGCTCGTGCCGGATCCGGTCGGCCAGCTGCGGCAGACTCGGCGCGATCCGGCGGGCGGCGACGGGACCGTCGTACTCCTGGGTGTCGAGGACATGGGGCAGCCACTTGGCCCACTCCCACTCCGCGAGCCGGTCCCCGGGTATGGCGAGACCGAGGGCCACGTCGTCCGGCGCGTGCGTCACGGCGGTCTGCAGGAGGAGGGCCCGGGCGACGCGCAGGACGCCCTCCCGGTCGCCGACGACGCTCACGTTCCCGGCGCGGTCCAGAGGAACGGTGAGCGGGAAGTCCGAGGCGATGCGGAAGCGGCTCTGCAGCGCGCGGGCCTCGTTGAGCATGAAGGGATCCGGTGGCGTCAGCACCCCGCCCGTGCCGCTCTGGCTGACGGCCACCTCCTGCACGGGCACCTCGCCGGTGCCCAGCCGCGGATGCAGGAAGTCGGCGTCCTGACGGCGGCGCTCCCACAGCCGTGCCGGATCCCTGACGATGTCGTAGAGGGACTCGGGCGGCGGATTCAACTCGCGTGCCATGAGCCGCCGTTCGCGTTCGCTTGCCCCCAACTCGTCTCGCAGCTCTTCCAGATACTCCAGATAGCGCTCCCGCTGGACCCGCCGGGTGCGCTGCGCCTTCCCGCGCTGGGACAGGAACAGAGCCACCGCGCCGAGCAGCGCGAAGACCAGCACGACCGCGCCGAGGGCCGCGAACCGACTGTTGCGGACGACCGTCATCATGATCACCGACCCCATGACACCGGCCATGGGGAGTAACGCCGTCGCCGCGTTGCCGAGCTTGCCCTCGGGCAGGTTGGGCGGTGCCTCGATCGTGCGCGGTACGGCGGGGGCGAGGGGGCGCGTGCTACGGGCGGGTCGGTGGACGAGCTGTTGGGTCACGGACCGGGCTTTCGGAGTCGGCGGGCAGGTCGGGCTGCAGTGCTGTGCCACCTCACCGGACCCTCACCGCCCGGTGCATCGCCTCCGCCGCCAGCCCGAGCGCCGCGTCCTGGGTGGCGCGGCCGAGCAGCTCCGTCCGGATGGGCCCGCCGCCGGCGAGATGGCGGTCGTACGGCAGGACCACGACGGTGGCGCCCGTCTCCTTCAGGTGCGCGGTGGCCGCCTTCACGTCCAGGATCATGTCGGGCGAGTTCGCGGTGAGTGCGACGACCGTCGTCGCCAGGGCGGAATGCGGCAGCCCGGCCAGCCAGTCCAGGACCTGACGGGTGCCGCCGACGCCTTCCGCAGTCGTCGGCGCGACGACGACCCTGGCGTGGGCGGTGTCCATGGCGGTGCGGGCCACCTCGCCGGGCAGCGTCTCGCAGTCGACGACCGTCACGGCGAAGTAGCGCCGCAGCGCGAGGGTCACCGTGCGGTACGTCCGTACGTCCAGGGGGGCGCCGACCCTTCCCTGGCTCGCGGGCAGCAGCCAGCCGCCGTCGGACACGGGCACCAAGTAGCCGGTGACGTCGGTCAATTGCATGGCGGGCGTAAGGATCCGGGCGAGGTCGCCACACGACCAGCGGACGGACTCCGCGCCCATCCGCACCGGCAGGGTGCCCAGCGCGGCGTCCGCCTCCAGGGTGAGCACCGGGTCGTGCCGGTAGTGGTTGAAGGTACGGCCGAGCAAGGCGGCGACGGTCGACTTGCCGACGCCGCCGCGGATGGAGGTGACGGCGATGACCCGCCCGGTGGTCACCGGCTGCTGCAACTCCTTGGCGATCCGGGTCCGTTCGGTCACGTCCTGGGAGACGGAGGAGGTGAGCCTGCGGAGGGAACGGCCGGTGCGGTGGGCGAGGGAGTCGCCGTGCTGGGGGCGGCCGAGGGCTATGGCGAGGCGGGGGTCGACGGTGGGGACGGATTCCGGGGTGGGGGTGGGGGTGACGGGGGCTGACGGCGGAGTGGGGGTGGGGAGGCGGGGGGCGGGGCGAGGAGTGGGCGCGGGCGGGGTTGGCCGGGGCTCGGCGGGCTGTGCGGGGTTCGTTTGCGCAGGTGCGGGTCGTGCGGCGGTCTCCTGCGGAGGTTCGGGTCGTGCGGCGGTCTCCTGCGGAGGTTCGGGGCTGGCGGAGTGAACGAGTCGCAGGGCCGGCTCGCCGGAGCGCGCCCACGTTCCCTGCTGCCCGTGCTGCCCGTGTTGCCCGTGCTGAGCCAACTGCCGCAGCACATCGCGCTGCCAGTCGCCGCCACCCTGCTGTTGCTGCTCCTGTTCCCCCTGAGCCATGCCGTCCCGTCTCCTAAGCGAAGGTGCCGAGCAGACGCCCGTACACGCCGAAGACCCCGATGAGCAGCGGAAGCAGCGCGATGACACCCACGGACTCAAGCAGGTCGCCCACCCGCCGCAGCCGTACCCGCACATGCTCGGCGGGCTGCACCACGAGCACGGCCAGCGGCAGCACGGCCAGCGCCGCGAGCACCGCCAGCGCCGGACCCGCAGCGCCGGACCGCTCCACCCACACCGACAACGCCCTCACGGCCACCAGAGCGCCGCCCGCGAGCAACCCCACGACCTCGGCGATCAGGGGGAAGGCCCGGGCCCGCAGCACCATCACCACCGCCGTGACGACAGCGAGCGGCACGGTCCACACCGTGGGGGCACGCAATGTCCACATCCCCGCCAGCGCCGCCGACACGGCCACGGCGACCGTGGCGAGCACCAGCCCGCGATGCGCGGCGGCCAGGGCCGCGGACACCTGGTACCGGCTCACCGAGACGCCACTGGCCCGCCGGTCGTCGAGCCCGGCCAACCCGGAGGCCATGAGAGCGAGACGCGGCAGCAGGCCGAGCACCACGACGGACGCGACGGCGAGTACGGCGCCCACCCGGGCCTGCTGCCCGGCCGTCCCCGCCCCCGACTGCATGGCGACGACGCCCTCCCAGCCGAGCACGGTGACACCGACAGCGGCCGCACCGACCAGCCCACCGCGCCCCAACGCGGTGAACCACCCCAGCAGTACCAGCGTGACGACACCCACCGAGGCCAGGGCTGCCACGTGCAGCGCGGCGGACCAGCCGCGGCCGTCGGCGAGGGAGGACACCCCCAGCATGCCCAGCAGTCCGGCCGAGCAGAGGAGGGTGGTGACGAGCCCGCGCTGCTGCCGGGCCCGCCCGAGCAGGACCCCGGCGAGAGCGGCGACGACGGCCACGGCGAGCAGCGCGCCCGCGACGACGGAAGGGTCGTAGGCGGCCCGCGCGAACAGGGCGGCCACGCCGGCCCAACCCACGGTCGCAAGCCCGGCGGTGACGCGCCGGGATCCGGGCCCCCATCGCCAGGACCGACCACCGAGATCCTCCGCGGCCTCGTCGCTCACGTCGTGCACGACGGGCGCGGACGGGGCATCCTCGGCCCGAACCAGCCGCAGCACAGCACCGTCGCGGACGCCGGCGGACTCAAGGGTGCTGTCGTGGTCGAGCGCGGACCCGTCCGTGGTCACGAGATGCCGCAACTCGGGCCGCTCGCCCACCCGGTCGTCCAGCAGTCGCAGGATCTCGGGCAACAACAGCCCGACCGGCTCCCGCGCCGGCAGTACGAGATCGATACGACGTCGCTCCCCGACCAGGGTGACGCGACTCAGGGCGACCGCGGTCCCACTGGCCGCCGTACGATTCATGGCCCCCGCAGACATCACGTGTTCGAACCTATCACCGGTTTGAAGGGGCGCCGGAGGGTGTCGCAACCCCCGCCGAGGGCCCCACGGAACCTCCGTACGGACTCTTCCCGATCACCCGATGCGACACGAACGACCACCCCACACACCCGGCACACAGCACGGCGGCGATCACGACTCCGGCGAAGACCTTTCCCACCCGCTCATCCACGGAACGGCGTTGCCGCTGCGTTCCGAAGAGGAGGGCATCGCGGAGGCGTCGGCGCCGTACGGACACGGACTCCAGCAACTGACTGTCGTAGTCCTGAGCTGTCACGTCGGAAACTCTCCGAGCCAGCTTCGCTTCAGCAGGTGCTCGGGCAGGTACTCCGACTCGACCTCGACGGGACGGCCGGCGTCGTGGGCGAGACAGGTGATGGCGAGGGCGGCGAGGGGAATGTCGCCGTCTGCGGACTCCTCGCGCTCGGGGTCGGCGGTCCAGTACTCCTTGTGGAGCGTGAGGGCTTGCACGAGTGCCTCGTTGAACTTGACCGGGTCCTGGCCGATGAAGCGGTAGAAGAGGTTGATCGGCGGATACAGGACCTTGAGCATCATCTCGCGGTCGATGAGCCGCAGCCGGTCGGGATCCGTTCCGTCGAAGGCGGCGACCAGCTTCTCGCCGAGACCGGGCTGCTCCAGCCAGTACGTCTGGAGGACGTCGACCCAGTCGTAGATGTACTCCTCGAACACGGCGCCCGACGCACGCAGGGTGTCGATGGGTACCTTGCAGAGCTGGGTCATCCGGGCCTGGTCACGGCAGATCACCGCGAGCCAGAAGGCTTCCAGCCAGGTGCCGGCGTCCGCGAAGTGCTTGACTCCGACAGCCGGAATGCTGCGGACCTCGTGGGCGATCATGCATGGCACGGTGGAACCCGGGGGAGCGGTGACCGAGGCGAACAGCGCGGACCCGACCTGCATGGCCATGGTCCAGGCCTCCCAGGTTTCGAGCATCGCGGCCGTGGGGTCGTTCAGGCACTGGAGAAAGGCTCTGGACCGCGCCCGGTGGAACGTCATACCGAAGCTGTCCGGGTACTCTTCGAGACCTTCGATGTCCGCGACGGTACGCGCATTGAGTTTCTGCCGGAAGCCGTCCGGATCCGGGTGGTGACTCTCGCTCGGAGGCCGCGGAATCCTTGTCGGCAGGGGAGGATATGTCACTGGCCTTCGCCGACCTGCGAGACGAGGCGCAGAGTGAGTTCCGCGCTGGCGAGCATCCGGACGATTTCGATGGGGCGGTTAGCGAATTCCATCTTCACCACCTCAACAGGATCGACCCGACGGGCCTGTCCGTCGAGTCCGGTTGCTTCTATGACATATCGGTATCCGACGAGACCTGTGGGATCGTCCACAAGCGTCCAGTGTGCGCTATATTTTTGGATGAGCAGGTCGACGTGGAGCGTGATCCGGTCGTCCTCTTCGAATTCATCCAGGGGAGCCTGTGACACATAGTCGTCCAGGGGCGGAACGGCGCTCATCGGGTCACGAGTGTAGGTATCGGGAGGCACTCCGAGCATCTCCGCTATGTCGATGGCGTTCCGGCGCCTCTCCTCGCTCCATTCTTGAAGATCCGGTTCATTCACGTTCACCATGCCGCGTGCCTTTCATAAGGTCCAGGGCTACTTGGGAGGTGGCCCGTATCCGACAAAGATGATGCGAGCCTGGATGAGATAGCTCCTCTGGGCCTCTGTCCTGGTCTGTCACGTCGGGAACTCACCGCCCCGACTGCTTCATCAGGTGCAGGCGCAGATACTCCGAATGGACCTCGATGATGCGGCCGTCGTCGTAGGCAAGAAAGAGGGACCAAGCAGCCTGTTTAGTTGTCTCCGAGTCGCCAGGCCCTTGTCGGCTGGCCGTCCTCGTCCCATGTGCATTCTTCGCGGAGCGTGAGGCCGTCATCGTCGAAGATCTTCCGTGATGCTAGGGATCCATTCGGATGCCACTCCTTGAACTCCCCACGCGGCAGGCCTTTGTGCACGGTGCCCTCTGATCGCAGAGTTCCGTCCTTGTACCACTCGCGTGATGGGCCACTCTGAATTCCATCGACATAGATGTCCAAGCTCACCAGCTTGCCGGCAAGGTGCTCTGTCACCTCGCCGGTAAATGGCTTTCCTCGGTAGAGGAGACGTTGCGCCTCATCCATGTCCACTTCTGGGTCATCAATGTCGATTCGTTGAGCGGTAGCCATCAGGGGATCCAGTTCTCATCGCTCGGAGGGTAACCAGTGAAACGTCCATGGCTGCTTGGAACCCCTCGCAGCATATGGTTGCAGTTCGCGCAGAAGGGAGCCGCTCGTCCGGGAGTTCCTGTTGTTTTGTCCAAGAGGTAGGGGAATTCCACAGAGGCCCGCATCTCGGTGAGTGCTTCTTCGCCGTCGGGCAGACCGCGCTTTGTGCGCTCCCAGAGTAGTGAGTTGGCTGCCTTTACCTCGGCATGCCCCAGGGGGTGATCCTCGTGTGGCGGTCGCCCCTTGATGTCTTCGTAGCGGGCGGCAAGCGTCGGGTGGAGCTTGTCGGGTGGAATGATGTCAGCGGGTTTGCCGTTGATGCCCTCGATGATCTGGCCGGTGCGCAAGTCGACCACGGCTCCCACGCATGCACCAGTCTGCTTTCGAGGAAAGGTTCCCGCCTCCTTTGCCTCCCGGTACGCGGCACCGCGCTCGTGTGACAAATCGTCAAGGTAATCGGTGACGGAACGGCCGTCGACGTGGGTGATCAGACCGTTGGTCCGCGTGACGCGTGCCTCGGGAAGCTGAGTGAGAACCTTCTCACCCGGGCCAGGGACAGGCGCGGAATCAAGGTCTGTCCGGAGGTGATCCGCTGCGTGATCTTCAGCCGAAGCCACACCGTGATCGTGATGATAGCCTGAACCGTTTGGCCCGTCGCCGACCTCGATACTCGGCGACGAGTGAGAAGCATCGCCACCACCGGAGTCGTGTGGCCCGGTGTCGGGAGGCTCGTGGGCATGTGGCCGTCCAGAGTCACCGGTTGGCCTCTCGCTGTGTGAGGGGGAGGCCCCGTGCGCTGAGCCGGGGGGTGATTCGCGGCTGGCGGACGGACTGCGTCCCGTATCGCGTGCGGTGCCGCCAGGCATGTGGCGGCTTGACTCGTTGGGCAGGTTGTTCGCCTGACCGGGCCCGGAGTCGCCCGTACGCCCCACAGGCCCCTTGATGTCGTCGCCGGTATGTGCACTGACCAGGGCAGGATCGCGATGGGCGAGGTTCTGCTCCAGCATGGCGCGATCCGAGGCCGACAGCTCCACCTTCGCCGCCGCGGCTGTGCCGTCCGCCTTGATCACGGATCCGTCGTCCAGATTGAGCCGCGTGCCGTCGGGCCATTCGATGTGGTTGCCGACCACGACAGGGACGTCGTCGGCGATCTTCAGCACGCTGCCGTCCGGCTGGACCTTCCCCGCCCCCGAGAGGACGTCCGTATAGGCGCCCGCCTTGAGGTTCTTCAGGCTTCCGAACAGGTCGGCCACCTTCACCGTGCCGAACTTCGCCGCCTTCCCGATGTACGTCATCGGGTCGACCAGCCGCCCCGCTTTGCCGAGCGCGCCGATCGTCCGGGCGACGGCGCCACTCTTGGCCGCCGAGCCCGCGCCCCCGGTGAAGATGGTCGTGACCGCGTTGAAGGTGACCGCACCGCCGACCCGCGCCGGGTTCTTGCCCCACTCGTCGTAGGCGATCAGCGCCTTGCCGGTCTCGACCACCGTCTGGCGGGACTCCCTGAGGTAGGCGGGGAGCTTGTCGTCGGGGGCCAGCCAGTACGCCGTCCCGAGCGGGGTGAGCGTGATGGCGATGCCGGTCGCGAGCTTGCTCAGATGCGTCCAGGCCTCGCCCATCGCGTCAAGTCCGTCGAAGCCGACCATCGTGCCGAGCCCGCGGATGGTGCCCCACAGGCCGTCGACGAAGAAACCCTTGCCGAACTCGACGATCTGATGGCCCAGCCAGTCCAGACCGTGCCGCTCCTTCTCGACCGTCTTGCCCCAGGGCAGTTCGTCGGACGAGTCGAGGAGGTCCTCGGTGAAGCCGTAGGTGGACGTGCCCCGCTTGAGAAGACGTTTCTGCGCCCCGTCCTCGATGATCAGCGTTGTGCCGTGCACCAGCGCCGTGATCTTGTTGTGACAGGTGACCTCGGCCTGCCAGAAGGCATGGGTGGTGGCGTTGACGTCGTGCACGAGGTCGTTGTTGAGCTGGACGTTGTCCTCGTCCTCGCGCCAGTGGTCGTCGCCCGCGATGTGCAGCCGGAAGTTCTGGGCGCGATCCTTGAGACTCTTGAGCTTGGCCACCAGCGGCTGGATCTCCGCCTCATAGGCGCTGAGTGCCGCGCCCACCTTCTCCAGGTCGTCGGCGAACTTGTCCGCCTTGGCCGCCACGGGAGCGGTCGTGGCGAACAGTTGCTCCGCCTCCGGTGCGGAGTAACAGGCCGACAGTCCCTGGAACTTGCCGTGCACGTCCGCCCCGGCGAACCGGAAGGCGGACGCCTCCGCGGTCAGCAGCAGAGCGTCGGTACTGAGCTGCTCCAGGTCGCCGGTGAACTGCGGGATGTTCTGCGGATCGATGAGGTCCGGGCTCACTGACCCTCCTGGCGTCCCTTGGCCCCGGGCAGATCGATCTTGGGCTCCTTGAGCCCAGCCGCCTGCGCCTTCGCGGCCATCTCCAGGTCGCCCTTGACGTACTCGCTGGTCGCGGTGGCGGCCCCACTGAGGGAGTTCGACGTTCGGACCGCCACGTACGTCAGATCCTTCTGGTACGCCTCGAAGAACTCACCCAGCGCCGCAGCGACCGGTCCCATGACCCCGCTCTTCTCCAAGCCGCCCTGCCGGATCGTGCCGGCGGACTTCGCCGCGCTCGGCATGGTCTCCCCAAGTGCCTTGCCGGTGTTGGAGAGCCCCTCGGCCGCCTTTCCGGTCTCGTTGAGGACGTGCTGGACGCCCGAGGGAGAGATGTCCCACGTCGGCATGTCGAACCCCCGTTGAATTCACGCAGTTGTCGTCGTCATCGCCTCGCCGTAAAGCGCCTGCGTTCAGCCGATGTTGTCGACAGCCGCCCGCGCCTTCGCCACCGTGGACTGCGCGGTGCCGTCGTTCTCCTCGAGCGTGCTGCGGACGAGGTGGATGATGTTGCGGACCTCGGTTGCGGCGCGGTTCCAGCGGACCTCCTTACCGTGGTACTCGTCCGAGACCCCGTCGGCCTGGAAGTCGGCCATGGCGGCCTTGACCGCGCGGTCGCGGTCGGACAGCACGCGTTCCAGCCGGCCGATGATGCCCTGCAGACTGCCCTGCACCTCGCTGGAGGCGCCGGTGTCGTAAGAGAGGCGGTCCTGGTTCTGACCCATCGTCACGATCCCCCTGTCGTAGTGGCTGTGGCGTCTATCGCGCGCCGAAGCGGGCGGCGTCGA
The DNA here is from genome assembly GCF_032656585.1 of Streptomyces herbicida. Classification (NCBI taxonomy): domain Bacteria; kingdom Bacillati; phylum Actinomycetota; class Actinomycetes; order Kitasatosporales; family Streptomycetaceae; genus Streptomyces; species Streptomyces herbicida. The sequence goes on from NZ_JAUYWJ010000009.1 coordinate 318,097, forward strand.
AGTTGGCCGCGCCCATGCTCTTGTTGGCGTTGTCCTGCGTCTCGATGTCACCGCTGCCGAAGGCGGTGTCCATGCCGCTCTGACCGCCCAGGATCGCGCCGAGCGAGCTGTTCAGCGCGTTGGTGATCTCGTCCGCCCGGGACTTGAACGAGTCGAAGGCGACCTTGCCGGACCCGTTGAACTTCCCCTCCAACGGCTCTGCCGCCTGGATCAGCCAGCGGATCAACGTACCCAGGTCGTCACTGGAACCGACCGTGCTCTTGCCGAGCTCCGACAGGGTCGTCGATCCCATGTCGAACTTCACGTGTCCACCCCCGTGCATCACGTCAGAATCAAAAGCTTGTTTGGGCATCTTGCATTGCAAGTGATCGCAGTGGCAACGCAGTTGGCCCCGATGTGGCGCGATCCGGACAAGATCGGAACGCGATCGCAAAGGCAGACGCGGCGTCACGGAGCGCCAGTAGGAAGCAGGTTCAGTACGGAGTTGCACGTAGGTGATCGTGTTGCGAGGAGAACAGTGGACAGGCGCGGGGGTGCGGGTGCGAACGCGCAGAGCAGTGGTCAGGGGCGCGGGAGCAGTGGTGCCTGCACTGGTTGTGGCTGCGTGTAGGGCGGGTGGCTCGGATTCCGTGGGTCGAGCCGTTCTGGTGGTGGCGCGGGCGCCGATTTCGGCAAAGCCGGCTAACCCGTGGCGCTGGCGGTCGAGTTGAGATAGGGCAGACGACCTGGGCCAGCGGGAGTGCGGCGCATCACCTGAAGATCGCGCCCGAGCGGCTCGCGCGCGGTACGGCGGTTTGCTCGCCCAGCCGCTCAACGAAGCGCTCGGTGGGTGGCAGCATGACGGAAGGCCGGGCAACCGTCATGATCATGGAGCGCTCCTGCCGACAGTGCCGAACTTCCTTACTCAGTCGAACTGCTGGACTCCATCGATCACGCGCGCCTGGTGACGTTGTCTCCGACTCCTGGGAACCGGGGAGATGGTTAGTCCGCCACCGGCGACAGAATATACTCGCTTTTGCCGACCTGCGAGACGAGGCGGAGGGTGAGTTCCGCGCTTGCGAGCATCCGGACGACTTCGATGGGACAGTTGGCGAATTCCATCTTCACCACATCAACCGGATCGACCCGACGGGTCTGTCCATCGAGCCCAGTTGCCTCGATGACATATCGGTATCCAACGGGACCTGTGGGATCGTCCACAAGCGTCCAGTGTGCACCGTACTTTTGGATGAGGAAGTCGGCGATGAAGGATGCCAAGTCGACGTGGAGCGTGATCCGGTCGTCCTCTTCGAATTCATTCAGGGGAGCGTGTGACACATAGTCGTCCAGGGCCGGAATGGCGCTCATCGGGTCACGGCTGTAGGTATCGGGAGGCACTCCGAGCATCTCCGCTATGTCGATGGCGTTCCGGCGCCTCTCCTCGCCCCATTCTTGAAGATTTGGTTCATTCACGTTCACCACGCCGTGCGCCTTTCATAAGGTCCAGAGCTACTTGGGAGGTGGCCCGTATTCGACGAAGATGACGCGAGCCTGAATGAGATAGTTCCTCAGCGCCTCTCTCCGGGGCTGTCACGTCGAGAACTTACCGCCCGACTGCGCTTCAGTAGGTGCAGACGTAGTTAGTCCGACTCGACCTTGATGGTGCGGCCGGCGTCGTAGGCGAGAGAGGGGGGCAAGCAGCCTGTCTAGTTGTCTCCGAGTCGCCAGGCCCTTGTCGGCTGGCCGTCCTCATCCCATGTGAATTCTTCGCGGAGCGTGAGGCCGTCATCGTCGAATATCTTCCGTGATGCCAGCGTTCCATTCGGATGCCACTCCTTGAACTCCCCGCGAGGCAGGCCTTTGTAAACGGTGCCCTCTGATCGCAGAGTTCCGTCCTTGTACCATTCGCGCGAAAGGCCATTCTGAATTCCATCGACATAGATGTCCAAGCTCACCAGCATGCCGACAAGGTGCTCTGTCACCTCGCCAGTGAACGGCTTTCCTCGACAGAGCAGACGTCGTGCCTCATCCATGTCCACTTCTGGGTCATCAATGTCGATTCGTTGAGCCGTAGCCATCAGGGGATCCAGTTCTCATCGCTCGGAGCGCCCGTCCCAGAGTTCCTGTTGTCTTGTCCAAGGGGGAATTCCACAGAGGCCCGCATCTCGGTGAGTGCGTCTTCGCTGTCGGGTAGACCGTGCTCTGTGCGCTCCAAGAGCAGTGCTTTGGCTGCCTTTACCCGAGGCACGCGTCACGCGGGCCAACTGAGTCCTGACGACAGCTCACGGAACGCCTTCTCAAACGCCCATGCGGCGCTCCTTGAGAGCGGTCACGAACGACGTCCAGCCGCCCGCCGAGAAGACCAGGGCCGGCCCGGCGACGGACTTGCTGTCGCGGACGGGCACGTCGGCGTGGCCACGGGCGACCTCCAGGCAGTCGCCCTGGCTGCCGCCGCTGTAGCTGGACTTGTACCAGCCGGTGAGCGTGGGCGAGTCGGTGTGCTCACTGCTGACCATGTGCGTGTTCCTCCGCTACCGCCCTGACGAGGGCCAGTGACTCCTGTTGCGAAAACGCGTCGCTCAGCGCAAGAGCGTATGCGGTCTGGCTGTCGGCCACCAGCGCCGGATCGTCCATCAAGTGGCCGGTGAGGAAGCCCTCGACGTAGGCCACCGGGGCGGACTCCTCGAAGCTCATGAGCGTGAGGTAACTCTCCATGAGCGCGTGTGCCCCAACGCCGTACGGCAGCACATGCAGCCATAGCCGCCCCGCCTCAGCCAAGTCTGCGATCTTGTCCAGCTGTTCGGCCATGACCTGCGGGCCGCCGACGCGGCGCCGCAGCACGGACTCGTCGAGCAACGTCCAGACGACAGGCTTCGCCGGGCCGTCGAGAATCCGGGCACGCCTTGTTCGAATGACAACGGCTTCGTCAAGTTCCTCTGCCGTGTGGTTCGGCCGGTACGCGCGGAACAGGGCACGCGCATAGTCGTCGGTCTGGAACACACCTGGCACCAGTGAGAGCGCAAACTGCTGGATCAGCGTGGCCTGTTGCTCCAACTCGGCTACAGGAGCGAAGTAGTCGTTGTACTTCGAGTCCAGGTCTTCCAGCCACCGAGCGAAGAACCCGTCCGTCCCCAGCGCCCGGTCGATCCGCTGCGCGTCATCCGGCTTCGGCAGTCGTCGCCCGGCCTCGAAATGGCTGATCAGCGTGGGCGAGCACACGACCCGGTCGCCCAGTTCCTCCTGGGTGAGCTGCGCTGCCACCCGCCGCAGCCTCAACTCCTCTGTACTTCTCCCGGGGTGTTCGAGGCGTACGACCTTCGTTCATCCGGCCAACTCCTTTTCTTGACAGGCGCGATGTCAAGCTTCAACCCGTGGAAGCGTGGCCAGCGGCGACCTCATTCTGTGATGGGTTCACCACAGAGCGCATTCACTGCGCCCGGAGAAAGCAGGCTGCCGTGACAGACCTCTTCGCCCGGCTCATCGAATCGTTCCTTCGTTTCCTCTTTTTTCCTATCCGTGGGCGGCGGCGCCACACAGCGTCTCCGCCCCGGTGCCCGTACTCGAACAGGTGCCCGTGTGCCGACGACGGCGGACCGGCCGTCCACCGCACGGGAGAACGGCCGCCGCGCGGCGAGGACAGTCGGCCGCCGCGTCCCCACGCCCCCGGGCCCCCGCTCGTCCTGTGGCTCGCGGAGCCGGGAGCGGATCTCCGTTCGAGGCCACCCCGCATCGCGGGGGTGCGCGGATGAACGGGGGGCAGTACGAGCACGCGGTCAGGCGCCTGCTGCCCTGGTCCACCCCGGAAGGAAAGCCCTGCTACCTCCTGGGCAGCGGTACCGGCTATGTCTCGCGCCTCGCCGACGAGATCGAGACCATCCAGCTCGGGATGGCCGACGAGCTCCTCGGTCACGCCGCCGAACTCCTTTCCGAGCCCCGCGTGACCAGTCATGAACTGCGCTACCTCGCCGGTCGGCTCAGCGAGTCCCTGCTGGACGTGAGACGTGTCGCCGAGAGCAGGGGCACACGGCTCGAGCGGGCGGACCCCGCAGCCGACACAGCCGGCGAAAAATCTTGAAGATGCCGTACAACCCTTCTCCCACCTGCTGTGTCGTACTTGGCATCAGGACTTCTGGAGGGGGATCCGGGGGGATCGCGGGGGTTCTGATACGGAGGGGAAGAGCCGAGGGGGCCTGGTCGACGGATCGGGCCCCCTCGAAGCTGTCCGGCGCTTTCCGAAGCTGTCCGGCGCCTTCTCTCAGAGCCTTGCGACCTCTTCTGCCGTCGGGAACGACTCCTGCGCGCCCCGCTTCGTGACGGCGGCGGCTCCGACCCGGGCCGCGTAGGCCGCCGCCTCCGTGAGGGACGCGCCCGTCCCCAGGCGCCAGGCCAGTGCCGCGGTGAACGCGTCGCCCGCGCCGGTGGTGTCCACGGCGGCCACCTTCACGGACGGGACACGCACCACGCCCTGGGCACCGGCCACCAGCGCGCCCTGCGCGCCCAGCGTCACGACCACCGACCGCGGGCCCTTCGCGAGCAGGAGCCGCGCCCAGTCCTCCGGCTCCTGGCTCACGCAGGCGTCCCCGAGGATCACCTTCGCCTCGTGCTCGTTGACGATCAGCGGGTCGCAGGCGGCCAGCACCTCCACCGGAAGGGGCTGTGGCGGTGAGGGGTTCAGGACGAAGCGGCCTTCGGGGGCGAGGCTGCGTACGACCTCCACGACCGTCTCCAGCGGGATCTCCAACTGCGCCGAAACCACCCGGGAGGCGTGGAAGAGGCTCCCGGCGGCCCGTATGTCCGCGGGCGTCAGCCGGCCGTTGGCGCCCGGCGACACCACGATGCTGTTGTCCCCGGACGGGTCCACCGTGATCAGCGCGACCCCGGTCGGCGCGCTTCCGACCAGCAGCCCCACCGTGTCGACACCGGCCGCCCGCTGCGACTGCAGGAGCAGCCGGCCGTGCGCGTCGTCCCCGACCCGGGCCAGCAGGGCCGTACGGGCCCCTAGCCGGGCCGCCGCGACTGCCTGGTTGGCGCCCTTGCCGCCGGGGTGGACGGCCAGGTCGCCGCCGAGCACCGTCTCTCCGGCAGCGGGACGCCGTTCGACACCGATCACCAGGTCGGCGTTGGCCGAACCCACGACCAGGAGGTCGTAGTCGTACATGTGAGGACTCCTGTTCCGACGAAGAGCGCGGTACCTCGGACGTGTATAGCGCGCCTGTACTTCCGGCCGGATGCCCGCGGGCTTCCCGGACTGTCACAGGCCCCCTGTAGCGTCGGATCATGTCCAATCAGGCGGGGGCTTCCCAGACGGGGGAGCGGCGGTCGGCCACCCTGGAAGGCGTGCTCGAGCGGATCACGTACGCCAACGAGGAGAACGGCTACACGGTCGCCCGGGTCGACACCGGCAGAGGAGCCGGCGATCTCCTCACGGTCGTCGGCGCGCTGCTCGGTGCCCAGGTCGGTGAGTCCCTGCGCATGGAGGGCCGCTGGGGCTCACATCCCCAGTACGGCAAGCAGTTCACCGTCGAGAACTACACGACGGTGCTGCCGGCCACCGTCCAGGGCATCCGGCGCTACCTCGGATCCGGGCTGGTCAAGGGCATCGGACCGGTCTTCGCCGATCGCATCACCCAGCACTTCGGCATGGACACCCTGCGGATCATCGAGGAGGAGCCCAAGCGGCTGATCGAGGTCCCCGGCCTGGGGCCCAAGCGGACCAGGAAGATCGCCGACGCCTGGGAGGAGCAGAAGGCGATCAAGGAGGTCATGCTCTTCCTGCAGACGGTGGAGGTCTCGACGTCCATCGCGGTGCGCATCTACAAGAAGTACGGCGACGCCTCGATCTCGGTCGTGAAGAACCAGCCGTACCGGCTGGCCGCCGACGTCTGGGGCATCGGCTTCCTCACCGCCGACAAGATCGCCCAGTCCGTCGGCATCCCGCACGACAGCCCGGAGCGCGTCAAGGCAGGACTGCAGTACGCGCTCTCGCAGTCCGCCGACCAGGGGAACTGCTATCTGCCCGAGGAGCGGCTCATCGCCGACGCGGTGAAGCTGCTGCAGGTCGACACCGGGTTGGTCATCGAGTGCCTCGGCGAGCTGGCGGAGCCGCCCGAGGACGGGGCCGATCCCGGTGTCGTACGGGAGAAGGTCCCGGGCCCGGACGGCGGCGAACCCGTCACCGCGGTCTACCTCGTCCCTTTCCACCGCGCCGAACTCTCCCTCGCCGCCCAGCTGCTGCGCCTGCTGCGCACCGACGAGGACCGGATGCCCGGCTTCCGGGACGTGACGTGGGACAAGGCGCTGGGCTGGCTGAAATCCCGCACCGGCGCCGAGCTCGCCCCGGAGCAGGAGGCCGCTGTCAAGCTGGCGTTGACCGAGAAGGTCGCCGTCCTGACCGGCGGGCCCGGCTGCGGCAAGTCCTTCACCGTTCGCTCGATCGTGGAGCTGGCCCGCGCCAAGAAGGCCAGGGTCGTGCTCGCCGCGCCCACCGGCCGGGCCGCCAAGCGTCTGGCCGAGCTGACCGGAGCCGAGGCGTCCACCGTCCACCGGCTCCTCGAGCTCAAGCCGGGCGGCGACGCGGCGTACGACAAGGACCGCCCGCTGGATGCCGACCTGGTGGTTGTGGACGAGGCCTCCATGCTGGACCTGCTGCTCGCCAACAAGCTGGTCAAGGCGGTGGCTCCGGGGGCCCATCTGCTGTTCGTGGGAGACGTGGACCAGCTGCCCAGCGTGGGCGCGGGCGAGGTGCTGAGGGACCTGCTGGCCGACCGCAGCCCGATCCCGGCGGTCCGCCTGACCCGGGTCTTCCGCCAGGCGCAGCAGTCCGGGGTGGTGACCAATGCGCACCGGATCAACGCGGGGCAGCATCCGCTCACTGACGGGATGAAGGACTTCTTCCTCTTCGTCGAGGACGACACGGAGGAGGCCGGGCGGCTCACCGTGGACGTGGCGGCCCGGCGTATTCCGGCCAAGTTCGGGCTCGACCCGCGCCGGGACGTCCAGGTCCTGGCGCCCATGCACCGCGGCCCCGCGGGCGCCGGCACGCTCAACGGCCTGCTTCAGCAGGCCATCACGCCCGGCCGCCCCGATCTGCCCGAGAAGCGGTTCGGCGGCCGGGTCTTCCGTGTCGGCGACAAGGTCACCCAGATTCGCAACAATTACGAGAAGGGCAAGAACGGTGTCTTCAACGGCACCGTGGGCGTGGTCACCTCGCTCGACCCGGTCGACCAGCGCCTCACGGTGCTGACGGACGAGGACGAGGAGGTTCCCTACGAATTCGACGAGCTGGACGAACTGGCGCATGCCTATGCGGTGACCATCCACCGCTCGCAGGGCAGTGAGTATCCGGCAGTGGTGATCCCGGTCACCACGGGAGCCTGGATGATGCTTCAGCGCAACCTGCTCTACACGGCGGTCACCCGCGCCAAGAAGCTGGTCGTCCTCGTCGGTTCACGCAAGGCGATCGGCCAGGCGGTGCGGACGGTGTCGGCCGGACGACGCTGTACGGCACTGGACTTCCGGCTCGATCTCAAAAAATGATCGATCAAATGAGTCGCGAAGGTCACAGAGCACTTCCAGATGGGGAAACAACGCGGCAGGATGAGCAGGTTGGCGGCACTGAGTGCCGTCAGTAGGCCCAATGGTCGACCCCGAGTGCACTCTCCTGAGCCAAATGGGGGATGGTAGAGACAGTCAGGGCACCTCGAAGATGAGGCACTACGTCGGTGAGGGAAGACGTGAGCGACAACTCTGTAGTACTGCGGTACGGCGACGGCGAGTACACCTACCCGGTGATCAACAGCACCGTCGGCGACAAGGGCTTCGACATCGGGAAGCTCCGCGCCCAGACCGGTCTGGTGACTCTGGACAGCGGCTACGGCAACACCGCCGCCTATAAATCCGCGATCACCTACCTCGACGGCGAGGCGGGCATCCTCCGGTACCGCGGCTACCCGATCGAGCAGCTGGCCGAGCGCTCCACCTTCCTCGAGGTGGCCTACCTGCTGATCAACGGTGAGCTGCCAACCGTCGACGAGCTCACCTCCTTCAAGAACGACATCACGCAGCACACCCTGCTGCACGAGGACGTCAAGAACTTCTACAAGGGCTTCCCGCGCGACGCCCACCCGATGGCGATGCTGTCGTCGGTCGTCTCGGCGCTGTCCACCTTCTACCAGGACAGCCACAACCCGTTCGACGAGAAGCAGCGCAACCTCTCGACGATCCGTCTGCTCGCCAAGCTCCCGACGATCGCGGCCTACGCGTACAAGAAGTCGATCGGTCACCCGTTCGTCTACCCGCGCAACGACCTCGGCTACGTCGAGAACTTCCTCCGCATGACCTTCTCGGTGCCGGCGCAGGACTACGAGCTGGACCCGGTCGTCGTCTCCGCGCTCGACAAGCTGCTCATCCTGCACGCGGACCACGAGCAGAACTGTTCGACGTCGACGGTTCGCCTGGTCGGCTCGTCGCAGGCGAACATGTTCGCCTCGATCTCCGCCGGCATCTCCGCCCTCTGGGGCCCGCTGCACGGCGGCGCCAACCAGTCCGTCCTGGAGATGCTGGAGGGCATCCAGGCGACCGGCGGCGACGTCGACTCCTTCATCCGCAAGGTGAAGAACAAGGAGGACGGCGTTCGCCTGATGGGCTTCGGCCACCGGGTCTACAAGAACTTCGACCCGCGCGCGAAGATCATCAAGGCGGCGGCGCACGACGTCCTCTCGGCCCTCGGCAAGTCCGACGAGCTGCTGGACATCGCGCTGAAGCTGGAGGAACACGCGCTCTCCGACGACTACTTCGTCTCGCGCAGCCTCTACCCGAACGTCGACTTCTACACCGGCCTGATCTACCGGGCCATGGGCTTCCCGACCGAGATGTTCACGGTCCTGTTCGCCCTCGGCCGGCTGCCGGGCTGGATCGCCCAGTGGCACGAGATGATCAAGGAGCCGGGCTCCCGCATCGGCCGCCCGCGCCAGATCTACACGGGCGTGGTCGAGCGCGACTTCGTCCCGGTCGAGGAGCGCTGACACCTGCCGGTGGGGGGCGCCGGTTCGCTGGTGCCCCTGCCACGGGGTGACTCAGGGCGGCGCCGCCTCGGATGGGGCCGCGCTTGAGCATGCCGCGCACGTGGTGACGCGCGATGGCGTTCCCTTACTGCGGCGACGTACTGCGACGAACCGAGTCAAGACAGACGGAAGGCGCCCTGGAGCGTCGGTCCCCCCACGGGCCGACGACCAGGGCGCCTTCCCATGTCCCGGTGCGGATTCCCCCCACGGGATCCGGCCGGGCGCTTGCGAGGACAGCGCCTGAATCGCTGTTTGAGCACAACGAGCAAAACTCGCCGTACTCGGTCGTACTCCAGTGATGCGGTGCGATCTGCCGGGACCCGTACCGATCGGGAGGGCCGCTCAAAGCTTCCCGAAGTACGCGCCCCGGCAACGCATCTCTGAGGAAGTCCCCCAAGACATCCCCAGATGCCGTCCAACGCCCCCCAAGACGCTGTCCGACATCGCCAACTTAGACCTTCGAACCCCTTCGATGGTTACGTTCACATCACTGTGATCTGCGTCTCTTGCATATGTCCATTAGATACGCAAGAGCCCCGATACGACGATCGAAGCCCAAGCGTAAGGATGATGCGCGAGCCTTGTGAAGAGCTTATGTGAGGCGCGCGTTGGACTCTAGAGGGACTCTTACTTCGACTTGGACGTACTGTCGGTAACTTCAGCGGAACGTACGGAGCCGAAGGCTGTTCGTCACCACGAACACCGACGAGAAGGCCATCGCCGCCCCCGCGATCATCGGGTTCAGCAGCCCCGCCGCGGCCAGCGGCAGCGCGGCCACGTTGTATCCGAACGCCCACACCAGGTTGCCCTTGATCGTGTTCAGTGTCCGCCGCGACAGCCGGATGGCGTCCGCCGCCACCCGCAGATCCCCCCGCACCAGCGTCAGATCGCCCGCCTCGATCGCCGCGTCCGTGCCGGTCCCCATCGCCAGACCCAGATCGGCGGTGGCAAGCGCGGCCGCGTCGTTGACGCCGTCGCCCACCATGGCGACCGTCCGCCCCTCGCCCTGCAGCCGTCGTACGACCGCCACCTTGTCCTCGGGCAGCACCTCGGCGATCACCTCCTCGATCCCCACGGCACGCGCGACCGTCTCGGCCACCGCCCGGTTGTCCCCGGTGAGCAGCACCGGCGTGAGTCCGAGCGTGCGCAGTTCGCGCACCGCCTCGGCGCTGGTCTGCTTGACCGCGTCGGCGACGGCGAGAACGCCGCGCGCCGTTCCGTCCCAGCCGACCACGACGGCCGTACGACCGCCCTTCTCGGCCTCTTCCCGGGCGCGGGCCACGTCCTCCGGAAGTGCGTCGAAAAGGCGGCCCACGGCCACCTCACGGCCCGCCACGCGCCCGCGCACGCCCCGTCCGGGGACGTTCTCGAAGTGCTCGACGTCCGGCAGGGTTCCGACACGCTTCTCGGCGCCCGCCGCGACCGCCCGGGCGACCGGGTGCTCGGAGGCGTGCTCCAGGGCGCCCGCGAACCGCAGCAGCTCCTTCTCGTCGGTGCCCTCGCCGGCGTACACCTCCTGCAGGGTCATACGGCCGGTGGTGACCGTGCCGGTCTTGTCCAGGACGACCGTGTCGACGCGGCGCGTGGACTCCAGGACCTCCGGGCCCTTGATCAGGATGCCGAGCTGGGCGCCCCGGCCGGTGCCGACCATCAGCGCGGTCGGCGTGGCCAGACCCAGCGCGCACGGGCAGGCGATGATCAGTACGGCGACGGCCGCGGTGAAGGCGGCCACGCTGTCGCCGGTGACGCCGAGCCACACGCCGAACGTGGCCAGCGCGATGAGGATGACCACCGGCACGAACACGGCCGAGACCCGGTCTGCCAGCCGCTGCACCTCCGCCTTGCCGTTCTGCGCGTCCTCCACCAGCTTCGCCATCCGGGCGAGCTGGGTGTCCGCGCCCACCCGGGTCGCCTCGACGACCAGCCGGCCCCCGGCATTGACCGTCGCGCCCGTCACGAAGGAGCCGACCGACACGTCCACCGGTACCGACTCGCCGGTCAGCATGGCGGCGTCGACCGCGGACACGCCCTCGACCACGGTGCCGTCGGTGGCGATCTTCTCACCGGGCCGTACGACGAACCGGTCGCCGACCGCGAGGGAGGCCACCGGGACGCGCACCTCACGGCCGTCCCGCAGGACGGCGACGTCCTTGGCGCCCAGCTCCATCAGCGCCCGCAGCGCCGCCCCGGCGCGCCGCTTGGAGCGGGCCTCCAGATAGCGGCCGAGCAGGATCAGCGCGACGACTCCGGCGGCGACCTCGAGGTAGATGGTGGACGCGCCGTCCATCCGGGAGACGGTGAGCCGGAACTCGTCGTGCATGCCCGGCATGCCCGCGTCGCCGAAGAACAGCGCCCACAGCGACCAGCCGAACGCGGCCAGCGTGCCGACCGAGACGAGCGTGTCCATGGTGGCGGCGCCGTGCCGGGCGTTGGTCCACGCGGCCCGGTGGAAGGGCAGACCGCCCCAGACGACGACCGGGGCCGCGAGGGTGAGCGAGAGCCACTGCCAGTTGTCGAACTGCAGCGCCGGGATCATGGCCAGCAGCACCACCGGGGCGGCCAGCAGGGCGGAGACCAGCAGACGGTGCCGGAGGGCGGTGAGCTCGGGGTCCGCCTCGGACGCTTGCGGGCTCTCGGACTCGGCCTCGGGTCCGGGGCGCGGCGGCGGGGGCTCCTCGGCCGTGTACCCGGTCTTCACCACGGTGGCGATCAGATCGGTGACCTGGACGCCTTCGGCGTACGAGACCTTCGCCTTCTCCGTCGCGAAGTTCACCGTGGCGGTAACCCCGTCCATCCGGTTCAGCTTCTTCTCCACCCGGGCGGCGCAGGAGGCGCAGGTCATCCCGCCGATGACGAGCTCGACCTCGGCGGCCCCGGTGTGTATCGGCGTTTCTGCGGTGCTGCTGGTCATGTCCGGACTCCAGACATCGGACCGGAGCGTACGGAAGCCAGTATCAGCTGGTCGGTACGGCCCGGTCGGAGGCGAAAGGTTTCGGGCCCCGCTCGCTGTGCCGGGCCCGGCGGGTCAGGCCTTGCCGACGAGCTCGAAGCCGGCCTCGTCGACGGCGGCGCGGACGGCCTCCTCGTCGAGCGGGGCGGCGGAGACCACGGTGACCTCGCCGGTCGAGGCGACCGCCTTCACCGAGTCGACGCCGGGGATCTCGGAGATCTCACTGGAGACGGAGCCCTCACAGTGTCCGCAGCTCATCCCGCTCACCTTGTAGACGGTGGTGACGGAGCCCGGGGTGTCGGTCTGGGTGGTCATGTCGTTGCTCCTCGTCGAGGCGTGTGAGGCCGGTGGGACCCACGATGAGGCCCTCATTCCTCAGACTATACCCCTAGGGGGTATTTCTCCAAGGGATGTCCCGGCGTGCCAGCGAGCCCGCCCAGGCGACGCCGAGCAGCGAGACGAGCACCAGACCGCCGATCGAGAAGAGCGCGAAGAGGTGGTCCCGCACCTCGGTGGGCGCGGGGATGTACCCCTGGCCGGGCGACTGCCGGTCCAGCCCGGTGCCGACCAGATGTGCCACGAACCAGGCCGCCGCGCCGTGCGTGGAGTCCCACAGGGTGTGCAGCAGGCAGACGCCGGCGTATGCGGCGACGACCGGAGAGACGAGCCGGAAGCGGCCGCTCGGGTGGCGGTGGGAGAGCAGGACGGCGCCCGTGATCGCCGTCCACAGACCGTGCCCGAAGGGCGTCAGCACCCCGCGCAGGAGCTCGGTCTCGAGCAGTGCCCGCAGATCGATGCCGTCGGCGGAGACGGCCGCGTCGAAGGCGTAGCCGAAGCTCTCCACCGCCGCGAAGCCGAGGCCGACGGCCGCGCCGAGCACCATCCCGGCCCGGGTGCCGCGGATCCCCGGCTGCCGCCGCAGCACGAACACCAGCGCGCCGAGCTTCGCCGCCTCCTCGATCAGCCCGACGCCGACGAACATCGACAGGGAGGGGCGGAGCAGGTGGTACTCCATCACCGACGCGCCGAGCACGCCGAGCGCGCCGCCGGCCAGGAGGCAGCCGAGGATCGCGCTGACGCCCAGGTCGCGGCTGTGCCGCTCGTAGGCCCAGAGCACGAAGGTGACGGGGACGAGGAAGCCGCCGAGCAGGATCAGCGTGGGCAGGAGTGCGGGGTTCCTCGTCGCGTACACCGTCAGCGCGGTCAGCACCCACAGGGCGAGCCCGCCGCCCAGACAGCGCCGCCACAGACCGGCGCGGATGCGGGGGTAGGGCGGTGGGGGCTGCTTCGGTCCGGGGATGCGGGCCCGGGGCGCGCCGGGTGGCGGAGAGTGGGTCACGGCAAGTCCCCTCGTGCTCCTGCTGACTGAAGCGATTCATCCGCACCTTATGCAGATGTGCCTTGTGCTGCAGTCCGAGGGGAATCCGGCCTTCTGGTCCGATGCGTGCCTGGTCGCGCGGTCCGGGGGCGTGGGGGTCCGCGGGGGTGAGCGCAACGCGCCCTATCTCGCCGCCCGGCTACCGCCGCTGACGCCGAGTCGGCTGCCGACCTGGGGCTCCAGGTAGCGGATGAGGACGTTCTTCACTTCCTGGATGTATGCCTCGCGCTCCGCACCCTCATGGGTGAGGACCAGCTCCAGGCCCGACTTGTAGATGCCGAGGCAGATCTGCGCCGTGCGCGTGACGTCGGCCTCGGGTGTGTCGGGGAGGTACGAGGAGAGCAGCCCTTCTATGCGGCCGACGAGGGTGGAGTGCAGCGCGTCGTGCTCCTCGGCGATCCGGCCGGGGATGTCGGGGCCGTGCATGAGTGCGAAGAAGACGGGGTGCTCGGTGTTGAAGGCCATGAAGCGGTCGACGGCCGCGGAGACGGCCTCCGCCAGCGGAGTGTCGGGGTCGACCGGCGCGAGCGCCTCGCCGTAGGTCTCCCGCATCTCGTGCATGAGCCGGTCACCCAGTTCGATCGCGATCGCTTCCTTGTTCGGGAAGAACTGGTAGAGCGTGCCCGGCGAGACGCGCGCCTCGCGGGCGATGGCGTTGGTGCTGGCCGCCGTGTAGCCGGTGGTGCAGAAGACGGATGCCGCGGCCTCCAGCAGCTGGGCGATGCGCCGCTCGCCGCGGGCCTGGCGGCGGCGCGGCTGTTCCTTCCCCTGTTCCTTCCCCGGCTTATCGGGCACGGCTTATCCCCAGCTTCCGAGTGTGATTGACAAACGCGAGCACTCGCTCGCATTCTTGAGAAACGCGAGCGATCTCTCGTGTTTGTCAGTCTATGGCAATGACCGATCCATGCTCCCTGCCTGCGTACAGCACGGGTCACGGTGAAGGGGACACCGCACGATGACCGAAGTCAACAGGCCACCCCGAGTCGGAGGGTGGACCCGCTTCGTGACCGCCCGGCCGAGGCTGTCGCTGCTCGCGGCCCTGGTGCTCACCGTGCTCGCGGTGCTGGCCGGCAGCGGCGTCGCCGACCGCCTCGGCAGCGGCGGCTGGGAGGACCCGGCCGCCGAGTCCACCTACGCGACCAAGGCGCTGGAGCGCGAGTTCCCCGGCTCCCAGCCCAACCTCCTGCTCCTCGTCGACTCCGGCCGGGCCTCGGTCGACGACCCGTCGGTCGCCGCCCAGGCCCGCGCCCTCGTCGAGCGCCTGTCCGGTGAGAAGGGCGTCGTGGGCGTCGGCTCCTACTGGCAGACCGATCCTTCGGCGGCCCCGGCCCTGCGCGCCAAGGACGGCCACGAGGCGCTGATAGCCGCCCGCATCACGGGCGACGAGAAGGCGATGGGGGAGACCCTGGACCGCATCGCGCCCCACTACCGCGGGACGCACGGTCCGGTGAAGGTGAAGGTCGGCGGCATCGTCGCCGTGCGGCACGAGATGCAGACGATCATCAAGGAGGACCTGGCCCGGGCCGAGCTGATCGCCCTGCCGGTGACCCTCGTGCTGCTGGTGATGGTCTTCGGCAGCGCCGTCGCGGCCCTGCTGCCGCTGGGCATCGGCATCGTCGCCATCCTGGGGACGAACGCGGTGCTGCGCGGCCTGACGGAGCTCACCGACGTCTCCGTCTTCGCGCTGAACCTCACCACGGCCCTGGGACTCGGCCTCGCCATCGACTACGCACTCTTCATCGTCCGCCGCTTCCGTGAGGAACTGTCCACGGGCGCCGAGCCCTTGACGGCCGTCGGCACCACCCTGCGCACGGCGGGCCGCACGGTGCTCTTCTCCGCCCTCACGGTCGCGGTGTCCCTGGCGGCGATGCTGGTCTTCCCGCAGTACTTCCTGCGCTCGTTCGCCTACGCGGGCATAGCGGTCGTGCTGCTGGCCGCCGCGGCCGCCCTGATCCTGCTCCCTGCCGCGCTGATGCTGCTCGGCCACCGGGTGAACTCCCTCGACCTGCGCCGTCTGTTCCGCCGCGGCCGGGAGCCGAAGGTCTCGGGCGAGGAAGGCACGGCCTGGTCGCGCACCGCGACGCTGGTGATGCGCCGCGCCCCGTTCTTCGCCATCGGCACCACGGCGCTCCTGATCCTCCTCGGACTGCCCTTCCTGGGGGTGAAGTTCGGTACGGCGGACGACCGTCAGCTGCCGTCGGGCGCCGAGTCCCACGTCGTGCAGCAGCACATCCGGGACGGCTTCCCCGGCAGCCCCGGCGGCGGACTCGAGGTGCTGGCCGAGGGGAAGGCGACCAAGGCGCAGTACGCCGCCTATGTGCAGCGGGTCTCCGCCCTGCCGGAGGTGTCACGGGTCGACGGCCCGCTGGTGAAGGGCAACTCGGCGTACTTCACGGTGCTGCCCAAGGGCGAGGCCGTGGACGACGCGGCCCAGAGCCTGGTGGGCGACCTGCGCGCCATGGACGTCCCGTTCGACACCAAGGTGACCGGCACGGCCGCCGTCCTGGTCGACTCCAAGCACGCGATAGCCGAACGCCTGCCGTGGGCGGCCGCGTTCATCGCGATCGTCACCCTGTTCCTGGTCTTCCTGCTCACCGGCAGCGTGCTGATACCGGTCCAGGCGGTGGTGCTCAACGCGCTCAGCCTGACCGCTATGTTCGGCGCGGTGGTCTGGGTCTTCCAGGACGGCCATCTCTCCGGCCCGCTCGGTTTCACCAGCCCCGGCTCCATCGAGACGACCCTGCCGGTCCTGATGTTCTGCGTGGCCTTCGGTCTCTCCATGGACTACGGCGTGTTCCTGCTCTCCCGCATCAAGGAGGAGTACGACCGCACGGGCGACCACAACGAGGCGGTGCGGCACGGGCTGCAGCGCACGGGCGGGCTGATCACCGCGGCGGCGGTCATCCTTGCCGTGGTGATGGTCGCGATCGGGACCTCCCGGGTGACCAACACCAAGATGCTCGGTCTGGGCATCGCGCTCGCCGTCGTGATGGACGCGATGGTCGTCCGCAGTCTGCTGGTCCCGGCGATCATGCGCCTCACCGGCCGCGCCACCTGGTGGGCGCCGGGTCCGCTGCGCCGCTTCCACGAGCGGTTCGGACTGAGCGAGGGAGAGCCGGCCGCGCCCGCCGAGGCGGACGAGGAGAAGGAGACCGCGACGGTGTGAACGGCGGGGTGTTCTGGGAGGCTGTGGGACATGAAAGCCGTGGTGTTCGAGCAGTACGGGGAGCCGGCCGAGGTGCGGGAGGTGCCCGACCCGGAGCCTGCCGAGCACGGGGTCGTGGTCCGGGTCGAGGCGACCGGGCTGTGCCGCAGTGACTGGCACGGCTGGATGGGGCACGATCCGGACATCCGGCTCCCGCACGTGCCGGGGCACGAACTCGCCGGTGTCGTCGAGGCGGTGGGCCGCCGGGTGACCGGCCGGCGCCCCGGCGACCGGGTCACCGTCCCCTTCGTCTGCGCCTGCGGCAGCTGTCCCTCCTGTGCGGCGGGCGACCAGCAGGTGTGCGAGCGCCAGACCCAGCCGGGCTTCCACCAGTGGGGCTCCTTCGCCCAGTACGTGGCGCTCGACCACGCCGATGTGAACCTGGTCGCGGTCCCGGACGGCATGTCCTTCGCCACCGCGGCCTCCCTGGGCTGCCGCTTCGCGACCGCCTTCCGTGCGGTGGTCCAGCAGGGCCGGGTGTCGGCGGGGGAGTGGGTCGCGGTGCACGGCTGCGGGGGCGTGGGCCTGTCGGCGGTGATGATCGCCGCGGCGTCGGGAGCCCGGGTGGTCGCCGTCGACGTGTCCCCTCAAGCCCTGGACCTGGCACGGAAGTTCGGCGCGGCTGAGTGTGTGGACGCCACGCACGTGCCGGACACGGCGGCGGCCGTCATCGACCTCACCGGAGGCGGCGCCCACCTCTCGCTCGACGCTCTCGGCTCCCCGTCCACCTGCGCTGCCTCGGTGAACGGTCTGCGCCGCCGCGGACGCCATGTCCAGGTCGGTCTCCTGCCCTCCCCGGACGGTACGACCCCGGTGCCCATGGCCCGCGCGATCGCTCTCGAGCTCGAACTCCTCGGCAGCCACGGCATGGCCGCGCACACCTACCCGGCGATGCTGGAATTGGTCCGTGCGGGCGTCCTCCGCCCCGACCTGCTGGTCACCTCGACGATCCCGCTCGACGCGGCCCCGGCCGCACTCGCGGCGATGGACACGGCACCGGGCGCGGGCGTCACGGTCGTCGAACCCTGGAGCTGAGCCGACCGAGGCGTCCGTGTCGCCCGTGTCCCACGCCAGGGCGGGACACCGGGCGCGCCGGGCGGGTTCAGGCCTGTCTGCGGCCGCGGTTGCCGGGCCGGGAGGCGACCCAGGCCCGGACGGTGTCCGCGTACCAGTAGGGCTTGCCGCCCTCCACATGGTCGGGCGGGGGCAGCAGCCCGTGCTTGCGGTAGGACCGCACGGTGTCGGGCTGGACGCGGATGTGTGCCGCGATCTCCTTGTAGGACCAGAGCCGTCGGTCGGTCATGAGTTGCACCTCCGTGCGCGCACCGCGGGGGCGGCCGGGAACGGCCGTCGGGGGAGCCGGGCGCTTCGCTGGCGATCACCAAGCCTGTGCACGGTGAACGACGCAGAGTGAGCAACGGGCAGCGCCTGTCGGCCGAGTGTGACCGAGGACCCGCGTACGTGTGACGTATGTGACACGGGGGAGGTGTTTGTGACACAGCCGTCGCAAAGGCACACGTCGGCACATGAACGTCGGTTGACGCCGCCCGGGCCGTCCGGCGCGGCTCGAGGTGACCGAAGTGCCCGGCGCAGGTGGCCGACACTGGTCCGAATGTCTGGACAAACCATTGACAGGGCTCCGGGTACGGGACTACAAACCGGGGAAGAGCCGTGAGGAAGGGAAACCGATGGCGTACGACCTGATCACCATGGGGCGGATTGGAGTGGATCTCTATCCGCTGCAGACAGGTGTTCCACTCGCCCAGGTGTCGTCCTTCGGCAAATTCCTCGGCGGGTCGGCCACCAACGTCGCCGTCGCCGCGGCCCGCATGGGCCGGAGCGCCGCGGTCATCACCCGCACCGGCGACGACGCCTTCGGCACCTATCTGCACGAGGCCCTGCGCGGCTTCGGAGTCGACGACCGCTGGGTCACCCCGGTCCCCGGACTGCCCACACCGGTCACCTTCTGCGAGGTCTTCCCGCCGGACGACTTCCCGCTCTACTTCTACCGTCAGCCCAAGGCGCCCGACCTGGAGATCGACGCCCATGAGCTGGACCTCGACGCCATCCGCGAGGCGGGCATCTTCTGGGTCACCGGGACGGGACTGAGCGAGGAACCCAGCCGTACGGCGACGCTGGCGGCCCTCGCGCACCGGGACAGGTCCGGCACGACGGTCTTCGACCTCGACTGGCGCCCCATGTTCTGGAGCGATGACATCAGCGGTTCCCGCCGCGGGCCGGACAGCGCCCGCCCCTTCTACGCCGAGGCACTGCGCCACACCACGGTTGCCGTGGGCAACCTGGACGAGGTGGAGGTCGCCACCGGCGTGCGTGAGCCGCACGCCGCCGCCCGCGCGCTCCTCGACGCCGGCGTCGAACTGGCCGTGGTCAAGCAGGGACCGAAGGGTGTCCTCGCCGTGCACCGGGAGGGCGAGTCCGCCGAGGTCCCGCCGCTCCCGGTCCACGTCCTCAACGGACTCGGCGCCGGTGACGCCTTCGGCGGCTCGCTCTGCCACGGCCTGCTGGCCGGCTGGGACCTGGAGAAGATCATGCGGCACGCCAACGCGGCCGGCGCGATCGTCGCCTCCCGCCTGGAGTGCTCCTCCGCGATGCCCACTTCGGACGAGGTGGCCGCCGCGCTCGAGGCGGGAGCGGTGCTGTGAGGGCCGGCAAGGTGGGCGGCGCCCACCACGACGGCGGGGGCGGCATCGGACACGCGCGCGTGGACGTCTCCGCGCTGGTCCACACCCGCACCCACCACCCCGAGGCGATCGGCGAGGCCGCCGTCCGCCGCGCCCGTCGGCCCCTCCTCAACGAGGACGGCCGGCTGATGATCGTCGCCGCCGACCACCCGGCCCGCGGCGCCCTCGGTGTCGGCGACCGCGGACTGGCCATGGCCAACCGCGCCGACCTGCTCGAACGCCTCTGCCTCGCGCTGTCGCGGCCCGGCGTCGACGGCGTGCTCGCCACCGCCGACATCCTCGACGACCTGCTGCTGCTCGGTGCCCTCGACCACAAGGTCGTCATGGGCTCGATGAACCGCGGCGGCCTGCAGGGCGCGTCCTTCGAGATGGACGACCGCTTCACCGGCCACCGCCCCGAGGACATCCAGCGGCTGGGCTTCGATGCGGGCAAGCTGCTGCTGCGCATCGACTACGACGACCCGGGCTCCCTCACCACCCTGGAGTCCACCGCCCGGGCCATCGACGACATGGCCGCCCGACGGCTCCCGGTCTTCGTGGAGCCGTTCATCAGCCGCCGCACCCCCGACGGGAGGGTGACGAACGACCTGTCCGCCGAGGCGGTCACCAAGTCCATCGCCATCGCCTCGGGCCTGGGCGGCAGCTCGGCCTACACCTGGCTGAAGGTTCCGGTCACCGACAACCCCGACGACATGGCCCGGGTCATGGAGACCTCCACGCTCCCCGCGGTACTGCTGGGCGGCGAGGTCGGGGACGACCAGGAGGCGGCGTACGAGAAGTGGCGCGGCGCCCTCCAACTGCCCACCGTGCGGGGCCTGGTGGTGGGACGTTCACTGCTGTACCCGGCGGACGGCGATGTGGCCGCCGCCGTGGACACCGCCGTAGGACTGCTGTGAGGGCCGCATGACCAGCAATGACCTGCACCTCCGCAAGGGCTCGACCGCGGGCGCCCAGTATGTCGTCGACATCGACCCCAAGCGGGCCGGATGGACGCACAGCAGTCTGCGGATCGTCGAGCTGGAGCCCGGCGGCACGCATATCTTCACCACCGGTGACAGCGAGTGGATCGTGCTTCCGCTGGAAGGCGGATGTACCGTCCGGACAGAAGGAAACGAGTTCCAACTCCTGGGCAGGGAGAGCGTGTTCGGCGGAGCCTCCGACTTCGCCTACGCCCCCCGTGACACCCGGGTCCAGATCGCCTCCGGCGCGGGAGGCCGCTTCGCCCTGGCAGGAGCGAAGTGCGAGCGACGACTCCCCGCCCGCTACGGCTCCGCGCCGGAGGTCCCCGTCGAGGTGCGCGGCAGCGGCCACTGCTCGCGCCGCGTCCGCAACTTCGCCTCCGCCGACTCCTTCGACTGCGACCGGCTGATCGCCGTCGAGGTGATCACGCCCGGCGGCAACTGGTCCTCGTACCCGCCGCACAAGCACGACGAACACCGGCCCGGCGAGGAGTCGGAGCTGGAGGAGATCTACTACTTCGAGATCGACGGCCCGAACGGTTTCGGCTATCAGCGCGTATTCCCCTCCCGTGAGGGCGGAACCGACGTCCTCGCCGAGGTCCGCTCCGGCGATGCCGTTCTCGTCCCCGACGGATGGCACGGCCCGTCGATCGCCCAGCCCGGGCACGACATGTACTACCTGAACGTCATGTCCGGTCCGGGTGAGACCCGGGAGTGGCGGATCTGTTTCCACCCGGACCATACGGAGGGTTACCGATGACCTCAACGACGAGGCTCACGGTCGCGCAGGCGCTAGTCCGTTTCCTGGCCGCGCAGTACACGGAGCGGGACGGCGTCCGGCGCCGGCTGATCGGGGCCACCTGGGGCATCTTCGGCCACGGCAACGTCGCCGGGATCGGCCAGGCGCTCATCGAGTACGCCGAGGACATGCCGTACCACCAGGGCCGCAACGAGCAGGCCATGGTGCACGCGGCCGTCGGCTACGCACGTCAGTCCAACCGCCTGTCCACGCACGCGGTGACGACCTCCATCGGCCCCGGCGCCACCAACCTGGTGACCGGCGCCGCCCTGGCCACCATCAATCACCTCCCCGTCCTGCTCCTGCCCGGTGACGTCTTCGCCGCCCGCCCCGCCGACCCGGTCCTGCAGCAGCTCGAAGTCCCGTACGCGGGCGATGTGTCGGTCAACGACTGTCTGCGCCCGGTGTCGAAGTACTTCGACCGGATCACCCGGCCCGAGGCCCTGATCCCGGCCGCCCTCCAGGCCATGCGGGTGCTGGCCGACCCGGTCGAGACCGGCGCCGTCACCCTCGCCCTCCCGCAGGACGTGCAGGCGGAGGCGTACGACTGGCCGGACGAGTTCTTCGCCGAGCGTGTGTGGACCGTACGGCGGCCGGGCCCCGACCCGGTCGAACTCGCCGGGGCCGTGCGGGCGATCCGGGCGGCACGGCGGCCGCTGGTGATCGCGGGCGGCGGTGTCCACCACAGCCGTGCCGAGGACGCCCTCGCCGAGTTCGCCACGGCCACCCGCATCCCGGTCGCCTCCACCCAGGCCGGCAAGGGCTCTCTGCGCTGGGACCACCCGCAGGACGTCGGCGGCGTCGGCCACACCGGCACCGCGACCGCCGACGAACTCGCCCGCACCGCCGACCTGGTGATCGGCGTGGGTACCCGGTACACCGACTTCACAACCGCCTCCGGCACCCTCTTCGCCCACCCGGACGTGCGCTTCCTCAACCTCAACATCGCGCCCTTCGACGGCCACAAGCTCTCCGGCACGCCCCTGATCGCGGACGCCCGCAGCGGCCTGGAGGAGCTGACCGAGGCGCTGGAGCTGCACGACCACCGGGTCTCCGACGCGTACGCCACCGAGTACGGCGAGGACAAGGAGCGCTGGGAGCAGCGCGTCGACGCCTGCTACGAGGCCGACGAGCCGGACGTACGGCCGACGCAGCCGCAGGTGCTGGGCGCGCTGGACGGGTTGGTCGACGAGACGGACGTGATCATCAACGCGGCCGGCTCGCTCCCCGGCGACCTGCACAAGCTGTGGCGGTCGCGATCGAGGGACCAGTACCACCTGGAGTACGGCTACTCCTGCATGGGCTACGAGATCCCGGCCGCGATCGGTGTGAAGCTCGCCGCCCCCGACCGGCCCGTGTGGGCGCTGGTCGGCGACGGGACGTATCTGATGATGCCGACGGAGATCGTGACCGCCGTGCAGGAAGGCGTCGCGATCAAGATGCTGCTCGTGCAGAACCACGGATACGCCTCGATCGGCGGGCTGTCCGAGACGGTGGGCGGCGAGCGGTTCGGCACCGCCTACCGCTACCAGGCCGAGGACGGCACCTACACGGGCGCCCCGCTGCCCGTCGACCTGGCCGCCAACGCGGCCAGCCTCGGCATGCGCGTGCTGCGCGCGAAGACCGTCCGTGACCTGCGCACGGCACTCGCCGAGGCGCGGGCCGCCGACACTCCCACTTGTGTCTACGTGGAGACCGAAACCGCAGACACTGTGTCGGGCGCGCCTCCGGCGCAGGCCTGGTGGGATGTCCCTGTGGCCGAGACCGCGACCCGTTCCTCCGCGGTCAAGGCACGTGAGCTGTACGAACGGCACGTCTCTACCCGACGCCGCCATCTGTGAAGGAGTAACCGGGCATGACGAAGATCGTCAACCACTGGATCGGCGGTAAGACCGTCGAAGGCGCTTCGGGTACGTACGGGCCGGTCACGGACCCGGCGACCGGCGCGGTCACCACCAAGGTCGCGTTCGCCTCCGTGGACGAGGTCGACGCGGCGGTGGCCGCCGCAAAGGACGCCTACGCGACCTGGGGCCAGTCCTCGCTGGCCCAGCGCACCACGATCCTGTTCAAGTTCCGCGCACTGCTCGACGCCCACCGCGACGAGATCGCCGAGCTGATCACCGCCGAGCACGGCAAGGTGCACTCCGACGCCCTCGGTGAGGTCGCGCGCGGCTTGGAGATCGTCGACCTGGCCTGCGGCATCAACGTGCAGCTGAAGGGCGAGCTGTCGACGCAGGTCGCCAGCCGTGTCGACGTGGCCGCGATCCGGCAGCCGCTGGGTGTCGTCGCCGGCATCACGCCGTTCAACTTCCCGGCGATGGTCCCGATGTGGATGTTCCCCATCGCCATCGCGTGCGGCAACACCTTCGTGCTGAAGCCGTCCGAGAAGGACCCGTCGGCCTCCCTCAAGATCGCCGAGCTGCTGGCCGAGGCCGGTCTGCCGGACGGTGTCTTCAACGTCGTCCACGGTGACAAGGTGGCCGTCGACCGCCTGCTGGAGCACCCGGACGTCAAGGCCGTCTCCTTCGTCGGCTCGACCCCGATCGCCCGCTACATCCACACCACCGCCTCCGCGAACGGCAAGCGCGTGCAGGCCCTGGGCGGCGCCAAGAACCACATGCTGGTGCTGCCGGACGCCGACCTGGACGCGGCCGCCGACGCCGCCGTCTCGGCCGCCTACGGCTCCGCGGGCGAGCGCTGCATGGCCATCTCCGCGGTCGTCGCGGTGGGCGCCATCGGCGACGAGCTGGTGGAGAAGATCCGCGAGCGCGCCGAGAAGATCAAGATCGGTCCCGGCAACGACCCGACCTCCGAGATGGGCCCGCTGATCACCAAGGTCCACCGCGACAAGGTGGCGTCCTACGTCGAGGGCGCGGCGGCCGAGGGCTCCGAGGTCGTGCTCGACGGCACCGGCTACACGGTCGAGGGCTACGAGGACGGCCACTGGATCGGCATCTCGCTGCTCGACAAGGTGCCCACCAGCGCCAAGGCCTACCAGGACGAGATCTTCGGCCCGGTGCTGTGCGTGCTGCGCGTCGACACGTACGAGGAGGGTGTGGCGCTGATCAACAGCTCGCCCTTCGGCAACGGCACCGCGATCTTCACCCGGGACGGCGGCGCGGCCCGTCGCTTCCAGCTGGAGATCGAGGCCGGCATGGTCGGCGTGAACGTGCCGATCCCGGTGCCGGTGGGCTACCACTCCTTCGGTGGCTGGAAGGACTCGCTCTTCGGCGACCACCACATCTACGGCAACGACGGCACGCACTTCTACACCCGCGGCAAGGTCGTCACCACGCGCTGGCCCGACCCGGCCGACGCCCCGGCGGGCGTGGACCTGGGCTTCCCGCGCAACCACTGAGCCGGTACGGCATGCCCCGTCCTCCGCGTGGGAGAGGGCGGGGCACCGCCGTGCCCGGGCTCAGCCCTGCTGCTTCTGCTGTTGCTGCTGCTTGAGCAGCTCGGTGAGGTCACCGGTCTGCGCGGCGGGCGGGGCCTTGACCGTGGCCGTCTTTCCGAACTTCTTGAAGTCCATGGTGACGGTGGCGGAGCCGAAGGCCTGCTTCATGCGGACCGGCAGGTCCTTGTCGTTCACCCAGATGTCCATGGTCATCGAGCCGTTGGCGCCGGTCATCTGGCTGAGCATGTTGTTCTGGTCGCCGTAGACGTCCTTGAGCTTGCCCATCTGGTCCGCCTTCACCACGGCGTGGTAGTGGGTCGTGCTCTGTCCGTCGACGGTCTGCTTGCCGAGGTCGTCGACGTCGCTGGCGTACTTCAGGGCCTTCATGGAGGCCACCGGGCTGCCGCCACCGGTGCCCCCGGCCATCGCCTGGCCGCCCTTCTCGCCGAACACGGCCGAGCCGTCGATCTTCATCCACTCCTTGCCCTTGAGCGGGCCGGAGGGCTGCGGGTCGATGTCGTAGTAGTACGCGCCGCCCACGAAGAGCATGCGGACCGTCGGAGAGCTCGTCAGCGTCTGCATCTGGACGGCCTTGGTGTCCATGTCGACGTCGAAGGCGAAGCCGTCGCCCCAGGAGTAAGTGCCCTCCATGGCCACCGGGCCCGTACCCGTGCCCAGGTCGGTGCTCATCCGCACCTCGGCCGAGCCGAGGTTCTGCGTCCGGTCCGTCGCCCGCGCCAGTGCCGCCAACGCCTTGTCGGCGTTGTCCACGGCCTTGGCCGCCGTCTTCGCGCCCTCGGTGCCGCACGCGGAGGTCGCCAGCAGCGCCGCCGCCGTACACCCCACCCAGGCCGCGGTGTGCCGCAGCTTCATGGTCCCCACCCCTGATTTTGCTGTGTGTTGTTTGTGATCCGTTGACTCTAGCGGGACCCACCGACAGTCGTGCGACTGCTTTACGGCGTCCGTATACCGGACGCTGCTACTTTTTTTGCCGTTCGTCCTGCGATTCTCGTATGGACCCCAGGTGCCGAATTGCCTGCACCGAGTTGCTGTATGCGCGATCAAACAGCCTGTTGATCTTCGGATTTCGTAGGTAAACACCCATTGACGCGCCGGTTTTCGTCGGGGTTCCATCAGCGCCGGGAGCGAGAGAAACAAGAACGACGCGAGCCGCCGGAGGCGATAGCGCTCCCGCCCGAACCACCACCGCACGAGTCGATCGGAACCGCCGCATGACCGACACGCTCCGCCCCGTCGAGACCGCCGTCCTGGACGGGACCTCGGACGCCCCTCAGAAGCTCAAGCGTTCCATCGGAGTGGTCGGCGGCACCCTGCTGACACTGTCGTGCGTGACGCCCGCCTCCACGCTCTTCGTGGTGGTCCCGGACCTGTTCGGCTCGCTCGGCACCGCAACCGCCCTCACGATCGCCATCGGCTCCCTCCTCTGTATCGCCGTGGCGTTCTGCTACTCGGAGCTGGGCACCCTCATCCCCAGCGCGGGCGGCGAGTACGCCATGGTCTCGACGATGGCCGGACGGCTGGCGGGCTGGCTGGTGTTCGTGCTGTCCCTGCTGGTCGTGATGATCGTCCCGCCGGTGATCGCGATGGGCACGGCGGACTATCTCGCGCCGATCGTGCACCTCGACCCGGCGATGGCCGGCGCCGGCGTGATGCTCCTTGCCACCCTCGCCGGTCTGCTCGACCTGCGGGCCAACGCCTGGATCACCGGCGTCTTCCTGGTCCTGGAGGTCATCGCCGCCGGTGTCGTGGCCCTGCTCGGCTTCACCCACGGCCACCGCGGCCTCGGCAGCCTCACCTCGATGCAGGTCGCGGGCGGCAACGGACACACGGACACCGTGACGGCCATGCTGGTCGTCTCCGGCCTGGCGATCGCCCTCTTCGTCACCCAGGGCTTCTCGACGGCCGTCTACCTCTCCGAGGAGCTGGAGCACCCGCGCCGCAACGTCGCCCGCACGGTCCTGGCCACCCTCGCCATCTCCACCGTGATCATCCTGGTCCCGGTCGTCGCCATCACCATGGGCGCCTCCGACCTCAAGGAGCTGACCGGCGGCGACATCAGCTCCATGGTCACCGCCTGGTCCAACTCGGCCGTCGGCACCTTCGTCAGCCTCTGCGTGGCCCTCGCGATCATCAACGCGGGCATCGTCATGGTCATCCAGAACTCCCGCGTCCTGTTCGCCTCCGCCCGCGACAAGGCCTGGCCGCAGCCGGTCAACAACGTCTTCGCCAAGCTCGGCCGCTTCGGCTCCCCCTGGGTCGCCACGCTCGCGGTGGGCGTCCCCGGCGCGCTGCTCTGCTTCGTCAACCTGGACACGCTCTACGGCGTCACGGGCGTCTCGGTGACCGGCATGTACCTGCTCGTCGCGGTCGCCGCCCTGCTCGCCCGCCGCGGCCACCACAAGCACACGCCCGCCTGGCGCATGCCGCTGTGGCCCGCGATGCCGGTCCTGCTCATCGCCGTCCTGGCGTACATCCTCAGCCAGCAGGAGACCGCCTACCTGCTGTGGACGGGCGGCATCACCGCCGTCGCCACCCTCTACTGGGTCTTCTACCTCCGCCCGCGCGCCGAGACCCGCTGGCTGGTGTCGATCCCGGAGGACGCGCAGGCGTAGGGGGTGTTGTTTGGATCAGGCCGGCCGTGACGAACGGTGCGGTCTGGCCGACCCGAGCGGGGTCATGGGGGTCCCTCCTGCTCGAGCGCAGTCGAGAGCTTGGGGGAGCGCGTGCCAGGGCCCGCGACGCCGGGATGATCCAAACGACGCCCCCTGACCCCGGCTCAGCCGAAATCCCAGGTCATCACCGAGCACGTACCGTCGTCCTTGCCGCCCGCACTGCGATAGGCGGCAAGGGCGACGTCGTTCCCGGCGTCGACCAGGACCCACATGCCGTAGCAGCCCGACTCCCGGCCCAGCTCGGCGAGCCGGCCGACCAGCGCCCGCCCGATGCCCCGGCGCCGGTACGGCTCCGCGACCGCGAGCTCGTACAGGAACATCTCGGTGCCCTTGTCGGGGTGGACGGTCTCCACGCCGCTGACGAAGCCGACGGGGGCGGTCCCCCCGAGCTCGCTGTTCTCGCCGTCCTCTTCATAGGCAAGGAACAGATGGTGTCCGGCGGCGGTCAGGAAGCGCTCGGCCCATTCCGTACGGACCGGGTGGTCGAACAGATGCTCGGCCGCGGCGACTTCGGCGACCGTGGTGGCACGACGGATGTCCATGCGCCTTCGTACCACGGCCGAAGTACGCCGGAGGAGCCCTCTACTCCCACAGGAGGGCAGGGGGTTCAACCCGGTGGCTGCATCGGTTGTCGGTGACGGCCCGTACCGTTGAGTCATGGATCTTCGAGTGCCCGGATTCCGGGGGCTGCTTCGGGGGCCGCGGCGGCTGATGGCCGCCGCGGCCGTCGTCGTGCTCGCCGGCGCCGGTACGTGGACGGCGGTCGCCTCCGACGACCCGCCCCCGGTGCGCCGGGCCGACCGGGTCGTCACGACCGGCGGCGGGGTGCGCATCGACACCTCGTACTTCACCTCCGCCACCGCCGGCCGTCGCCCGGCCGTCCTGCTCGGGCACGGCTTCGGCGGCAGCAAGGACGACGTACGGCAGGAGGCGGAGGACCTCGCCCGGGACGGGTACGCGGTGCTGACCTGGTCCGCGCGCGGCTTCGGCCGGTCGACCGGGAAGATCGGGCTGAACGACCCCAAGGGCGAGGTCGCCGACGTCTCCCGGCTCATCGACTGGCTGGCGAAGCAGCCCCAGGTGCAGCTCGACAGGAGCGGCGACCCGCGCGTGGGCGTGGCCGGCGGTTCGTACGGCGGAGCCGTCTCCCTGCTCGCCGCCGGCCACGACGACCGGGTGGACGCCATCGCCCCGGCGATCACGTACTGGAACCTCGCGGACGCCCTGTTCCCGGACGGTGTGTTCAAGAAGCTCTGGGCCGGGATCTTCTTCAACTCCGGTGGCGGCTGCGACCGGTTCGAGCCCGCGCTGTGTCGGATGTACGACCGGGTCGCCGAGTCGGGCAAGCCGGACGCGGCCGCGCGCAGCCTGCTGGAGGAGCGCTCGCCGTCCGCCGTCGCCGACCGCATCAAGGTGCCCACGCTCCTGGTGCAGGGCCAGACCGACTCCCTCTTCACGCTCGCCCAGTCCGACGCGGCCGAGAAGGCGATCCGCGCGAACGGCGCCCCGGTCGACGTCGACTGGATCGCGGGCGGGCACGACGGCGGCGACATGGAGTCCAGCCGGGTCCAGGCGCGCGTGTCGGCCTGGTTCGACCGCTACCTCAAGGGCGACAAGAAGGCCGACACCGGCCCCGCCTTCCGGATCACCCGCACCGGAGGCGTCGACTCCACCGACGGCGCCGCCCAACTGCGCGGCGCGAGCGCCGACGCCTACCCGGGCCTGGAGAACGACCGGCGGGCCATCGCCCTGCGCGGCGGCGAGCAGCGCTTCGGCAACCCGGCCGGCGCCAGCCCGCCCGCTGTCTCCGCCCTGCCCGGCATCGGCGGCAGCGGCGGCGGCGTCGGTCTCGCCCAGCTGTCCGCCCTCGGCATGGGCGTCTCCCTCGACTTCCCCGGCCAGTACGCGAAGTTCGACTCCGCGCCCGTCACCACCGACCTGCGGATCACCGGCTCGCCGACGGTCACCGTCCACGTCACGTCGACAGGCGACGACGCCGTCCTGTTCGGGAAGGTGTACGACGTCGGGCCCGGCGGCACCCGGCAGGTGCTGCCCTCCCAGCTGGTCGCGCCCCTGCGTGTCGAGGGCGCCAAGTCGGGCAAGGACGTCACGGTGACGCTCCCGGCGGTCGACCACGAGGTGCAGAAGGGCCACCGGCTGCGCCTGGTGTTCGCCTCCACGGACCTCGGCTACGCCTCCCCGGCCGCCCCGGCCACCTACACCGTCTCCCTGAAGGGAGACTTGAGCGTGCCCACCGCCCCGGCCGTCACGACCGCTGCGGCCGCGTTGCCCGCCTGGGTGTGGTGGCTGCCGCCGGCGGGCGCGCTGCTCGCGCTCGCCCTGCTGGTCACCGGCCGCCGCCGCACGGCGGTCCCCGCGCCCGACCCCGCCCTGGCCGAAGTCCCGCTCCGGATAACGGACCTGAGCAAGCGGTACGCGAAGTCGGCGGACCGGTACGCGGTGCGGGAGCTGTCCTTCCGTGTCGAGAAGGGCCAGGTGCTGGGTCTGCTCGGGCCGAACGGCGCGGGCAAGACGACGACCCTGCGCATGCTGATGGGCCTGATCAAGCCGGACGGCGGCGAGATGAGGGTTTTCGGGCACGCGATCCGACCGGGCGCGCCGGTGCTGTCCCGGGTGGGCGCCTTCGTGGAGGGCGCGGGTTTCCTGCCGCACCTCTCGGGCCGCGAGAACCTGGAGCTGTACTGGGAGGCGACCGGCCGCCCGGCCGAGGACGCGCACCTGGAGGAGGCCCTGGAGATTGCGGGCCTCGGTGACGCGCTCGCCCGCGCTGTGCGCACCTACTCGCAGGGCATGCGCCAGCGCCTGGCCATCGCCCAGGCCATGCTCGGCCTGCCCGACCTGCTCATCCTCGACGAGCCCACCAACGGTCTCGACCCGCCACAGATCCGCGAGATGCGCGAGGTGATGATCCGCTACGCGGCCGCCGGCCGCACGGTGATCGTCTCCAGCCACCTCCTGGCCGAGGTCGAGCAGTCCTGCACGCACCTGGTGGTGATGGACCGCGGCCGTCTCGTCCAGGCCGGTCCGGTGGGGGAGATCATCGGCTCGGGCGACACGCTGCTGGTCGGCACCGCCGCACCCGTGGAGGAGCCCGTCGTCGAGAAGGTGGCCGCGCTGTCCGGCGTCGCCTCCGCGGTCCGCACCGAGGACGGACTCCTCGTCCGCCTGGAGCCCGGCGGGAGCGCGCAGCGGCTGGTCGCCGAACTCGTACGGCTCGATGTGCCCGTCGAGTCGGTCGGCCCCCACCGCCGCCTCGAGGACGCCTTCCTCACCCTGATCGGAGGTTCCGCGTGAGCACGCTCACCGAGCCCGTCGAGGTGGCCTCCGGCTACCGGGCCGGGCGCACGCTGCCGCTGCGGGTGGAGCTGGTCCGCCAGCTCAAGCGGCGCCGCACGCTGATCATGGGCGGGATCCTCGCCGTGCTGCCGTTCGTGCTGGTGATCGCCTTTGCCATCGGCGGCGACCCGAGCAGCCGCAACGGCCAGGTCACGCTGATGGACACGGCCACCGCCTCCGGCGCCAACTTCGCCGCGGTGAACCTGTTCGTCTCGGCGGGCTTTCTGCTGGTGATCCCGGTCGCGCTGTTCTGCGGGGACACGGTCGCCTCGGAGGCCGGCTGGTCCTCCCTGCGTTATCTGCTCGCCGCGCCCGTGCCCCGGGGCCGACTGCTGTGGTCCAAGCTCGTCGTGGGGCTCGGGCTCAGCCTGGCCGCGATGGTGCTGCTGCCGGTCGTGGCGCTCGCGGTCGGCACGGCCGCCTACGGCTGGGGGCCACTGGAGATCCCCACCGGCGGCGCGCTCGACTCGGGCACCGCCGCCCAGCGCCTGTTGGTGGTCGTGGGGTATGTGTTTGTGTCCCAACTGGTCACCGCGGGGCTGGCGTTCTGGCTGTCGACCAAGACGGACGCCCCGCTCGGCGCGGTCGGCGGCGCGGTCGGCCTGACGATCGTCGGCAACGTCCTGGACGCCGTCACCGCCCTCGGCCACTGGCGCGACTTCCTGCCCGCGCACTGGCAGTTCGCCTGGGCCGACGCCGTACAGCCGTACCCCGAGTGGTCCGGCATGATCCAGGGCACCGCGATTTCCATAACGTACGCGCTCGTGCTGTTCGCCCTGGCCTTCCGGGGTTTCGCCCGCAAGGACGTGGTCTCCTAGGTCACCGGAGGATCACCCACCGGTCTCGGCGGGCCCGCTCCGTGGCCGCTTCGAGACGCATCCGCAACGCTCCGTACCGCACGATCCCGCCCGCCGCGCCGTCACAGTCACAGATGTCGACGTCAACCGGCACAGGGGGCAGACGAGATGGAGCGGTACCGGACACGGCGGACACGGAGTGTGCTGATCGCCCTCGCGGCGGCGGGCGGCCTGCTGCTCACCGGCTGCGCGGGCGGCAGCGCGGACGGTTCCCACAGCGACAGGAACAACGGCGGTTCGAAGAACGGCGGGCTTCCGGCTCCGGCGCCGGCCCCCGCCCAGAGCCAGGGCTCGCGGAAGGCACAGGGCGACGAGTGGAACACCCCCTCGGCCGACTACCTCTCCACCTTCGCCCTGGACGTCGACACCGCCTCCTACGGCTATGCGCGCCGCACCCTCGCCGACGGACAGCGGCCCGACCCGTCGACGATCCGTCCGGAGGAGTTCGTCAACAGCTTCCGCCAGGACTACCGGCGCCCGGACGGCAACGGCTTCTCCGTCACGGTCGACGGCGCCCGCACCGACAAGCCGAACTGGTCCCTGGTCAGGGTCGGCCTGGCCACCCGCACCCCCGGGCAGACCGGCGAACGTCCGCCCGCCGCGCTCACGTTCGTCGTCGACGTCTCCGGCTCCATGGACGAACCGGGCCGGCTGGACCTCGCCAAGCAGTCCCTCGACACGATGACGGACCGGCTGCGCGACGACGACTCCGTCGCGATCGTCACCTTCAGCTCGGAGGCCGAGACCGTGCTGCCGATGACCCGGCTCGGCGGCCACCGCGGCGAGGTCCACGACGCGATCGACGGCCTGGAGGCGCTGTCCTCCACCGACCTCGGCGCGGGCGTCGAGACCGGGTACGCCACCGCCGTCGAGGGCCTGCGCAAGGGCGCGACCAACCGGGTCGTCCTCGTCTCCGACGCGCTCGCCAACGACGGTGACACCAACCCGGACTCCATCCTCGAACGCATCTCCAGCGCCCGCCGCGAACACGGCATCACCCTGTTCGGCGTCGGCGTCGGCAGCGACTACGGCGACGCCCTGATGGAGCGCCTCGCCGACAAGGGCGACGGGCACACGGTGTATGTCTCCGACACCGAGGACGCCCGCAAGGTGTTCTGCGAGCAGCTCCCGCAGAACATCGAGCTCACCGCCCGCGACGCCAAGGCCCAGGTCGCCTTCGACCCCCACACGATCGCCGACTTCCGCCTCGTCGGCTACGACGACCGCAGGGTCGCCGACGACGACTTCCGCAACGACCACGTCGACGGTGGCGAGATCGGCCCCGGCCACACCGTCACCGCCCTGTACGCCGTCCGCACCAAGCCCGGCGCCGACGGCCATCTCGCCACGGCCACCGTCCGCTGGCTCGACCCCGGCACCCGCGACCCGCACGAGGAGTCCGGCGAGCTGGAGACCGGCGCCCTGAAGGACTCCGTCTGGAGCGCGAGCCCCCGCTTCCAGGTCACCGCGGTGGCCGCCTACTTCGCCGATGCCCTCCGCGAGGGGGACGACCGCTGGACCACGCTGCCCGGCGACCCCGGCCTCGGCGAACTCCACCGCCACGCCGTCCAATTGGCCCGTACGACCGAGGACGAGGCGGTACGGCAGCTTGCCCAGGCCGTCGAGGAGGCCGGACGCGGACTGGACTAGCGCGTGCTTCCCGGTGCTGCCGGACCCATTGACCTACG
This sequence comes from Streptomyces herbicida, assembly GCF_032656585.1. Taxonomy (NCBI): domain Bacteria; kingdom Bacillati; phylum Actinomycetota; class Actinomycetes; order Kitasatosporales; family Streptomycetaceae; genus Streptomyces; species Streptomyces herbicida. The sequence continues at coordinate 351,123 of NZ_JAUYWJ010000009.1, forward strand.
CTTACGCGTGAGTAAGTTGACCACCCGGTAAGTGCGTTCGGCAGCAGGGCAGCCAACAGCCGCGACGGGAGCCGTCATGGGCGTACGCAGGGACTTGAAGCGGGCACGGCAGCGCACCGATCTGGCGGCGCGCATCCGGGTCGAGATCGTCCGGGACGAGCACGGCGTCGTACGCGAGGCCCGCACCCCGGCACTCGCGGCGGCCACGACGACCGGCTCCACCGCCGACCTGCCCTTCACCAACGCGGCCGAGACCCCCGACGCCGTGGTTCTGCGCCGCCGCGAGAGCGGCGTCTGGCGCCCGGTCACGGCGGCCGCCTTCGCCCGCGACGTCACGGACGTCGCCAAGGGACTGATCGCGGCGGGCCTCGAACCGGGCGGCCGGGTCGCCGTCATGTCCCGCACCCGCTACGAGTGGACCGTCCTGGACTTCGCCATCTGGGCGGCCGGCGGCCAGACCGTCCCGATCTACGCGACCTCCTCCGCCGAGCAGGTCGAGTGGATCGTGCGCGACTCCGGCGCCCGGTACGTCGTCGTCGAGACGGCCCAGAACGCGGCCACCGTCGCCACCGGCACCGCCGGCCACCCCGAGCCCCCGCGCGTCCGGCAGCTCGACGCGGACGCGCTGGCCGAACTCACCGCCCTCGGCCGGGACGTCGCCGACGAGGAGGTCACCAAGCGCCGCACCACCCTGACCCCCGACACCGTGGCCACGGTCTGCTACACCTCCGGCACCACCGGGAAGCCCAAGGGCTGCGTCCTCACCCACGCCAATCTGCACGCCGAGGCCGCCAACACGGTCGAACTGCTCCACCCCGTCTTCCAGGCGGTCACCGGACAGACGGCCTCCACCCTGCTCTTCCTGCCGCTCGCCCACATCATGGGCCGCACCCTGCAGATCGCCTGTCTGATGGCCCACATCGAGATCGGCCACTTCCCCAGCGTCAAGCCCGACGAACTCCGCCCGGCAGTAAGGGAGTTCCGCCCCACCTTCCTGGTCGGGGTGCCGTACCTCTTCGAGAAGATCCACGACACCGGGCGCGCGACCGCCGAGCGGATCGGCCGGGGCGCGTCCTTCGACCGCGCCGACCGGATCGCCGTGCGCTTCGGGGAGGCGTATCTGCGCAAGTTCCTCGACACCGGCAAGGGCCCCGGCCCCGGCCTGTACGCCGCCTGGGCGCTGTACGACCTGCTGGTCTACCGCCGTATCCGCAAGGAGCTCGGCGGCCGCCTGCGGTACGCCATGAGCGGCGGCTCCCCGCTCGACCGCAATCTCAATCTGTTCTTCTTCGCGGCCGGAATCATCGTCTACGAAGGCTACGGCCTCACCGAGACCACCGCCGCGGCCACCATCGTGCCCCCGCTGAGGCCCCGCCCCGGCACGGTCGGACAGCCGGTACCCGGGGCCGCCGTCCGCATCGCCGACGACGGCGAGGTGCTGATCAAGGGCGGGCTGGTCTTCGGGGCGTACTGGAACAACCCGGCCGCGACCGAGGCGGTCCTGCGCGAGGGCTGGTTCGCCACCGGCGACCTCGGCTCCCTGGACGACGACGGCTACCTCACCATCACCGGCCGCAAGAAGGACATCCTCGTCACCTCCGGCGGCAAGAACGTCTCCCCGGCCGTCCTGGAGGACCGGCTGCGCAGCCGCTCCCCGGTCGGCCAGTGCCTGGTCGTCGGCGACAACCGTCCCTTCGTCGCCGCCCTGATCACCCTCGACCCCGAGGCGGCCGCCCACTGGCTGTCCGTACGGAAGCTGCCCGCGGACACCCCGCTGTCCGAGCTGGTCCGGGACCCACGGCTGCGCGCCGACGTGCAAAGGGCGGTCGACTACGCCAACGAGGCCGTCTCGCGCGCCGAGTCCATCCGCGCCTTCGCCGTGGTCGAGGGGGAGTTCAGCGAGGACAACGGGTTGCTGACGCCGTCGCTCAAGGTCAAGCGGCACGCGGTGACGGCGGCGTACGCGGAGCAGATCGAGGCGATCTACCGCCCGTGACGCGCCGCGCGTGACCCACCGCCCGTGACACGCGAACGGCGGGCCACCGGAAGGGACCGGTGACCCGCCGAGGCGGAGCGCAGGCTCAGCCGTTGCTGGTGCCGTTGCCGGACAGGGCCGAGATGTCGTCCAGGACGTGCGACAGCGGCTCGTCGCCCTTGGCCTGCGTCGAGTTCTCGACACACTGCTGGTTCTGCGGGGACGACAGGACATTGACGTCCTGAACGGCGACCGGGATGGCGCCGACCAGGGAACCCGCGTTCACCTTGGCGGGCAGGCCGACGCAGGGCTTGTTCAGCGATCCCTGGACCAGCGACAGCTGCGGGCTCATGTCGCCGGCGGTGGCCGAGTTGCCGAACATCGAGGTGGCGTCGGTGCCGCTGGCGGACGTGGTGCCGTTGTCGTTGCCGATGGCGAGCGCCTGGGGGGCGGCCGCGCCTGCGAGACCGGCGACCGAGGCGGCGACAGCCGCGGTTGCCCACAGCTTCTTCATGTTCGTTCCCTTCGAAAAAGCGGACTCCGGGGAGGAGCTGCATGATCGTCAACTGTTCGGAGCGGGAGCGGGTTGCGGGGGGTGCGCCGATCGGCCCAGCTCAGTCCGATCATGGGAAAAGGCGCCCCCGTGTCCCCTGGGCGTGACGCAACGTAAGCCGGCGGGCCGCCGAAAACTCGGCGGCCCGCCTGGTGACAACCCGGAAGGGGGTCCGGGAAGCGTCCGATCAGCTGTTGCCCGTGCCGTTGCTGGACAGCGCCGAGATGTCGTCCAGGATGTGCGACAGCGGCTCGTCGCCCTTGGCCTGCGTCGAGTTCTCGACACACTGCTGGTTCTGCGGGGACGACAGGACGTTGAGGTCCTGAACCGCGACCGGGACGAGGCCGACGACCGAGCCGACGTTCGCCTTGGCGGGCAGACCGACGCAGGGCTTGTTGAGGGAGCCCTGGATGAGCGCCATCTGGGGGCTCATGTTGCCGTACGTGGCCGAGTTGCCGAACGACTGGGCCGCCCCGACGCCGCTGGCGGAGGTGGTGCCCGTGTCGTTCCCGGTCGCGAGCGCGGGTGAGGCGGCGGCGGCCGAGGCACCCACGACGGAAGCGGCGACCGCTGCGGAGGCCAGAACCTTCTTGATCACTTGCAGTTCCCTTCTGGAGAAACCCCGTCCACCGGAGCGCCCTGCTTCAACTGCCACCAGGTCGCGGGGTTGCTGCAATTCACTCGGTCGGCCCAAACGAATTCAATGCGCCAAACAGGTCCGTTCGGGTGACGGGCCGCAACCATTCCCGGCGCTCCCGGTTGAAGTGGACGCAGGAACGTGCGTCTTGGCGAGGAGCCAGGACAGGAAAGGAAAGCGAAATGCTCAAGAAGGCAATGGCCGCGGCGGCTGTCGCCGCATCCGTCGTCGGTGCATCGGCGGCTGCGGCCCCCGAGGCGCTTGCCACCGGGAACGACACGGGCACCACCTCAGCCAGCGGTGTCGGCGCCACGGAGTCGTTCGGCAACTCGGCCACCGGCGGCGCCATGAGCCCGCAGCTGTCGGCGGTCCAGGGCTCGCTGAACAAGCTGTGTGTCGGCCTGCCGGCCAAGGCCAACGCGGGCTCGCTCGTCGGCCTCGTCCCGGTCGCCGTCCAGGACGTCAACGTCCTGGCGACGCCGCAGAACCAGCAGTGTGCGGAGAACTCGACGCAGGCGAAGGGCGACGAGGCGCTGTCGCACGTCCTGGACGACATCTCGGCGCTGTCCGCCAACGGCACCGGCAACAGCTGAGAATTCCCCGCCGCCCAGGAAGAGCGTTTCGCCTACGCTTTGTCAATTCTGTAAGGGCGTTAGGGTGAATTCCTGGGTGCCGCGCGTTCCGCAGTTTCTTCGACCGTCTATCCCTCGTTCTACAGCCTGTCGGTCATGGTGCGAGCCGTACAAGTCGTGCTCGCTCGGTTTCGGCCGTCATAGGGCATGACCGCAGAGAAGGGAAAGTACATGAAGAAGACCACTGCCGTCGCCGCCGGCATCGTCCTGGCTCTCGGTGCGGCCGTCCCGGCGTTCGCCGACTCCGGCGCCTCCGGCTCGGCCACCGGGAGCCCGGGTGTCCTGTCCGGCAACGTCATCCAGGTCCCCGTGCACATCCCGGTCAACGTGTGCGGCAACTCGGTGAACGTCGTCGGTCTGCTGAACCCGGCGATGGGCAACGCCTGCAGCAACCAGTGACGACGTAACGCAGCGCGCCGGCCACCCGGCCGCGTTACGGCCGGCCTTGGACCGTTGATCCCTCGATCCTTGGGTTCACTCGCTCCGGGGCCGGTCCCCCAATTCTTCAAGCAGGAAGATCAACGAGATTGCGACAGACCCTGAGTAAGGGAATGGTCGCGGCTGCCGCCGCGACGAGCATCGTGTCCCTGTGCGGCGGCGTCGCGCTGGCCGACACGGGTGCGAACGGGTCCGCCAAGGACTCGCCCGGAGTCGCGTCCGGCAACACCGTCCAGGTACCGGTGCATGTGCCGGTGAACGCGTGCGGCAACTCCGTTGACGTCGTAGGCGCGTTGAACCCGGCGTTCGGCAACGCTTGTGCGAACACCTCGGGTTCCGGCACAACGGGCGCCCACGGCGCGTCGGCCACCGGCTCCACGGCGAACTCGCCCGGAGCCGCGTCCGGCAACACCGTCCAGGCGCCGGTGCATGTGCCAGTGAACGCCTGCGGCAACTCCGTTGATGTCGCCAGCCTGTTGAACCCGGCGTTCGGCAACGCTTGCGCGAACACCTCGGGCTCCGGCACCTCCTCCACCACGGGCGCCTCGGCGTCCGGCACCTCGACGGACTCGCCCGGCGTCGGCTCCGGCAACACCGCGCAGGTGCCGGTGGACGTACCGGTGAACGTGTGCGGTGACACCGCGAACGTGATCGGCGTACTCAACCCCGTCTTCGGAAACGGCTGCGCCAACACCGTCACTCCGCCGGGCAGGACCAATCCGCCGGTGACTCCGCCGGGTACGACGACGCCGCCGGTCACTCCGCCGGGTACGACGACGCCGCCGGTGACTCCGCCGGGTACGACGACGCCGCCGGTGACTCCGCCGGGTACGACGACGCCGCCGGTGACTCCGCCGGGTACGACGACGCCGCCGGTGACTCCGCCGGGTACGACGACGCCGCCGGTGACTCCGCCGGGTACGACGACGCCGCCGGTTACCCCGCCGGGTACGACGACGCCGCCGGTTACCCCGCCGGGTACGACGACCCCGCCGGGAACGACCACTCCGCCGGTCACGCCTCCCGTGACCCCGCCGGGTACGACGACGCCGCCGCGCACTGCCACGCCGCCGGCGACGCCTCTCACCCCCGGCGGTGACGACCAGGCAGCACCGCCCCAGCTGGCGCGCACCGGTACCGAGGCCACGCTTGCGGCCTCCGCCGTCAGCCTGGCGCTGGTCGCGGGCGGGACGATCCTGTACCGGCGAGGCCGAGCCACGTCCCGTCGGTAGTTCTCCGGGTGCCGGGCCCGCCATCGCCCGGCACCCGTGCTTTTCAGCGCGCGCTTCGGCGCCGCACCTCGCGCACGTGCGTGTCGGCCGTGAAGGCCGCCGCCGTGCGCGCGGCATTTCCCCGGCCCGGTTGCCGACCTCCGTGGCCGCTTGTGGTTGCTTGTCATGCACAGGTGGAGCACGCGTTCATGTGACGGGCGTTGCCCCACAACTCCCGTTGCATCAGTATCAATTCAAAGAAACCAGGCAACTGTGACTGATTCGTGAAGATGGTGACTCACTTCTCGGATCACCCCTTTGGGGGCACAACTCGCGGGAGCGCCACGCGTTGACACAACGCCGGGCATCCCCGTCCGGATGTTTGTCTCGACCCCAAGGAGCACCTCTCCATGTCGCGTATCGCGAAGGGCCTGGTTCTGACCACCGCCGCTGCCGCTGCCGTTGCCGGCGGTGCCGGCATCGCCGCTGCCGACAGTGGCGCGCAAGGCACCGCCAGCAACTCGCCGGGCGTGCTGTCGGGCAACGTCATCCAGGTTCCGGTCCACGTGCCGGTCAACGTCTGCGGCAACACCGTTGACGTGGTCGCCCTGCTGAACCCGTCGTTCGGCAACGCCTGCACCAACGGCTGACGTCGCAGCACACCCCTTCGGCCGGCCGTCCGTCCGCGGTTTCCCCGCGGGAGGGCGGCCGGCTTGCGTTTGCCCGTACGGCGAGGCGACGGCCTTGCTCCGGCGGAGATTTCGTATGTCTTCCGCACACGGGGTTTCCGCCCCGGCCCGGAACTCGTTGCACACGGCGTCAGACTCACCCGAGGTGACTTGAGTTGCCGAGAAAGGAACACGATGAAGTCCCTGAAGGCTGCCGCTGTCGTTGCCGGTTCCATGGCCCTCGTCGGCGCCGCGGCGCCCGCGTTCGCCCACAGCACCGCCGACCTCACGCCCACCAGCCTCAACGGCGGCGTGAACACGCTCACCAAGGGTCCTCTCGAGTTGAACGACGTGATGCCGCTGCAGCATCAGTCGGACACCCTCGACACCGAGAACAAGGGCTCTGTGCTCAACGCGGTGAAGGGCGTGACCGGTGCCCTCAACCAGCACAGCCCGCTGCTGGGCGGTCTGCCGCTGCAGAGCTGATCCGCCCGTGGGGCGTTCGAGGGAGGCCGAGGGACGTCGAGAGGCGTCCCTCGTTCGTGTGGAGGCCCCCAGCGGTATCCGCCGGTCGGGTGATGACGCGCCGGGCCGCCCGCCGGCCCGTGGATATGGTCGCGCGGTGACCTCAACCTCAAGCGAAACGCGCCCCTTCCGCGTCGCCGACCTCGGCACCCTCGTCGTACTCCCCTGGAGCGGCCCGGCCCCCGACGGGTCGGACATGCCGTACCTGCTGGCCTACTCCCTCGGGGACGCGCAGGGCGGCCCGGCGGCGACCGCGGCGGCGATCGAGCGGCTGCTGGCGCTCAACGGCCTGCGGGCCGGCGGGGACCTGGTCGACGCCGCCGACAAGCCCGGCCTGCCGGTGACCCTGCTCGTCGAGGCCGGTCAGGCCGTCCTCACGACGCCGCAGTTCAAGGCCCAGTGCGCCGCGCCGCCGCAGTGGCTCGCGGCGGTCGCCCAACGCGGCCACGCCCACCTCGTGTTCACCACCCGGCCATGGCCCGGGGCCCGTCCCGGTGAGCCGGTCGCACCGCAGGCGCTGATCGCGTTCGCCGGCGCCGAGGAGACCCTGAACGCCGCCGCGCACGTCCTCCTGCCGGCCCGCAGCCTGCGCGGCTGATGCGGCGGACGGCGGGCGCCGACCGCGCGTTCGCGCTCATGCTGGTGCTCACGGGGGCGGCCGGACTGCTGGCCTCCTGGATCATCACCATCGACAAGTTCAAACTGCTGGAGAACCCGGGCTTCGTCCCCGGGTGCAGCCTGAACCCGGTGGTGTCCTGTGGCAGCGTGATGAAGAGCGACCAGGCCGCGGCCTTCGGCTTCCCCAACCCGATGCTGGGCCTGGTGGCCTACGGCATCGTGATCTGTGTCGGCATGAGCCTGCTGGCCGGGGCCGTGTTCCCCGGCTGGTACTGGCTGACCTTCGAGGCCGGGTGCCTGTTCGGCATCGGGTTCGTGTCGTGGCTGCAGTTCGAGTCGCTGTACCGGATCAACGCGCTGTGCCTGTGGTGCTGTCTGGCATGGATCGCGACGATCATCATGTTCTGGTACGTGACGTCCTTCGGCGTGCTCAATGGCTTCCTGCCCGCACCGGATGCGTTGAAGGCCTTCTTCGCCGAGTTCACCTGGGTGCTGCCGCTGCTCCACATCGGCATCGTCGGCATGCTGATCCTCACCCGCTGGTGGGACTTCTGGACGAGCTGACCCCGACTCAGGGCAGCCGTCGTACCGGTGAACCCGCGAGGTAGGCGTGGATGTTCTCGACCGCCTGGCCGTAGTAGGCGGCGTAGTTGTCCCGCGAGACATAGCCGAGGTGGGGAGTGGCCAGGAGGCGGGGCGCGGTGCGCATCGGGTGGTCGGCGGGCAGGGGCTCGATGTCGAAGACGTCGACGGCGGCGCCGGCGATACGGCCCGCGTGGAGCGCGGCCAGCAGCGCGTCCTGGTCGACGATCGCGGCGCGAGAGGTGTTGACCAGGCAGGCGGTCGGTTTCAGCAGGGCGAGTTCGGCCGGGCCCAGCAGACCGCGGGTGCGGTCACCGAGGGCCAGATGGACGGAGACGAAGTCGCTGGTGGCCAGGAGGTCCTCCAGCGAGGGCGACAGGTCGACGCCCACCTCGTCGGCGCGTTCCTTGGTGAGGTTCCGGCTCCAGGCACTGACCTGCATGCCGAAGGCGAGCCCCACCTGCGCCACCTTGCTGCCGATCTTGCCGAGCCCGAGCAGACCGAGCCGCCGGCCGTGCAGGTCGGCGCCGACGGTGGACTGCCAAGGGCCGCCCGAACGCAGCGAGTTGCTCTCCTCGACAATGCCGCGGGCGAGTCCGAGCAGCAGCGCCCAGGTCAGTTCGACCGGCGGGGTCGAGGAACTCGTGGTACCGCACACGGTGACGCCGTGCGCCTCGGCGGCGGCGTAGTCGATGATGCTGTTGCGCATACCGGAGGCGACGAGCAGCCGCAGCCGGGGCAGCCGGGCGATGAGCGAGCCCGGGAAGGCCACGCGCTCGCGCAGGGTGACCACGATGTCGAAGTCGGCGAGCGCCGCCGCGAGTTCGTCCTCATCGGCGATGTGCTCGCGCAGCGCCACGACATCCACCTCCGGCTCGAGCACCGACCAGTCGGCCGACCCGGTGGCCACGCCTTGGAAGTCGTCCAGCACCGCACAGCGAAGTCGCACGTCGTCTCACCTTCCTCGCCGGCGACTGTACCCGGCGGCCCATGGGGGCAGTCAGTGGAGCAGGCCGGGTACCGAGTTGGAGGTGCCTGCGATCGAGGGGACCCCGGCCGCGCTGGTCCGCGCCCCGGTCCCGGAGGGCTGTGCGGCCGTCGCCGACTCCACCGGGGACCGGCGGTCCGCGCCGCGCAGCCGGGCCTCCAGACCATCGAGGACGGTCTCGAGGCCGAAGGCGAAGTTCTGGCTGAGCAGTTCGGCGGCGTCGGGTCCGCCCAGTAGCTCCGTGCGCTCGCGCAGCCGGTGGTACTGGGCGGCGACCTCGTCCGCCCGGTCCGCGAGGTCGGAAGCCTTGGCCTTGGCCGCGGCGGCCTGGGTGGCGTCGAGCAGGGCGGTGCCCGCCACGAAGGTGAAGGTGGCGTTCACGGCCCAGTCGAGGTCGCGCCCCTTGAACCCGGCCGCCTCGTGGATGGCGTACGAGTGGTTCTGGAAGCGGGCCATCCCGGGGCCGTGCACGAAGTACGTGCTGATCGCCGGGATCAGCCAGGGGTGGGCCTTGACCATTGCGTACGTGTCCTGGATCAGCGCGCGTGCGGCGGTCCGCCAGCCGGTCTCGAGGGGGTCGATCAGCTCGATCTCGCCCCAGACCCGGTCGGCGGCCAGCACCACCAGGTTCTCCTTGCTGCCGACGTGCCAGTACATGGCAGTCGCGGCCGAGTTCAGCCGCTTGCCGAGGCGCCGCATGCTCAGGCCCTCGACTCCCTCGTCGTCCAGCAGCTCGATCGCGGCTTCGACGATTTGATCGCGATTCAACGTTTCCCGCGGCATGGAGTCAGCGTAGCCGACGGACTTAAACGGTGTTCGAGTTCGCACTGCACGCCGTGCGAGTCGGTTTCCTGCGCATGGACGTGCCGGATTTGAACAGCGTTGAAGTCGGCACGCCGGGGGCTGCGTCCCGTCGCCGGAAGCGGTGTTCGTACGTTCCGGATCGAGTGCCACGTCCTTGCGGACCGGTCCGACATCGAGTCCGCTCCGGAAACCCGCCCTGAACAGCAAAAACGCCCTCCCGAGGGAGGGCGGAGACTCGGCGCCCCGGCAGGACTCGAACCTGCGGCCAAGCGCTTAGAAGATGCGGGCGGCCCTTGGTGGCGTGGATCGTCGGCATCTTGCCAGTGCCGCGCTGGGCTGTTGAGTGCCGTTGCGGTCCGCCGTCGTCGCCGCGCTGCCGTCACTGCCGTCGACTGGTGCGACGGCCGGGCAGAGTCGCTGGTGTACGCCCCCGTCCGGCGTCGTTGATGTCAGCTGTGGATGTCGGAACCTTCTGATCCGTAGCTCTATGTGGCTACCCGTTACAGCCCGGGATCGGAGTTGGGGCGCAGTTGTTCGGGTGGTTGTGGCGCACTTTGGAGTCGCTCAGTGTTGCGGCTCCCAGATTATAGATACCGCCTCCATCGTTAAAGGCGCTATTGTCCTCCACCGTTGAACTACGCAATGTCAGATTTCCGGGGCTGTCATTGTAGATCCCTCCGCCGTTGCGCCCTGCAATGTTGCGGCTAACGGCGGATTCCTTCAGCGTAGTGTTGCCGCGGTTGAAGATACCGGCGCCATCGGTCCCAGCAATGTTGTCGAGGACTTGTGATCGGTACAGCGTAGCTGTTGTACCAGGCGTAATGAGGATGCCTCCGGAGTCTGTGTCTGAGGAGTTCTTGCTTACTGTTGAGTGGTCCAGCGTCAAGTTGGTGGGAACAGAGGTGTCGATGCCTCCAACTTCACCAGAACTGTTGTTGCTCACCGTGGAGTAGAGCAGTTTCAGCGTGGTGTGGGGGCCATTTTCGAAGCCGCCGCCGATTACGGTCGCGAAATTGTTGCTCACTGTGGAGCGGTTCAGCGTCACAGTGCTGCTGTTTTCGTTGTCGAATCCGCCCCCAAAGCCGTTGGTGCCGGGGGCGCTGTTATTACTCACGGTCGAATCGTTCAGCGTCATGATGCCGTGGTTATTTTCAATGCCGCCCCCGCCGCCGAAGGGGGCAGAAGCGGTGTTGTTGCGCACCGTGGAGTTATCGAGCGTCACCGTGCCGCCGTTGTTGATGATGCCGCCACCCCTGGTGGTGCTGTTGACACCGTGGGTGATGGTCAGGTTTTCCAGCTTGACTCGGACTGCCCCATTGATCGTCACGGTGGTGCCTGTGTCATGGCCGTCGAGAACGGCACCGTCCACACCGATCAATGTTAGATCGGTGTTGATGACGAAGTTGCCGAAGCACACGCCTTTGATCCGCAGCGTCGACCCCGGCTGGGGATTGCTGAGAGCGAGTAGCAGAGCGTTGGGGTCTTTGTTGCAATCAACCACGATTCCATGGTCGATGGCCGTCGCCGATCCTGCCTCAGCCAGGCAAATTGCCCCCGCGGCCGTCACCCCTGTTACTACTGCTACGGCAGCTTTCCCCCACCGAGAGTGCACTCCCATGACTACTCTCATATGCATCCCGTTCTCCTGTGCCGGGCGGGGCTCGAGTGAAGTCCGTGCCCACTCCATTTCCGTCAGGGATGCACCCGAGGCGCAGCCCGCTGAAGGAGAGTGCTCCCGGCCGAACGATCAGGGGCGCGGGACAGGCCGCGACATCCATCTAATGGCCGTGACGAGTGACCGGTGCGGCCTAGAAGTGGCATCGGAAGGTGTCAGCGGTGGCCGTCGCTTTACGCCCCGGGGCGGCCCAGAGGCGCCTCGGCGAAGCTAGAACCCCCGGAGCAGCTTTCCCTGGCCTGCGCTCGGGCTGGCGCTTCCTGGGCTGCACTTGCACTCCCACGCTCACCCCTACCTTCCCCAGCTCCCCGCGCACGCCGCACTCGGCCGGCACTCGCGAACGGCGCCCCGTCCATCCCGGAGCCTGAGCGTCCCCGTCGGAGGCATGCTCTGGCCGCGGGCCGCGCTATGCGGTGATCGACTCATGGCCTCCGAGCCCTGTCCATATGTGGGCGCGCGTCGGCGCAGCGCGCGCGGAGCGGGCCGAAGGCAGGAGCGTCGCGCGGAGCGGAGCCGGGAAGCGCGCCCGGCGGAGCGGCGCGCAGCCGGGTGCCTTGATCGGCTGGGGAGCCTGCTGGCCGACGAGTGACGAGGCTGTTGCCATCAGCGTTGCCGTCAGAGACACGAAACGCCCTGGAGGGAAGATTCCCTCTGGGGCGTTTTTGCTGGCGGCGGGTGGCGCCCCCGGCAGGACTCGAACCTGCGGCCAAGCGCTTAGAAGGCGCCTGCTCTATCCACTGAGCTACGGGGGCCGGTGTGGTGGCCTCGTACGTGCTGCCCGGGTGTGGGCTGATCCGTGACGTTGCCGGGGACAAGGATAGGGCTCCCGGATCCTTGTCCCTGTTGCTTCGCCTCCGTGGCTCAATGTGGAGGTTCGGTGAAGCGGTCCTGATAATCGCAGGCAGGTACGAATCGTGCACCGCTTTTGGCGTCTCGCGCACATGGTGTTGTGCACTCGTTATGCCTGCGCTGTGCCCGCGTCCCAGTCATCCCTTCCGTCCGATGTGTCCCGTCGGCGCGCAGACATGTCTATATGCTTCAGAATTCCCCCAAAATTGGGCATTCTTCGCATGTGGTGACCTTGGACGTACGGCCTCAGCTGCTCGACACACTTTCCGCCCTGCGCGACCGTGTCGCCGCCGCACGCTTCCCGCTGCCTCTGGCGGGGGCCCCACGCGCGCGTGCCAACCGCGACGAACTGCTCGCACAGCTCGACGACTATTTGGTGCCCCGATTGAGAGAACCCGAAGCGCCATTGCTGGCCGTCGTCGGGGGATCCACGGGGGCCGGCAAGTCGACCCTCGTCAACTCCCTCGTGGGGCGCCGGGTCAGCGAAGCGGGCGTGCTGCGGCCGACGACCCGGACACCTGTACTGGTGTGCCATCCGGAGGACCATCACTGGTTCAGTGGGATGCGGGTGCTGCCCGACCTCACGCGTGTGTGGGTGCCCCAGCAGGAACCGGGGGACGACCTGCTCCTCCCGGGTGAGGACCCCGCGCGCGTGCTGCGGATCGAGACCGCCGAGAGCCTCCCGCGCGGCCTCGCCCTGCTCGACGCGCCCGACGTCGACTCCCTCGTCGCCCAGAACCGCGTCCTCGCCGCCGAACTGATCTGCGCCGCCGACATCTGGGTCATGGTGACCACGGCAGCCCGGTACGCCGACGCCGTGCCCTGGCATCTGCTGCGCACCGCCAAGGAGTACGACGTCACCTTGGTGACCGTCCTCGACCGGGTGCCGCACCAGGTCGTCGCCGAGGTCTCCCGCCAGTACGGCGCGCTGCTCACCAAGGCCGGCCTCGGCCACGTACCACGGTTCACCGTGCCTGAGCTGCCCGAATCGGCCTGGGGCGGCGGACTGCTGCCGGCCACCGCCGTGGCCTCGCTGCGGAGCTGGCTCGTCCACATGGCGCAGGATCCCGGCGCCCGGCAGCACGCCCTGGCGCGTACGGCGTACGGGGTCCTCGAGTCGCTGAAGGTCCGGCTGCCCGAACTGGCCGGCGCCACCGCCGCCCAGTACGCCGCCGCGCTGCGGCTCACCTCCGCCGTCGACGCGGCGTACGACAGCGAGCACACGCGCGTACGGGGGCGGCTGCAGGCCGGTGCCGTACTCGCCGGGGGCGCCCTGAAGCGCTGGCGCGCCTTTCCCCTCGACTGCACCGCAAGCGAGCTGCTCGACGCCCTGCTGGAGAGCCTGGCGGCGCTGATGCTGTGCGCCGTCACCGCCGCCGACGAGCGCGTCGACCAGGCCTGGCGGCGGGAGCCGGCCGCGAGCGCGCCCGGGCTCGCGGAGCGGGATCCGTCCCTGGAGAGCGCCGAGCACCGCATCGGTCTGGCCGTACGGCGCTGGCGGCGCGAGCTCGAGGAGTACGCCGAGGACGAGGTGCGCAAGATCGAACGGAGTCTCGCGCCCGACGCCGAGATCGTCGCAACCCTGGCCGCCACCGCGCTGCTGGGCGCACACCGGGCCCGGTCCGCCGGTGAGGGACTCGCCGAGCGGATCGGCGTCCACGGTGCGATGCGGCTGCGCGAACGTGCCGGGCGGCTGCTCAACGAGCACCTGGACCGGGTCATGCACACCGAACGCGAACGCCGCCTCGCCCCGCTGGACGCCCTCGACGTCCACGCCGAACTCCAGGCCGAACTCATCGCCGCGCTGTCCGTACTGCAGAAGGAGAGGTGACCGGTGACCGCCATCACTGACCAGGACCACACGGACCACCCGGAACACCCTGAACGCAGGGAGCACACGGAACACACGGATCGCATCGAGCACGCCGGTCACACCGGGGACGCGGGGGTATCGAACACCGAAGGCGCCGAAGCCACCACCGCCACCAAGAACACCAACGCCACCAAGAACACCAACGCCACCAAGAACACCAACAACACCAAAAACACCAGCAACACCAAAAACACCAGCAACACTGAGGAACGGGGCAACGCCCTGCTCAAGAAGGGCACCTCCGCGGCAGTCGGCGCCCACACCTACGCCGTCCCTGACGCGGCCGCCGCCGGCGGCAAGCCCGACACTGCCCCCGATGCCGGGCGCGCGACAAAGCCACAGCACGCGCGAGCGGAGGGCGGCGACAGCGACCCGCGCCCCTCCAGCTCCTCCGCCCCGCCCGGTGCCGACACACCGGAAGTCTGGGACGACGGTCTCATCGCACGGCGTGTCACCGAGGCCGCCGCCGAACAGGCGTCCCTCGTCGAGACCCGCCCCCCCGGGACACAACCGGTGGCTTCCCTGGCGTACGACGGCCCGCTCCGCTCCCGCCTCGACGCCCTGCACGAACTGGTCGGTCTCTCCCGTACCCGCCTCGACAGCCGGACCCTCGCCGAGGCGGGCCGGGTCCTCGACGAGGCGGCCGCCCGCCGCAAGCTCTCCGGAGAGCACACCGTCGTCGCGATCGCGGGCGCCACCGGGAGCGGCAAGTCGCAGCTGTTCAACGCGCTTGCGGGTGTGCCGATTTCGGAGACGGGAGTACGGCGGCCGACCACCGCCGCTCCCATCACCTGCAGTTGGAGCGACGGCGCGGCGAGTCTCATCGACCGCCTGGGCATTCCCGGACGACTGCGCCGGCGTCCGGTGCAGAGCCCGGAGGCGGAGGCACAGCTGCGCGGGCTCGTCCTGGTCGACCTGCCCGACCACGACTCGGCGGCCGTACAGCACCGCGAGCAGGTGGACCGCATCCTGAAGCTCGTCGACGCCGTCATCTGGGTCGTCGACCCGGAGAAGTACGCCGACGCCATGCTCCACGAGCGCTATCTGCGGCCCATGGCCGGCCACTCCGAGGTCATGATCATCGTCCTCAACCAGATCGACCGGCTGCCCGGCGAGGCCACCGATCAGGTCCTGTGCGACCTGCGGCGGCTGCTCGACGAGGACGGGATCGCCCTGGGGGAGCACGGCGAACCGGGCGCGACCGTGCTCGCGCTGTCCGCGCTCACCGGTGACGGCGTCGGCGAACTGCGCGAGGTGCTCGGCCAGTTCGTGTCGGCGCGCGGGGTTGCGGCCCGTCGTATCGCGGCCGATGTGGACTCGGCCGCGGACCGGCTGCTGCCCGTCTACGCCACTGGCCGCCGCACGGGGCTGAGCGAGGAGGCGCGGGACGAGTTCTCCGCCCGGCTCGCGGAGGCGGTCGGCGCCACCGCTGCGGGCGAGGCCGCCGAACGTGCCTGGCTGCGCAACGCCAACCGGGCCTGCGGCACACCCTGGCTCCGGCTGTGGCGCTGGCACCAGGGCCACAGCGAGCCCTCCACCGGGCGGCTGAACCTGCGTGCACAGGCGGACGAGGAGGCGACGGCACGTCAGCGCGTCGAGCAGGCGGTCCGTACGGTGTCCGAACGGGCCTCGGCCGGCCTGCCGGCGCCCTGGGCCCAGGCGGTGCGCGAGGCGGCGGTACGAGGGTCCCAGGGCCTGCCCGAGGCGCTGGACGACCTGGCGGCGCGGGCAGGCCTGCCGCCGGGGCGACCGCCGCGGCCGGGCTGGTGGCCCGCGGCCGTACTGGCCCAGGCGTCTATGACGATCCTTCAGATCATCGGCGGGCTGTGGCTGGTGGGCCAGATCGCGGGTGTCCTGACGCCGAACCTCGCGCTGCCGGTGCTGCTGATGCTGGCGGGCATCGTCGGCGGGCCGCTCGTGGAGTGGGGGTGCCGGATGGCGGCGCGCGGGCCGGCACGGCGGTACGGCCAGGAGGCGGAGCGGCGACTGCGGGAGGCGGCCGCGGGCTGCGGCCGGGCCAGGGTGCTCGATCCACTGGCCGCGGAACTGCTGCGGTATCGGGAGGTACGGGAGCAGTACGTGCGGGTGACCAGGGCTGGAACCGCCGTGGGGTGAGTTCGAAGGATGTGGATCACTCGTCGGGGTGGCGACGTTTTCCACAGGAAGCCGGTGGTCCACAGCGCTCAGCGGGCCCGGCCCGACGGAGGCAGTCTGGCTCTGCGGCGATCGCGACGGAGGACGAAAGCGGTCGCGGCAGCAGACGCAGCCGTACGGGACGGGCCCGTACGCATGCCGGCCCGGCGTCGGAGACCCGGGCGAGGGAGGGGTTCACGATGAACGAGACGATGCTCTGCGTGGTGGGCAACGTGGCGACGCAGCCGGTGTACCGGGAGTTGCCTTCAGGCCCGTCGGCACGCTTCCGGATGGCGGTGACGTCGCGTTACTGGGACCGCGAGAAGAACGTCTGGACGGACGGGCACACCAACTTCTTCACGGTGTGGGCCAACCGCCAGCTCGCCGTCAACGCGGCGGCCTCGCTGAACGTGGGCGAACCCGTCGTCGTCCAGGGCAGGCTGAAGGTGCGCACCGAGGCGCGCGAGGGGCAGCAGAACTGGGCCTCGGCCGACATCGACGCGGTGGCGATCGGCCATGACCTGGCGCGCGGCACCGCGGTCTTCCGCCGTACGGCCAAACCCGAGACGGCATCGGCGCCGCCGCGGCCGGAGCCCAACTGGGAGACGCCGACGGGCGAGCCAGCGCACACCACGGCACAACAGCACGCGGAGCCTGCCGCCGTGACGTGATGTCAGCCACATTGGCCGGTTGACCGAACTGCGGCTTATCGATGAATGCGCTCCGAACGACCCGGTGGATTTGTCGATAAGCCCTGCTCGCGGACCGTCGTCGCGATAACGATTCCGATTCGGATCGGTCATCCGACGATAGGACCGGCAAGCCTGGTGTGCCTGATCCTTAGGATGCCGGGCGTAGCTCTCGGGGCTGCTGATTCTGCTGGTAGGACCCGCACCCCCCACGTCAAAGGGTCCTGCTCGAAGGGGAATTCCGTGCATCTTGCGTTCTCTGGGCTCTCTGGGACGTCCGCGCCGTCCGCGCGTGGACGAGGTACGGCCCGCCTCGCCGCGGCGACGCTGGTGTCCGCGCTCGCGGCCGCCGGTGTGCTGGCCGGGGCCGGCGCGGCCGCCGCCGAGGGGACCCCGCAGAACCAGGGCGGGGCGACCGCCACGATCGAGGGCCTGAAGACATACGGCGAGGCCGTCGTCCACGAGGACGGCAACGACCTCAAGGTGGCCGCGGGTCTGTTCGAGATGTCGGTGGAGGGCGGTGGCACCCTGCAGACGTACTGCGTCGACATCCACAACCCCACGCAGAAGGACGCCAAGTACCAGGAGGCGCCCTGGAGCAGCACCTCGCTGGGCACCAACAAGGCCGCCGGAAAGATCCGCTGGATCCTGCAGAACTCCTACCCCCAGGTGAACGACCTGGCGGCACTCGCCAAGCGGGCGGGCGTCACCGGCCTCACCGAACAGGACGCCGCGGCCGGCACCCAGGTGGCCATCTGGCGCTACTCGGACGGAGCCGTCGTCGACGCCGTCGACCCGCAGGCCGAGAAGCTCGCCGACTACCTCGAGAAGAGCGCACGCGACCTGGGCGAGCCGATGGCCTCGCTGACCCTGGACCCGCCCGCGGTCTCCGGCCGCCCCGGTGAGCGGGTCGGACCGGTCACCGTGCACACCAATGCACACGCGGTGACGGTGACGCCGCCGGCGAACGCGGCCACCAGCGGTGTCCGGATCGTCGACAGCACCGGCAAGGTCATCACCTCGGCGAAGGACGGCAGCCGGCTGTTCTTCGACATCCCCGAGGACGCCGCCGACGGCACGGCCGGACTGACCGTGCAGGCGTCGACCACCGTGCCGGTCGGCCGCGCCTTCGCCTCTGAGAGTCGCAGCCAGACCCAGATCCTGGCCGGCTCGAGCGAGTCGACGGTCTCCGCCACGGCCAGTGCGACCTGGGCGGAGAAGGGCGCGATACCCGCGCTGTCGGCCCGGAAGAACTGCGTCGCGGGCAGCGTGGACATCACCGCGGCCAACAAGGGCGACAAGCCCTTCACCTTCGAGCTGATGGGCACCGAGCACTCCATCCCGGCGGGCACCTCACGCACCGTGACCATCCCGCTGCAGGAGGACCAGGCCTACGACTTCACGATCACCGGGCCGAACGGCTTCAAGCAGCGTTTCAGCGGGGTCCTCGACTGCAAGACCCAGGGCAGCGCGGGCGGTGACTCCACCCAGACCCTCAGCGAGCCGAGCCCGGCCTCGGTGGGCGGCACCTCCGGCGGCACCAACCTCGCCGCCACCGGCGGCACCAGCGCCACCCCCGTGATCGCGGGCGTGGCCATCGCCCTCGTCGTGATCGGCGGCGCGGCCCTCGTCCTGCTCCGCAAGCGGGAGACACCGGCAGGGGACTGAGCCGTACGGAACGGGCGATACGGCACCAGCGGTACGGCACCAGCGGTAGGGCACGAGCCGTATGGCGTGAGTGTGACAGCCCAGACCATCCTCCCAAGGGAGTGGAATGTGTTCGACGTTGAGCAGACGACTCCGTACGAGGTCAAGCTGATCGCCGCAGGAAAGACCGCGACCATCACCGACGAACCAATCGTGAACCGCGCGGATCACTGGGAATTCGCGGTGTACCGCGCTGACGTGGCGCATTGGGACGACGGGCGCCCGCTGTCCGCTGACGAGCGGGCCTGCATTCTCCAGATCCTCAGTGAGCGGGGTACGCGCCTGGACTGAGCCCATGGGCGCCGGGTCGCGTCTCCGGTGAGTGTCTACCTGCCGGATGCCGTGGAGGTGCGCCGGTCGGCATGCCTGGTGGCCATCGGCGTCGTCACGCGCTCCTGCCCACCAACCGCGCGCACAGTCCAAGAGCACTGCTGGCCGCTTGACGGCCACCCGACCTGCGGCGCAGGCATGGTCCGGGGGCGCCGCCGGGCCCCGCGTCCCGGTGGCGCAGGCCGAGTCCTCCCGCCCGTTGGGTCCCGGCCGGACTGGGTCTATCGTCGGAATCATGGGGCCAGGAAGAGGAGGACGGCCGGTGATGCCGCAGGACGAGGCCGTGATCGGCTGCACGGGGAAGGTACTCATCGGAACTCGCGGTTCCACAGGCCCCGGCGAAGTCCTGGTGCGCGTCAGAGGCGGTTCCGAAACCTTCCTCGCCTGGTCGGACGACCCCCTGCCCGTGGGCACGACGGTGCTCGTGATCGAATCACGTGGATGCCGCGAGGTCGGCGTCATCGAGTGGGTGGATCCATTGGACGCGCTGGGCGGGGACACCGCCGGCGCCGGCTGAGGAGTACAGGCATGTTCGGATACCGCGTCCCCGCTCCCGACGAGGCGATGTTGATCTCGGGGGGCAGGCGGGGACTGGGGGGCGCGCCGTTCCGAGTGGTCACGGGGCACGGGAAGTTCGTGCTGCCGGTGTTCCGGAAGGTCCGGTTCCTCACTCTCTCCATGTGCGAGTCCGAGGTCACCGAGACCTGTGTGACCAGGCAGGGCATCGCGTTGCATGTCCGGGCGGTCATCGCCTTCAAGGTCGGCAACGATCACGAAAGCATCATCAACGCCGGCCAGCGGTTTCTCTCCGACCAGGAGCAGATGTCGGTGCTCACCGGCCGGATCTTCGCCGGTCACCTGCGGGCCATCATCGGCTCGATGACGGTCGAGGAGATCGTCACCGAGCGGCAGAAGCTCGCCGCGGAGGTCCTGGACACCTCCAAGACCGAGATGGCGAAGATCGGTCTGATCGTCGACTCGCTGCAGATCCAGTCGATCGACGACGGCGACACCGGTTACATCGACGCGATGTCCGCGCCGCACAAGGCGGCCATCCAGCGGCAGGCGCAGATCGCCCAGGCACAGGCCACCCAGGCCGCGGTCGAGGCGGAACAGGCGGCGGCCCGCAAGCAGGCCGAGTACGCCCGGCAGACCGCCATCGTCAAGGCCGAGTACTCAGCCGAGGTGGACCGTGCCCAGGCGCAGGCCGGGCAGGCCGGACCGTTGGCACAGGCCCACGCCCAGCAGGAGGTGCTCGCCGCCCAGACGGAACTGGCACAGCGCCAGGCCAAGCTGCGCCAGCAGCAGCTGGTGGCCGAGGTCGTGAAGCCCGCCGAGGCCGAGGCCGAGCGGGTCAGGATCCTCGCGGCCGCCGAGGCGCAGCGGATGAAGATCCAGGCAGAGGCGGCTGCCTCGTACGATCGGGTCGCGCTCGACCGGATGCTGATCGACCAGCTCCCGCAGATCGTCAAGGAGGCCGCCGGCGGCCTCGCGGGTGCCAACGTCAACGTCCTCAACGGTGCGGACGGCCTCGGCGAGATCGCCGCCGGTCTGGTGTCCCAGGGCCTGACGATCCTCGACTCGGTCCGACAGAATCTGAACGGCCAGGACACCGACGGCCACCGCGCCGGGGAGAGCGAGAGCAACAGCCTGCTCCAGCTGCCCACCAGCAAAGGGAAGAAGTCGAACGACGGTCCGGTGGACATCGACTAGGGGCCGCGACCAGGTGTGCTCCCGTGCAGAGTCGGCACACTGAGGCGTGCTTTCCCGGGCCGGACCCGCTGCACTGAACGTTTGCGCAGGCCAAAGCCCCTCCCTGCAAAAATTCCCAAGGCGGGTGTCGCAGATTCGAATCCTGCCGGGGGCACCAGGCAAAAGGCCCCGCCGCGGGGGCGCTTTCTAGGGGTCGTTGCAACACGTGGTCGTGTTGATCAGGCCGCGAGCAGTTTATGCAGGCGCTCGGCTGGGGTTTCCCAGCCGAGCGTTTTGCGTGGGCGGCCGTTCAGCTCGGCGGCCA